>JAUVBY010000045.1 GCA_030590945.1 Gammaproteobacteria bacterium | reverse complement strand
TGGGTGAAGCTCTGGCGATGCCCCTGTGTCTTGCGATACTTGGTACGACGCTTAAATTTGTATACCTTGATTTTCTCGCCACGCCCCTGCAACAGGACTTTCGCGCCAACAGACGTGCCATCCAGTACGGGCGTACCGACTTCGACTTTACCGTTTTCGCATACCATCAGAACACGATCCAACTGAATGTCAGCGCCTTCTTCAACGTTGAGCTTTTCAACCATTAGTTTGTCGCCAACGGCAACCCGATATTGTTTACCGCCTGTTTCTACTACAGCGTACATCTGTTTAACTCCAGAAAATTGTCCGATCAGCAGCCGAATGGATGCCAAAATTCAAGGCGCTGGATTTTATGCACCAGAACCATGATAGTCAATCACTTAAGGCAATTAATCGCGCGCTTTTTCATAAAAACACTTAGGGAGGATATTTTGCGCTAGAAGATCCGACTCCAAACATTACGAAGCGTCTGATTAGTACTCTAACATATACAGGCAACGGGGCTTTGAGACACCCCTGGACCCAACTCTTTGAAACGGGTCATTGACTATCACATAAAGATATGCTTATATCTATACTTCTTTATGATGAATGCATAAATGTACCAACTAATTAAGGCTCTCAAGGCCGCTGGAGAACCGACCCGCCTGCGCATATTGACGGCATTGACTCAATACGAACTCACGGTCACTGAACTGGTTAGCTTGCTGGGTCAAAGTCAACCGCGTGTCAGCCGGCATTTGAAATTATTGCTTGAGGCTGGACTGGTATCACGCTTTCAGGAAGGGTCGTGGGTATTCCAGAGGTTGAACGAATCAAATCTCACGGCACAAATAACACGGATGATAGATTTACACGACCCTGCGCTAAAAAAGGACAGCGATCGCCTGGGCCGTATAAAGGTTGAAAACGCGCGCCTGGCCACCGACTATTTTGCGGCGAATGCCGGAGATTGGGACCAGGTCCGAAACATGGTGGGGTCGGACGAGAATATTGAAGTTGCCATGCTTGAACAAATAGGAGACCGCAACTTTCAAAGCATGATCGACATGGGCACCGGAACCGGGCGCATTGTCGAAATATTTGCTAACCGGGCCGCAAAAATTACAGGCTATGACAGTAGCCAGGAAATGCTTAAACTCGCCCGGAGCAAGTTTGAACAAGCCGGTCTTAGCCATTGCCAGGCGCGGCTCGGCGACATAACCGCGCTACCTGCTACCGATGCTTCAGCCGATTTAATCACAATTCACCAGGTTCTGCATTATCTGGATAGCCCGTTTGCGGTCATCGAAGAAGCCAGGCGTTTGCTCACACCTGACGGGCTCATACTAATCGTAGATTTCGCTAAACATCAACACGAATTCTTACGCACCGAACACGCTCATCGCCGGCTGGGTTTTGCCAACAGTGAAATTCAGTTCTGGTGTGAAAATAATCAACTAAGCCTCGAACACTCCCAAAAACTCACACACAATGATTCGCGAGATGGTCTCGATGTCATGTTGTGGATTCTCAAATCAAAATCAAAATAAATATAAATCATGTCTCATTGTATTATCCCTCCCCTGGACGAAGACCTCAGCATTTCGTTTGAATTTTTCCCGCCGACCGGCCCTAAAAGCGAAAAACGGCTGTGGCAAACGCTGACTAACCTTGCGCCATTAAACCCTGATTTCGTCTCGGTCACCTATGGCGCAGGCGGCGCAACGCATGATCGTACCTTCGATACCGTTAAGCGAATACATGATGAACTAGCTATTCCAGCCGCCTCTCACCTGACCATAGTCGGCGCGACAAAATCAGAAATCAACCAATTGTTGCTGAATTACCAAGCGGTTGGCATTAAGCATATCCTCGCGCTGCGAGGTGACCCGCCCGCGGGTGAAGGACGTTTTGCGCCGCATCCGAACGGATTTGAAAATTCAATCCAATTGATTGAACACATCAGTGAAATGGGCGGCTTTGAAATAAGCGTCGCCGCCTACCCTGAAACTCACCCTAGCGCTCGATCCGCGCAGGCTGACATCGATTACCTAAAGCAAAAAATGGACGCAGGTGCTACCCGTGCCATCACACAGTTTTTCTTTCATGCTGACGCCTATTTGCGTTTTCGCGATAAAGCCGTAGCCTCCGGTATAAGCATCCCAATCATTCCAGGGATCCTCCCGGTGACTAACTACAAACGCGTTGCGGGCTTTGCTAAAGACTGTGGCGCGAGCATTCCAGCGTGGTTTCATTCGATTTTCAACGGACTGGATGAAAACCCGAAACTTCGTGAACTGGTGGCGGTTACTGTCGCTTCCGAGTTGACCTTACAGCTTAAAAATGAAGGCGTGAAAGATTTTCATATCTATACTCTGAATAAATGGGAATCCACCGAGGCCATCTGTAACATACTCGGCGTTCCCCAGACGCGCGGCCGGCGGGCAGCATAATGGACTTAGACCAAATAAGCGAACGTAAAGCTCACTTTGAAACCGAACTAAGCAAGCGCATTCTGACGCTTGATGGCGCCATGGGCACCATGATTCAGGCATACAAATTTCAGGAAGCCGACTATCGCGGTGAACGGTTCAAAAACTGGCCGTCCGATCTCAAGGGTAACAATGATCTGCTGTCGATCACTCAGCCTGATATTCTGCGGGAAATTCATGAAAAGTATCTGGCGGTCGGGGCAGATATCATCGAGACCAATACTTTTAATGCTAACCAGTTCGGCATGGCCGACTACGGCATGGAAGAGCACGTTATTGAACTCAACCTGGTCGCAGCTAAAATTGCGCGCCTGGCCGCTGATAAATGGTCTACGCCGGATAAACCACGGTTTGTAGCGGGCGTTCTGGGCCCTACCAGCCGTACCGCGTCCTTGTCCCCCGACGTCAACGACCCCGGGTTTCGAAATGTCAGCTTCACCCAACTGGTCAATACCTATTCGCAGGTTACCGAGGCGCTGATGGAGGGTGGCGTGGATGTTATCCTGCTGGAAACAATATTCGATACCTTGAACGCCAAAGCTGCTGTTTTTGCGGTTAAAGAAACCTTCGATAAGATTGGTGCAGAATTGCCAATCATGATCTCCGGCACCATCACCGATCAATCGGGGCGCACATTATCAGGACAAACCACTGAAGCCTTTTATAATTCACTGATACATGCCAGGCCAGTATCAATTGGGCTGAACTGCGCGCTGGGCCCGGATTTACTACGCGAATACGTGGAAGAACTCAGCCGCGTTTCTGCCACCCGGGTCTCTGCACATCCGAACGCCGGCCTACCGAATGAATTCGGCGAATACGACATGACGCCCGAAGAAATGGCGGAACATATTCGCGAATGGGCAGAGCATGGGTTTTTGAATATCGTGGGCGGCTGCTGTGGCACTACGCCAGCCCATATCGAAGCTATCGTCAAAGCCGTTGAGTCGATTAGCCCCCGAACCCTGCCGGTGATACCACACGAAACCCGCCTCGCCGGTCTTGAGCCATTTAACATTGGCCCGGATTCACTATTTGTTAATGTGGGCGAGCGCGCTAATATTACCGGTTCCGCCAAATTTAAACGGCTTATTCTGGACGAGCAGTACGAAGAAGCGCTGGACATTTGCCGCAGCCAGGTGGATGGCGGCGCTCAAATCATCGACATCAACATGGACGAGGGCATGCTCGATGGCAAGGCTGCCATGATCAAGTTCTTGAATCTGTGTGCCTCAGAACCCGATATTTCGCGTGTACCCGTGATGATCGATTCATCCAAATGGGAGATTATTGAAGCTGGTCTGCAATGCATACAGGGCAAAGGCATCGTCAACTCTATTTCGCTTAAAGAAGGTGAAGCAAATTTCATACATCAGGCCCAACTGTGCCTCAAGTATGGTGCTGCGATTATCGTCATGGCTTTTGATGAAACCGGCCAGGCGGATTCCAAAGCCCGTAAGGTTGAAATCTGCGCTCGCGCGTACAAAATACTCATCAAAACCGTGGGATTCGCGCCACAGGACATCATCTTCGACCCGAACATTTTTGCCATCGCCACCGGCATAGAAGAACACAACGCCTATGGACTGGATTTCATTGAAGCGACGCGCGAAATCAAAGCTCGGCTACCACACGCGCTCATTTCCGGCGGTGTATCCAATGTCAGTTTCTCGTTTCGCGGCAATAACCCGGTACGCGAGGCGATTCACGCGGTATTCCTGTATCACGCCATCAACGCCGGCATGGATATGGGCATCGTTAACGCCAGCCAGCTTACGGTCTACGACGAATTGCCCGCAAACCTTCGAGAAGTCGTCGAAGCCGTGGTATTAAATCGTGACGCACAGGGCACCGAACGGCTGCTGGAAATCGCCAATGATTTCAGGGGCTCGGGCACAAGAAAAAAACAGACCGACGATCAGCAATGGCGCCAAATGGACGTCAATGCCCGCCTTTCCCACGCGCTGGTTAAAGGTATTACCCAGTTTATCGAAAGTGATACAGAAGAAGCCCGACTGCAGGCCAAGCGCCCAATTGAAGTAATCGAAGGCCCGCTCATGGCCGGCATGGATGTGGTTGGAGATTTATTTGGTGCGGGTAAAATGTTCCTGCCACAGGTGGTCAAATCTGCGCGTGTGATGAAGAAAGCGGTTGCTTACCTGATGCCCTACATCGAGGCTGAAAAAGACGGCGGAGGCATACAAAGCGCCGGAAAAATCCTGATGGCGACGGTCAAAGGTGATGTGCATGATATCGGCAAAAACATTGTCGGCGTCGTCCTGCAATGCAATAACTTTGAAGTGATTGATCTTGGTGTGATGGTACCGGCCAGCACTATTATTCAAACCGCCATAGATGAGCAGGTCGATATCATTGGTTTGTCCGGGTTGATTACACCATCGCTTGATGAAATGGTGCACATCGCCAGTGAACTTACCCGACTAGAACTGAAATACCCGGTAATGATCGGGGGCGCAACCACTTCCAGGGCGCATACTGCGGTCAAAATTGAACCGGAATACGCACACACCGCAGTTTATGTAAAAGATGCCTCGCGTGCGGTAGGAGTGGCTGCCAAATTGCTGGGGAAACAGGCCGGTGATTACAGCGCAGGTATAAAAGCCGAATACCAACAGGTTCGTGAGCAACGCGCCCGTAAAGGCCAACGCACTCGCCTCATTTCATTCGCAGACGCTCGCGCCAACAGTTCAAGCCTGGACTGGTCAGCGTTTGAACCCATAAAACCAAAGCTGCCTGGACAAACAACGCCAGTTACGGGCTTGCAGCGTGTGACCTCTTCTAGCGGACATTCACTATTTGTGTATGATAATTATCCGCTGGATGATCTGCGTGAGTTTATCGACTGGACACCGTTTTTTCATGCCTGGGAATTAAAAGCCCGCTACCCAAAAATTCTGGATGACCCGGAAAAAGGCGAGCAGGCGAGAGAATTATTTGACGATGCACAGGCCATGCTGAACACGCTTATTGAGGAAAAATGGCTGCAGGCCAAAGCGGTGTTTGGCTTTTTCCCTGCGACCAGCGAAGGTGAATCCATACGGGTATACGATGAATCACGGCAAAATGTAACCTTGTCGCTCCATCATCTGCGCCAGCAGAGCCAACGCCCGGCAGGTAAAGCCAACCAGTGCCTGTCAGACTGGATAGCCCCCAAATCCAGCGAGCTGGAAGATCATATCGGCGCGTTTGCGGTCACTACAGGTATTGGCATAGAAAAACACATCGCCCGCTTTGAGGCTGAACATGATGACTACAACAGCATCATGCTGAAAATTCTCGCTGATCGCCTTGCTGAAGCCTTTGCCGAACGCCTGCATCATCGAGTGCGCACCGAATTCTGGGGGTACGCGTCTAATGAAAATCTAAGCAATGAACAACTTATCGATGAAGGCTATCAAGGCATTCGCCCTGCTCCGGGGTACCCGGCCTGCCCCGATCACACCGAAAAAGCCGCCTTGTGGGAGCTGCTGGAACCAGATTCCAAAGCCGGCATAAGCATTACCGAAAGTTTTGCCATGCTGCCTGCTGCATCTGTATCCGGCTGGTATTTCGCGCATCCGCAGAGCCAGTATTTTGGCGTCGGACAAATTGATGAAGATCAGTTACAGGCGTATGCAAAACAAAAAGGCATGCCGCTCGATGAGGCACGCCGCTGGTTGGCGCCCAGTTTACGCTGAAGAGTAACTTTTCTATAAGGCATGCCATACATAGCATTCTTCCTGTTCGTCATTCCCGCCTGCGCGGGAATGACATTTAATCCGGACAGTAATACGCCTGTGCGAGGCTTCGCGGGAATAACGACAGGGCTATGAAAATCGTGTTCTACAGCGTGTACAAAAAGCTGATCGAGGCCATTGAGACATCATCAAAGTTGCTCTGATCATAGTACTCATATTCTAATCGGGCGGAAAAAGCGCCCAGCTGCAATCGGCCTCCAATGCCATATACGGGGTCGGTATCTGATTCACTAACCTTGACCGACCCAACTCGTGTTTCTGCATCCCAGGCAGCCAGTCCGGCCTTGGCAAATATACCGATCGGGCCAAAACTTAATCCCGCCAGGCCGAACCCGTTCCACGATGTTTGTTCAAATTCAGTACGCCGCGAACTTTCATCACCCAGGTTGACGTAAGCACCTTCAATTGCAAGATCGATCAGCGGTATTACACCAAAGTTATAACCTAATAAAAGCTTATATCCGGTCGAATCAAATTCGAGGTCATCTCCATCCAACGGGCCTTTGATGTTTGTATCACCCACACCGACCCCGAAATAGACACCGCTTTCCGCACCCGCGTGGGCTGTAAGGGGCAAAACAAGAACAGAGAGCAATGAAACGATTAAAGCAGAACGTGATATTTTCATTTTATATATGTACAGGTGTTGTATGAGGTTAAAGAGGAAGAATGAGCGGGACAGTTATAACCGTCAGCACATGAACAGGCGGTTAATAATACCTTAATTAATTCAATATTTATAATCATTTAAATAACTTATTTAAACTAAATCCCACAATTAATATCTCGTCATCAATCGCCGCCATCAGCGCGTACGATCGTACCAGTTACGAAAGGTATCCGGATGACTGCCCCAAAGGCCATTACTGGATTTACGGGAGAATCGCTCCAGCCGATCCAGCCTCCTGCCATAGGCATAATCCTGCTCCGTTGGGGGCAGCGCAATCGCATACCCATCCTGAACCATTGCCTCCGACAAGGTTCGCCCGGCCATGTTGTCGATGATCACCGGGATCCGCCCGTAGCGATCCTTTTCTCTCAATGCGCCTTGCATCGTAACGCTTTCACCAATGGCTATCAACGATTTTAAATGCAGCGTGGCCGCCATTCCAAGCTGCTTGAGCTGCTCAGCATCCATTTCAGTATTTTTCAGGTCCAGCCTGAACTTGGGATTGTCGGCATCTTCCGGCGCATCGATCCCGAGCAATTGCGCACGCACCGATTGGCCTTCAATTTCAAGCAACAGCGTATCGCCGTCCTCGATGTCCAGCACAATATAATCGGCTGTATGCCCATCCGCCAAAGCTGAGCCGGCATATAAGGCGACAATTAACGCGAGAAACAGGTAAATTCTTGTATACATAGTGAGGCCAATTAGTTCAAATAATAAATCGAAGCGGTGGCGAAAAGCAATCTGGCATATTGCAAACTCACTGCTTGAGGTTGTCATTAATTTCGTTCAATAATTTATTCATCTCGATGAACTCGCTTTTGTAATCCGTTTTTTCAACGTAATCCTGAACGAACTCTTCCGCGTCCTGAAAATACTCTCCCACGACCGGTAAAGCGACCAGTTTGGTGAGCGCCCAAATTAACAAGCCTAATACAACCGTCATGCCCAGCGTCATACCCAGCCCCTTGGCGACCCCGGCCTTAAAATTAATCCACATGATGCTCCTGCCCGATTGCAGATACTGCATAAAATCCACCACGCCGGCGGCCTTAAATACTTTAACCAATTCCGCATCGGGTGAATTTTCAGGTGCTGATTTCATAGTTCGCTCATCAAGTTTATAATGATCGGGAAATATAAAAGGTCGATTCACCCTAATCAACCTAAAAAACTATAACTCAGCAAAAGAATTTGACCAACAGCAGGGATACCAAGGCCTATCGTTTAGGCACACACCGTAGCTTAAAACCTATTGATACGCTAAATCGCGTTCAGCCGCTACTGGCTGGCATGGGCATTAGCCGCGTTGCCAATGTGACGGGCCTGGACCGCGTTGGCATACCCGTATATAACGCATTTCGCCCGCAATCGCGCTCGATTTCCGTCTCCCAGGGGAAAGGCTCCGAACCGCTGGCCGCCAAAGTTTCCGCCATCATGGAATCGGTTGAGACCTTCCACGCAGAATCGATCAAAGCCCCGATTCGATACGGCAGCATTACGGCACTGAGCAATCAGATAAAACTAGCTGATACCGCGAACATGGCACGCGCAGGGCGCTCTATTCTGGGCGATGACAATGCCATAAGCTGGATTGAAGGACAAAATTTGTTTGACGGGCAACGTTACTGGCTGCCCATGGAACTGGTCAGTACAGACTACACCCTGCCGAACCCGGAAGGCAGCGGTTATTTTGCGGCGAACAGCAACGGCCTGGCCTCTGGTAACAGCTTGAATGAAGCACTTTGCCACGCCATCTACGAAGTCATTGAACGCGATGCTGAGGCACTATGGAATCAGCAATCGAGTAGGCTGCAGGCTGCATGTGGCGTTGATCCTAAATCAATTGATGATACTAATTGTCGTTGGTTACTCGATCAGTTTAAAGCAGCGAATATTGAAATCCGAATCTGGGATATCAGCAGCGATACAAAGCTTCCCTGCTTTACCTGCCTGGTGATGGGCGATGAGAACGACTGGGCCGACCCGGAATTTGGAACGGGCTGCCACGCAGCTAAGGAAGTTGCACTGGCACGCGCATTAACCGAAGCGGCTCAGGCACGCGCTACCTTCATTGCGGGGAGTCGTGACGACGTAGGTTTGAGCGAATACCAGCAAAAACAGCGCCGCCGCCGACGTGTCCAGGGCCTGAAACAGATGCAAACGCACCATCCGGAACGCACCTTTAATCAGCTCACCTCTTATGACAACGCGCATATCGATGATGATCTTGAACTTTGTCTGTCCCTGCTTGCAAGTATCGACATTGAGCAGGTGCTGGCGGTAGACTTAAGCAAACCCGAGTTTGGCCTGGCCGTTGTGAAAGTAGTTATACCCGGCCTGGAAGGCGCACATGGCCACTGGCACGGCGCGTACGTACCGGGGCGCCGCGCAAAACGGCAGCTAAATTTGCCTTTTAATAAGCTGAGGTCTCATGGTTGGTGAATAAATTGAAACACGAACAGATTTTCATATTCACCGGGCCAACCCTTTCCCCGGCAGATGCAAAAAAACACCTTGATGCGGTCTATTTACCTCCCGTCAAGCTGGGCGACATCTATCGCATCACCGAGCTGTTTAAGCCGCTTGCAATCGGCATCATTGACGGTTACTTCAACCAGGTGCCAGCGGTCTGGCACAAGGAAATCCTCTGGGCGATCTCCCGGGGTGTACAGGTGTTCGGAGCAGCAAGCATGGGCGCACTACGCGCTGCTGAACTCGATACACTGGGTATGATCGGCTGCGGCGAAATTTACCGGGCGTACCAGCGTGGTGTTTTGCCTCCATTTGAAGACGAGCCCTTTGAAGATGACGACGAAGTAGCCGTCATTCACAGCCCTGCGGAACTGGGTTACCTGGCGGCCAGCGATGCAATGGTGAATATTCGGTTTAGCCTCGCAGCGGCAGCGCAGCAATCCATCATTGACGATCAAAGCTGTGAGAAGCTTGTTCGCATCGCTAAAGACCTTTTTTACGCTGAACGAAATTACACGAGCATTCTGAAAATTGCGGTAAAACAGGGTTTGCCTGAACTACAACTTCACGACTTAAAAACCTGGCTAAATCATCATTCGATTGACCAGAAACAACAAGACGCGATTGCCTTGTTGAACGAAATCAGCGCCCACACCGATTTAAAACCGTCAGATAAATCAGAGCATCGGGTATTTCAT
Organism: Gammaproteobacteria bacterium; assembly: GCA_030590945.1. Classification (GTDB taxonomy): domain Bacteria; phylum Pseudomonadota; class Gammaproteobacteria; order Arenicellales; family Poriferihabitantaceae; genus JAAELZ01. Next base: position 8,946 of record JAUVBY010000045.1, on the reverse strand, counting down.
CACACCAGCCAGTGGCAAAGCGCCATCGATGAAATCGACGGTACTCACAAAATTAAACATCCGGCACTGGACGAACTTCGATTGCAGGGTGAAGACTATTTTCAGGAAATGGAACAGGCATGCTCGTCCACTTCAACTTACAAGCAACACCAGATGAGCTGCCATCACGGGGACATAAACCAGCTACACGCTTCACCGGAAAAACTGCAACAGCTATTTGCCAAACTCTGGCAGCAAAAACAAGGTGGGCTAACCCCGGACCAGCATTTACTGGCCTGGCTGGAACAATCGGGCAAGCTCAGCGCGCTGCAAGCAAGGGCGCAAGACAAGCGGACCACATTGATGCGGCGGTCCAATACACCCGACAGCACCGCCCTCAACGAGCTCGAACAACTGCAGTTAACCGACTGGTATTTCACCCATAAACTGAACTCTGAAATGCCAGACCGCATCGATGTCTACTATGGAAAATTAGGGCTCGATGATAGTAACGCTTTTTATGATATGATTTTGGGTGAGTACTTTTATATGAATTCGGAAACCTGAGCGTGCCACTTAACCACACCTTACAACAAGAGCCCCTATGCGGGTGCGCGGAATTAAGCCGCCTGAACCTGGATTTCAGGGCGTACGGCACGCGCTTTAAGTTATTCCCCCAGTCCCCCCTGATGAGCGATTATCAGGAACCGGAAATCGTCTGGATTTCACTTCCTCCCACCCAAATTCACCCCGGGCCATCTGATCAGCGAATGTATGTAGTCGATGCTATTGATAAACACTACTATGAACACCCGTTTTTACCGCCTTACCGCGGTGATCGCAATGCACTGGCCAGGCCGGATGCAAACGGCCATTTTGATCACCTTGAGGTAGGAACACACCAGTTTGAGGCGGCGCATATGTACGGCACCTTGCGCTGGGTACTGGATATCTGGGAGACCTATTTTGATCGCCAGATCGAATGGAGTTTTGCCGATCATTATGAACGACTGGAACTGGTGCCCTGGCTGGACTGGGATAATGCACACTCCGGCTATGGCTTCATTGAAATGGGCTATGGCCGTGATGACTCCGGGCAAAAATTTCCATACAACCTTAACTTTGATGTGCTCGCACACGAATTCGGACATACCCTGCTGTATTCGGTGATCGGCATGCCCGATGATGATAAGGCCACGGCCGAGTTTTTTGCGTTTCATGAAACGGCCAGCGACCTGGTTGCCATCGTCTCGCTGCTGCACTTTAATACCGTGCTAGACCGCCTGTTAAACGATACCAGTGGCAATTTGTATTCCCGCAATGAGTTGAATCGCGTCGGCGAAGAATCTAATACGCGACAGATCAGGATGGCCAGCAATGACAAAAAAATGCGCCACGTCCCCGACCCCAACACCCCGCTAAAAGACCTGAGCAACAAACAAATCCATGATATGAGCCTGCCGCTGACCGGAGCGTTATTTGATCTGCTGATCGAGGTCTTTCAGCACAACCTGGTCGATGACGGCTTGATTGATGAGGAACTGGATACGCTATCCCGTGGGCTTACCGAGGGTGATGCAAACGAAGCTCTGGTACAGTCTCTGTTCGATGAGTTTTACCGGCAAAATCCTGAGGGCTTTAAAATGGCGCTGGTGCATGCGCGCGATTACCTGGGGCAAGTGCTGAGCCTAAGCTGGGAATTCTTATCCTGGGATCTTGATTTCCCGCAGGTCGTGCAAGCATTGTTTCAGGCCGACATTGAATTATTTTCCGGGCATTACAAACAGGAAATCGCCGAAGTATTCGACTGGCGCGAAATAGCGTATTAATTTGGGCGGTAAAAGAAATATGACAGTTTATCGGTTTTCTGATATCGTCTGTCGCATATAATCATACTAATGAGGGGAAACAAAAAATGGCATCGAATTCAAGCAGGGATGATACCGAGAAACTGAACGATCACAACCGCGTTCATCTGTTCGGAAAGCCGTACGCAGGTCTAACACTAGATGAACGTCTAAACCACGACAAAGCGGAGAAGCATAAACTGACACTGGCGCGCATATACAGCTTCTCTTACGATGGGGATTATTACAAATTACCCAGCCCGCTGGTTTATATTGTCAAAGGCCCCGGCGAAAGCCCCATCACAAATAATGGCCTGGATTTTACCGAAGAAGACACCGGGCTGGAGACCAAGGACTGGCAGTTTGCTACGGACATAAAAGTCTGGAAAATGCATAAAAGTGACACATCAATGGTGATCGACCTGGAAGGTGGAAGCATTGAAGATATCCTGCTCGAACCCATTTGTGATATGGATGAAGATGATTTCATGAGCTCTCGCGGCAAGATGGCGTCACGCGGCAAAATCGCCTCGCGCGGTAAAATGACCTCCAGAGGCAAAATGGCTTCCAGAGGAAAGATGGCCTCGCGCGGTAAAATGGTGGGCTCGCACCAGGATTAAGCAAACACCCCTTCGCTCGGCGCGAAAACGGCCAAACCAGTCTAATTCAATATACCCCGGGCCTCGTCCAGCTCAGGGGAACGTTGTTGTCCGGAAAATTTCTGCACCACTTCCCTGAGTTTTTCTTCGGCACCCGGATACAATCTGGTTTTATTATCCAGGCGAACCAGATCAAGGGCCGAACGTAAAACCAGCGACAGCGCATTTTGCTCCTCGGCCATTTGCATTGATTTAAGGAAATATTCTTCTGCTTCGGTATCCATTCCCATCTCCAATAACAACACACCCTTTCGTCTGTACAGCTCCGGGTGCCAGTAGCGCAATCGCTGACCTTTCAAAGATTCAAGCAGATCATCCAGATATTTTAACGCTTCATCATGCCTGTGCGCCAGGCCCAGCGCTTTGCACAGATATTCGGTATAAACCGGGACATCCTCCGTGGTACCCACCGCAACCAGCTGATCCAGCCCCTTTTTAATCAAAGCGATACCGTTATCAAGCTCGTCGCGATTGGTCAGCACGATACCCTTGCAGCAATTGAGCTTGCCTTCATACTCAGGCAAGCCTACGCGCTCGCATATTTGCTCAAGTTCGTCGGTTAATTCCTGCGTTGTTTGAGCATTTCCCTGATATTGCGAGAGCAGCAAACTGAGATCGATAACGTGTAATTGTGAACCCGCATGATTCAAATTTTTTGCATGCGTCAGGCTTTGCCGGGCGGCTTCATCCGCCTCGCTTAAATTACCCAGAAACCACTGTACAAAGGATAAAAAACACAGCCCGCATACCTTTGGATCATGCCCGCCGTAGGTGCCGGCATGATGCCCATGTTGCTTGACATCATACAATGCCAGACCCTCTTTTAAATGGTGCTGCGCATCAAAGTGATTGGCATAGTGAAACCGCGTCGTCCACTGGCAATGATGGGCCTGCAGTTTTAGATCCGGGCTATCTAGTTCTTCCGCCAGTTGTTCGAGTTTATCGGCCCAGATCAGCCCCTGGTCCCGGTTGTAATCCATGGAAACGTTCCACTGCCCCCATAGCGCTGAAAATTGCATCGCCGAGGCCGGCAACTTTTCACACAACTGAACGGCTTGCGAGTAATTGTTGCGTGTGATTTTCGCACCGGACCCTTCCAATGCCATTAACACCGGGCCCAAAGCAATCAGGTATTCAAGCCTGAGCGTATTCGCCTGCTCATCATCGGTGAATTTATCCAGGCATTTCAAACCCGTTTCAAAATGTGACCGCGCTTCGATCAGGGCAAATTGCCGGCTGGCCTTTTCCCCCGCCTGCAACCAATATTGAACGGCTTTAGGATAATCGTTTCCTTCGCTAAAATGCCGCGCGATAACCTCGGGGCTATTATTTATAATTTCCGGAAATTGAGCCTCAATAACTTCGGCAATACGTTTGTGAATTTCTACAAGATCACTTTTTAGCAGGGTTTCGTAGGCCACATCCCTGACCAGCGCATGTTTAAACGAAAATTCTGCGTGGGGCGGCGCCTTACGCTGGAAAACCAACTGGGCGTTTAAGAGCGGCGTTAAATCCTGATATAAGTTTTTATGCTCATAACCCGCTACGCTTTCCAGTAAATCATAGGGAAAATCCCGACCAATCACAGCAGCAAGATGCGCCACATCTTTCGATGCAGCCGGCAGTCGATCCAGTCGGGCCAGCAAGGATTCCTGTACCGTTGCCGGCAAGTCTAATTTCCCGACCGGTTGCACCCCATCTTCATCACTCAAACTCGCAGAGGCCATGCTTTCCAGCAGGCTTTTACAAAACTCTTCTATAAACAGCGGGTTGCCTTCGGTACGCTTGACAATTTCGCCCAACATTTCAGATGAAAATAAACGATCTCCCACCACCTGATTCACCAATTTCCGGGCATAATCCTGCGGCAGTGTTTCAACCTCCAGCGCGGTTACGAAGGGTAAATCAATAAAATCCGGCGCAAACCCGGGCCGTGACGTAATGAGAAATAATATGGCGTGTCCTTCGAGCGTGCTGACCAGGCGGGAAAGCAATTCAAGCGTCGTCGGATCGATCCAGTGTACGTCCCTGAAAATAATTAATAAGGGGGTTTTTCGCGACAAAGAGAATATATTTTTTAGCAGGGTCGAGAAAATCCATTCTTTCTTTTCATCCGGATCCAGCTCAGGGCAAGGCCACTTATCACTAGCGGGCAATGAGAGTAATTCAATATAGGCGGGCATATCACGCTCAATATCATCTGAAGACTCACGGAGGAGTTCCTGAAGCTTGTCTAATTGAACGGCCGGGGATTCACCACGCACAATACCCGCGGCAGCTTTGAGATGGCTGATTACCGGGTGAAATGCCGTGTTTGAGTGGTTTGCGGAACACTGATACTCCAGATCGTGGTGTTCGCTGTTATCTGAGATTTTATTGCTCAGCTGTTTTGAAATCCTGGATTTCCCGACCCCGGGCTCGCCGGTAAACACCACTACCTCACCATCTGAAAGTACGCTTTTATCCCAGCACGCTTCGAGTTTCTGCAGGATTTCCGTGCGATCGACCATGGGCGTTATGCTGGCTGCATGAGCAACATAGCGCGCGCTAATCGATTTTTCTGCGATGACGCGCCAGACCTGTTGCGAATCCTTAATGCCCTTCAATGAATGGCAACCTATATCATCAAACTCAAACAGCGCACTCGTCATCTGGTAGGTTATACTGCCAACCGCAACGCCACCGGGTTCTGCCAGGCTCTGGATTCTAGCCGCCAGGTTGAGCGGCAGACCAATGGCTGTTTCCTGATGTATCTGCGAACCGTCGGGCATACTGTCGCCCACCACCGCCAGCCCGGTTGCGATTCCGCAACGCACTTTAATTTTCTGCGTTGACTGGCTAAAACTTCCCTGCGTTTGTTCCATCTCCCGATTAATATCCAGCGCGGTATTAATTGCGCGCTCGGCGTTCGATTCATGGCGACTATACAAAGCCACGATACCGTCACCCAAATAAGTTGAAACCCGTCCACCGTGTTTCTCAATGATATCTTTGCTTATGCGCTGAAAATCACGAATGATTGCGCGGCTCAACTCCGGATCCAGCGTATCCACCATTTGCGTAGAGCCCACCAGATCACAAAATAATACGGTTAATATCCGGCGCTCAGAATGCGCGGAGCGAAGGCTGGTTTCAGCCGGTGTATCTGCTGTTAACGACTGGCCGCAGATATTACAAAACCGGGAACCCGGGCTGTTTTCGGCCTTGCAGTGCTGACACTCAATGTTTGAAAATGCCAGACCGCAACCGGCACAAAACCGAGCCTGATCAGGATTAGTAAATCCACATTTTAAACAGTCCACAATAAGCGCGTAATTAATAAAGTAAGTTTGTCATTAATTGCCAAAGAAAAGCCTGATTGACGGCACGCAATTTTGCCGTGCCACGCCATTCAAGCCTGCTTGATCCATCATACATTAACCTCTATCGTCTACCAACGCTATTCATTAAAATAATAGGTCTTTTTCCGACATTGAAAGTTAATTCAAGCCATGAGCCGTTATCGCCCCCCTCGCCCTAAATCGTCGCCCTATATCACCCCCGACGGGTATCGTGTGCTGGAAAAAGAACTGGCCGCACTTTGGCATAAACGTGTTGAAGTAACCACAGCCGTAACCGCCGCTGCGGCCGAAGGCGACCGTTCGGAAAACGCTGAATACATCTACCGTAAAAAACAGCTGCGCGAAATCGACCGGCGCATCCGTTACTTGCAAAAGCGTATGCCGGATTTAAAGCTGGTGAACAAGGTCGGAAAACAATCCGCTGTATATTTCGGCGCCTGGATCACGGTAGAACGCGAAGACGGTTCTGAGTTCGAATACCGAATAGTAGGGGCTGATGAAATCGATGCGGACTCCACAAAGGGTTATATCAGTGTTGACTCCCCCCTGGCTCGCGCCTTGCTGGGCAAACAGGTAGATGACGAAGTCAGCCTGCACATACACGACGAGCAACGCAACTACCTCATTAACGCCATTCGTTACCAATAGGAAGCGGGCAATGTATCCTGGAAGTAGGGCTTTAGCCCAGCAGCACCTCCCAATATACCGGGGCTAAAGCCCCAGCTCCAAAGGCGCCACCCTGGAAGTGGGGCTTCAGCCCCGCCTACGTGCTAGTATTGAACTATCCAGGCAACAAGAAATCGAGAAATGACCATAAAAACAGGCGACAAACTCCCCAATATCGAGCTCACAGTAATGACAGATAACGGCCCCAAACCGCTGAATACAGACGATATTTTTAACGAGAAAAAAGTCCTGCTATTTGCCTTGCCCGGCGCCTTCACCCCAACTTGTTCTGCGGCCCACCTGCCGGGTTACCTGGCCTTTTATAACGCAATCAAAGCCAAGGGCGTTGATACCATTGCCTGTCTTGCAACAAATGATGCCTTTGTCATGGGTGCCTGGGGCCAGGCACAAAACGTCGGTGATAAGATCCTGATGCTGGCCGACGGCAATGCAGAATTCACACGGGCAGTTGGCCTGAGCATCGACCGGTCAGAAGCGAATATGGGCGTACGTTCGCAACGTTATGCCATGATCGTCGAAGACGGTATCGTTGCGCAGCTCAATATTGAAGTCTCACCTAAATTTGAGGTTAGCGATGCTTTAACGATGCTAAACCTGTTGTAGCAGGTTCTAAACAGGCATATCGCCCATCAGCGTTTACGCCCTTTTTGTAATTCATCCGTGGTCACCTTCTTCTCTCGTTTGCGGTCATAATCTTTTTTAGACTTATGCGCGTGCCCTTTTTTCAATCTGGGATCCGTAGCGGTAGTATTACGTGGTTTCATAACTGATATTTTATATCAAGGCCAGCCTTACGAATTGTCGTTCTACCCTTCGCCCTCCCCAAATCATCCCTAAAATCCGACATCATCCTCGACCGCATCATTCTCAATCTGCTTTTCCAGCCAGCTATAAAACGTTTGCACGCGCGGATGCTCTGAATGAGCCAGCGTGGTCACAAAATAATAGGCATAATCTGCCGGGCGTGATGTTTTGAGCGGGCGCACCAAACGCCCTGTCACTAGATGATCCTGCACCAGCGACATTCTACCTAGTGCCACGCCCTGCCCCCTGACAGCAGCCTCAGTGAGCAACAATGAATTTCCAAATTCGACGTTCCGCGAAGAACCGACACCGCCCAAACCCAAATCACGAAACCAGCGTTTCCAGGTCATCATCGGTTCGTCAATCTGCACATCGATATCGTGCAGCAAGGTATGTTGTTGGAGGTCCTGATAACGCCGCAGCGGCACATTATTCAGCAAACTCGGAGCACACACGGGAAACACCGATTCACGCATCAAAATACAGGTTTCAAGCCCCGGGTAGTTGCCGTTCCCATAGGTAATAAGTATATCGGCATGCTCGTTACGTACTACAGCCGGGTTATTCGACGTCAAAACCCGAAGCTGAATTTCAGGATAAGTCTGTAAAAAAGATTCCAGTTTCGGCACCAGCCACAGCGTTGCAAAGGACGGCAACACCGATACCGTCAACTTGCCGGTTAATTCGCCCGCTGTCAAACTGCCTAGCGCATGCGCAAAGTGATCAAAGCCTTTGGTCAGTTCCGGCAACAACTCCCTGCCTGCTTCAGTTAATTCCAGGCCTCGGGAAAGCCGGCGAAATAACTCTATTTCAAGATATGACTCAAGCAATTTAACCTGATGGCTCACCGCTGCTGGCGTCACATTCAGTTCATCCGCCGCCGCCACAAACCCGCCGCGCCGGGCAGCGACTTCAAACGCCTTAAGTGATTTAAGTGGGGGTAAACGCATATTTGTATCCGGATTCTGACTAAATATAATTAAGCCATAGACTAATATCTTTTCGTTTGTGGGTCAATATTATTAAGCGCACAATCCAGTCTCAAATTTAATTCTCTACATACAAACGAGGCCCAACGATGACAACGACCACTCTAAGAGTTCCATTTCAGTTCGACACTGAGTCCCAAACTGAATCTCAGGCTTTCAGCCTGTCACATATCTGGACACTATTCAGCCTGTGGTACGACCGCGCCCATCAGCGCCACCAACTATCACAGCTTAGCTCGCGACAGCTAAAAGATATTGGTGTTTCGCGCAGTTGTGCTAACGCAGAAGCGGCAAAGCCCTTTTGGAAATGATTGTGGCGCCGCCAATTTGTATCTAAAAGCCGCCTTCATGGGCGGCTTTTTATTTGCAAACATACTACTGTCCGGTTTAATTTTCGTAGGATCACGTTAAACGGCAGTACAACAATGTTTGCAGAAGACACTTATGTTTAGAGACTTAAAACCTAAATCCCGTTTTATCGTCATCCTCGCGCATGCGGGGATCCATAACACCGTCAGAAACAGGCTTATGGATTCCCGCCTTCGCGGGAATGACGCTTTAACCGGACAGTAGTGATCTGCAATATTGGATTACGCATATTTTTACACACATAACACCCATGTTGATGCGATTATTAGCA
>JAUVBY010000090.1 GCA_030590945.1 Gammaproteobacteria bacterium | reverse complement strand
TTGAATTATCGATTTTTAAATGTGGCATTGGCGGCTCTGGTAGTGGCTTTTATACTATCAGGCCAGGCGCACGCTCGCGCCTGGGAGTGGGCTAAACGCCTGCCTGTTAATCAATATAGCCCGGAAGATATAAGTATCCTCAAGCAAAGTATGGCTGAGTTACTGGATTCCCTGGAAGACGGCGAAACGGGGCACTGGAGTAATCCAGAGTCTAGCCACGGTGGGTCCATCACACCAATGACCTCTGTTCAACAGGATAATAAAGCGTGCAGAACGACGCGCTTTACCAGTGTTACAGGCGGAAAGGATAACGTATCCGAGTTTTTTATGTGCCGGCAGGAAAACGGTGTATGGGCGGTTGAACAGCCCGAGGCGCAATGAGTAATTCAAAGGTCAGCGTACTACTAATCGCTAAGTTTTTTAAAAGGCTGAGACCCTTTCAATTAGCCAGAATGACGATAAGCCACCTATAAGGTAAACGATCAGCGATTCCGACCAGTCCATAAGTTTAGGTTGCTTTAGTTTCTGCAACATCCAGCCAAGCAGTAGTACCGCGCTAATAAATAGCAACTGTCCAGTCTCCACACCGATATTGAAAAAAACCAGGGCGACCGGTATGGCCTGTTGCGGCAGTCCGACCTCGGCTAGTGCGCCGGCAAATCCAAACCCGTGTAGCAAGCCAAATATGAATGCGACCAGCCAGGGCCAGCGAGTTGCAGCGCCCGGGCGGCCGCGCTTTCCATGCACGATTTCCATGGCCAGGAATAATATACTCAGCGCGATCACAGCCTCCACAGGTTGCTGAGGGACGCGCACCAGGCCCAGTGTGGCAATCGCCAGAGTAATGCTATGAGCTAGAGTGAACGCGGTGATCGTACCGATCAAACGTCTTAAGTTTTTAACAATAAGTAACAGGGCGAATACGAATAGCAGGTGATCAAAGCCCGATAGAATATGGCCTATACCCAGCCAGGTATAGGTGCCCGCGACTTGTAGATTAGATGCCTGTGCAGGAACCGTATAGGTGTTTTCAGCGGGAGTGAGTACTACTGAGTGTGATACCTCACCCAGCAGTTCCAGCCTCAGCAGAACATCCGTGATAGTTGCTTCAAGCCCCTCAATGCTTATACTTTTTTCCAGTAAACCATCTTCACAGTATGTTATCCAGCGTTGTATGTAAGCACCGTTGGTAAATACGGCATTGGCTTGTGTTTTATCCTCACAATTCTCAGGGAGGTGTGCTTTAAGGCTGAGTTTTTTATCTCCCTTCGCTGGTACTTTCCAGACGACTGAATACAGATCCCGGCTAGTTTCAGTTATTTGCAAATATCCCGGACGAATTTCATCAGCGCTGGTGAAAGCTGAAAGACATAATAGAAATAGCGCCGTGCTGTATCGTTTAATCATTGTGCAGAAGGTTGGTCGGGCAGGATTGTGCTGAATTTTTAATAACAAGGCTACTTCCCTGTCGTGTGGTGAGTCATTCTCTCAACGCGTGGATGTAATTTTACAGCTTGATTCCAGTCTATTATGACCAAGGTCCCGTCTTTGAGTAAATAGACCAGTTCCAGTCCTGATTCGTTGTCCATATTTACGCCGTAGATGCCACTTTTAATTGCAGTTTTGTGCTTGATGCGGGCTAGCTCATTAAGCGTTTTGCCGCTGGCGGTCAGCAGGACTAATTGCTGTCGATTCTCGTTAGGCACCGCCATATCCATAACCCCGTCACTATTCAGATCCAGCACGGCGGACATACCCAATTCCCTGCTTCCGTATTCATGGTTCGAAAATCCCCACTGTTCGACAATTGGGCTCAGCTGTGCTCCGCGTTGTTGAAACAGGGTCAGGGTTCCGCCGATATGCGGGGTAATCACCGCCGCAATTTCCACGCTACCATCGCCAGTAAAATCTTTAATACCAATGATATTCAGCCAGCGATGACTGAGTCCGATCGTTTCGCTAGCTGCGTCAAGTTTGAGTTGGCCCTCATCAACACGGTAGCTGGCAATGCCCGCACCGGTTTGAATATTAGTACGGATAACAATCAATTCCTCTGTGCCATCGCCATCGAGGTCGGCGAAACGCACCAGTCGGTCTTCAAACACCTGACTGAGCGGTAGCTCCAAAAACACCGTTTTTTGCTGATCGGTTTGAGCATACAGGCGTGAAGCTTCTATGCTGTCAGCCAAAACACCGTGATCATAGCGATTCGTTGGGCCGCCGAGCCAGGCGCGCCGAATCTGGTTGCGCCCTACGCTGATCAAACCATCCGGCAGAATGTCGTCGGGGCGAACTCGCGTTTCAGGGCTGGAGATCAAAGTGCTTTTCAGCCTGTCTGCCTGCATGTACAAGGAATAGTGATTTCCCTCACTGTCCAGGCCGATTAATTCACCATTGTGTTGGGTCAGATCGTTAAATTGGGTAGGAATTGAAGTGGTATTGAATGCCCAAAGGGAAGAAGGTACAGCAACGGACAGAACTAGAAGGAGAAGCTTTAACATGCAAATTTAAGGGTATGAGTTACCGTATAGGACTTCTTCAGCTGGAACTGGTTCCACAAAGTCTCGCGACTCAGGTTGTCATGCTGCGTCCACAATGATCTTATAGTCGGATCATACGCTTAAATCGTACAACAGGCAGGCATAAAAAAAGGGAGCATTTCTGCCCCCTGAAAACACCTGGATTTCTGTTGTAATAACATCAAACAAGTGTGGAGGAAACCACTACTCAATACATGTGAAAAATCAGCAAAATCATGTATCTCAAATGATGCTTGTATTTAATCAAAATCTTATGATCAAGGCATTGATCCATGTCAATTTTGGCAATATTTGTAAAAATACTATTCTTAAATACAGCGGAAGTAACAGGCAGGGTCGAAGCAGTGCCTGACTCTGCTTAGTTTGTGAGCCGCAAGTAGAGCATGGGTAGCTTGCGCGGAAGTTGTTCCGCATCATGGATGACTACAAATGATTGCTTTCCAAACAGGTAAGGCAGATAGTCGGAGGCATGTTCATCGATGGTTACGCAAAAGGGACGTAGGCCTTTTTGCTCGGCTTCGAGTACCGCCATGCGCGTATCTTCGATACCGTAACGGCCCTCGTATTTATCCAGATCATTGGGTTTGCCGTCTGTGAGGATTAACAATAATTTCTGGCTGGTGGTTTCTTTTTCAAGTAAAGACGTTGCGTAACGGATAGCGGTGCCCATACGCGTGTAGTAGCCCGGTTTGATGGTGTCTATGCGCCCGCGAATTTCGGAGTTATACGCCTCGTCGAAATTTTTGATATTGTAAAAACGCACGTGGTTGCGATTGCGCGAGGAAAAGCCATGCAGCGCAAAACGGTCGCCCGTAGTTTGCAGCGCTTCTGAGAACAAAAACAGGGCGTCGCGTACCACATCAATCACGCGCGCATGGTTGCTGATATAGGCATCGGTGGACAGCGAAAGATCGGCCAGTAGCAGGCACGACAGGTCGCGATGCGTATTGCGTATATCGCGATAAACCGGTGTGTCATTTTGTACGCGTCCGTGTTTTCGGTCGGCGAGAAAATTAATGTAGTTTTCCAGATCAATATCAGAGCCGTCCGTCTGTCGATTGACCCAGCTGCGTTGCGGGCGCAATACCTCAAACTGGCGGCGAACTTTGTGCGCGTTGGCGCGTAGTTTTTCAGGCAATTCGGTGTCTTCGGTATAGCGGGAGATCATTTCCTGAATCCGGCAATGGTCTTTTTGCATGACTTGTTGTTTATAGTCCCATTCATCTATGGGGATGCCCTCGCCTAGCATGATGTCGTCGTAGGCGCTGGCGGGCAGATCAATGTCCAGTTTGATTTTACCTGCCGTGGTCTCGTTGTCCTGTGCGATGCTGATATTGTCCATATCTTCTGCGGTTCGAATGGCATCGTCATCTTCGTCTTCGGTGCTGCTACGATCAACATTGATGTGTTCCGCCCAGCTCCACAGGCTTTCCAGGCGAAACGACATTAAGCCCCCATCGCCTTCGGGTAAGTCAGTGCGATTCGCCTGCTTGCGCTTTTTCTGGCCGGTTTTCTGTTGTTTCGTTTCGGCCGATTCCGGGGCGTCCGGGTCTGCGGGTGGCGAAGTTGAATCCGGTGTATCCAGCGTCGGTGGCCGGGGATGCAACCAGAGTGGTACGGGCTTGGGTGGTTTCCTGGCGGCCTGCCTAAACAAGCGGGCGTGGTCGGGAGTAAGCAATAATTGTCGAATAATCTGCTCCTGGTGCGCCTCTGCATCGGGCAGGTTTTCGGGGCCAGGGCGAAGCAGCAAATGGGCTTTGACCAGCCGTTGATAGCGTAGCTTTAATCCAGGCCAGGTTCGCAGTGTTTTCAGGCATCGCTGGCGATTATTTTCCAACCAGTTATGCGAGTCATATTTTATTTCAATGGCCGAGAGCGCAGTTAACCACAGGTATAAATCTCGATTAAGATGCTTTTCAGGAAACAGCGCGATTTGCTCCGGCAGGCGCAGCGTTTCTTCGTCCCGCCATGCCAGTTCGGTCTTGTTTCCTGATCCCGCGATACGTTGCAAAATGCTGCGCCGGGATGCATCGTCAGTTTCCAGCGCACGTTCGATGCGCAGGCCGCCCTCGCCACCCAACGCGCGAAAGAATATGCCCATAGTATGGCGCACCTCATCCAGCTGAATTGCGGCATCCGGGAACTGCTTATCCGCAGCATCCGTGATATAGCGATGCCAGATCTTCCCGATAAACTCTTCCATTATTTTAAGGTCGCCCAGCGGGCAATTTGCTCCGGGTACAGATAAGCGGCGATGATCATCGCGGGGATCACGTAAAAATAAATCTGCATCAGGGTTCGCAATAAGCGATTGGCATGTTTCAGTTCCATGAAATAATCCACAATAATGCGCCCTTTAATGGCGAGTACCAGCGCCATGATGGAAATGCTGCCCAGCCCCTGTTCCGACTGTTCCGCCATGAAGGCACTGAACAGGGTCAGGGCGATAAGAATCAGCCACAGGCGATTGACAAGTTGAATTTGATTCATTGGCTTAGCGGATGACGTACAGCAGGGGGAAAATCGTGATCCAGGCCAGGTCGATCATGTGCCAGTAGACAGCAATATTGATCAGGCCTTCGTGTTCGGTACTACTGTAGGCACCGGCGTTGATACGATAGATAACCCAGATGATCGCTGCACTGCCCCAGCCAACGTGAAGGAAGTGATTAAAGGTGATGTAATAGTACACCGCGTAGAACAGATCGGTTTCAACCGTAATAGCGTGGGCGGTATTCCAGCGATATTCAAAATATTTGACCAGTAAGTAGATGCCGCCCGAAATGACGGCCCCCCATAACCAGCGCGCACTTGCAACTTGATTACCGGCGCGCATGGCAATCACCGCACGAATAACAAAAAAACTGCTGGTGAGCATTACCAGCGTGTTGATCGTTCCGGCCAGCGTGTTGAGTTTCAGCGGGCCGGTAGCAAAAATTTCCGGATTGTGGACTTTGGCCAGAAAATAGACCACAAACATAACCGCAAATTCGCTCATTTCGGCCAGGATAGCGGCCCAAATCGCGAGGTTTCCTGGAATATTCCCTGTTTTACGGGCGCTTTCCCGGGTAAAAGTGAGTGTCTGTGTCGATGCCAGTGTGGCCATAGCGGTTTATATCAGGCGGCCAATCAGCGGATAGCGAACATCTTCGTTTCTGATCGCCTTAAAAAGCACAAAAACGCCTGTCGCCATAAACAGGGGCAATACGACCAGACCGTACAGTTCGATCGCGATGATGGCTGAGCGTGAAAGCGGGATATAACCGCCATTGGCCATGATATAAATATTAATAATTACAAAAATCGTGGTGCTCAAACTGGCAGCAATAAGTGCCTGCTTGAGGTGATTCCTGGTCACAGGGGAAGCATTTTTATAGTGGCGCAGATACAAAACCCATAAAGCCAGGTAGAACACGCCGCCAAAGACCACGAACAGCACATTCGCCATGAAAAATACTACGGCATAAACCGCCGTATGATCACGTATCGTGTTTTCAGCCATCATTTAGCTCGATAATTTTTGCGCGCACCACTTCCATCAGTGCTGCTACGGTTTCTTCATCATCACTTAAGGGTTCAATGATCGCGGCGCGACATGCCTCGATCGGTTCGAAGCCGGATTTGATCAAAGTGGCGGCATAAACTAGCAGGCGCGTTGAGGCGGATTCTTCCAGGTCATGATCTTTGAGTACGCGCAAGGCGTGCGCCAGTTCAATCAACTGCACTGAAATCGCCTCATCGATTCCCGTTTCTTTTTGTATGATGCTGGTTTCAGTGGCCATGTCCGGGTAATCAAAACGCATGGCCACGAAACGCTGACGGGTTGACGGTTTCATGCCCTTGAGCAGGTTCTGATAACCCGGGTTGTAGGATACGACCAGCATGAACTCAGGCGGGGCCTGCAGTAATTCACCGGTCCGTTCAATGGGCAGGAATCGTCGGTCGTCAGACAGAGGGTGAAGCACTACCGTGGTATCTTTGCGCGCCTCAACCACTTCATCCAGGTAACAGATTGCACCTTCCCGCACTGCTTTACTGAGCGGGCCATCATGCCAGTAGGTTTCACCATCGCCAATGAGGTGCCGGCCAACGAGATCAGCGGCGGTGAGATCATCGTGACAGGCAACCGTATACAGGGGGCGATCGAGTCGGGCCGCCATGTGTTCGATAAAACGGGTTTTTCCGCAACCGGTTGGGCCCTTGATCAGAAGCGGGAGCTGGTTGTTGTAGGCATGTTCAAACAGTTCAACTTCGTTGTGCTGGCTCTGGTAAAAGGGAATAGTGCTCATGTGATGCCTGTTGTGTTTATTGTTAAACTCAGAATTTCAGGTTTAAGCGCTTGCTATGTAGGCAATCGCGATCCCTAGTGTAACCACACCCAGCCAGCCATACATGATGACTTTCCAGAGCGTGGATACACCGCGCAACTCCATGAAGTCGCGAATGATAAAGGTGCTTTTAATCAGGATGGTGAGCAACAAAAGCATCACCACCGTGGTTCCACTAAAGCCGAGCGCACCCAGCATATAGGTAGAAATGGTCAGCGCCATCATTACCAGCCACAGGGTGGTTACGTTTTTTAAGTTGTTCATGTCATTAACGAATAATATAAACCAGCGGGAATAATATAATCCAGACCAGGTCGACCATGTGCCAGTAGGAGGCGCCCGTTTCCACGCCGGTGTGCTCCTGTTTAGCGTATTTTCCCCGTTTGGTTTTGATCAGGACTGCCACCAGGATAATCATGCCCAGTATGACGTGCAAGTAATGGAATAACGTCAGCGAGATGTAGAAAAAATAAAAGGTGTTGGTATCCATTGAGATACCGGCGGAAAACTTGGCATAAAATTCGGTCGATTTCAAAATCAGGAAGCCCGTGCCGGCTCCCAGAGAGGCGTACAGCCAGTTTGCGCAAGAAGCGCTATCCCCTTCTCGTATCGCGTGCACCGCCTTAACCACAAAAAAACTGGCGGTGATCAGCAGCAGCGTGTTGATCGCGCCAATTTCCCGGTTCAGCGTGTCTTGATACTGGTTAAATAAGTCTACGTTCTGCGCACGCACCACCGCGTAGATCAAAAAAAATATGCCAAACACCAGAAGTTCAGCAAATATAAAAATCCAGATGGCAAAATCACCCGGTAGTAATTTTGGCTCCACAGATTCGATCACATTTGCTTTCATGAGCTATTTGAGTTCAATAGCGTGTCACCCGACCAGGCACGTACCAGCGCCCAGACAGCCAGAACGATGAACAGGGTGTGCACCAGGGTGAAATAAGTGATGACGTATACCCAGGTCCAGGGTGAATTGAAACCCCCGAACAGGATCATCAACGCACTTACTAAAAATAGAACGGCCGCTGCAACGATGTTGATTTTAAAACCCAGCACGGCGTGATAACGCGCGATTGTGCCAGCCTGTGTTTTACGATAAATCCAAATCAGGGCAATGAAGCCAATAATCGGCAGAATAGTCAGATTGATCAATGACGCTAAGGCCGCGTTTGACGCCAGTTGGATTTGAAGTTCCTTATCGGTCGTTTTATCTGATTTCATATTGTTATCCTCTTGTCCAAAACTGTCTCGTTTCTTGTTAAAGCAACCAAATTATTAGAAAAAAATACCGCCGTGACCGGCGGTATTTTAACCCACGATGTAAGGGCCTGCGCTTACGCGATTTTGACCTCTTCGCCTTTAACAAAAAAGCTGGTGATATACGCACCCAGTCCCGCCAGGAACACCAGGCCTGCAACTTCGCGCATCCAGTAGAACACCTCAATTTTGTCCTGGGTGACCATGAAGGTCATCGGGTCTTCGGAATACCGCTGCAGATACACTTGCAGTATGCCTGCGCCGGTCAGGAACAGAGTAATGAACACCATGGACACCGTCATCAGCCAGAATGACCACATCTCGACGATCTGAGCCCGGTCATTCCCGGCTTTCTGGCCACGCATGATTGGCATGGAGTAGGAGATCATGGTCAGCACCACCATTACATAAGCACCATAGAACGCCATATGGCCGTGAGCCGCGGTGATCTGTGTGCCGTGCGTGTAATAGTTGACCGGAGCCAGGGTGTGCAGGAAGCCCCATACACCGGCACCGAGGAACGCCATTACTGCAGTACCTAGAGCCCATAAAGTGGCGGCTTTGTTGGGATGATCACGGCGGCGCTTGTTCACCACATTAAAAGCAAACAGGGTCATCATGAAGAACGGGATCGGCTCCAGTGCGGAGAATACCGAGCCCAACCACTGCCAGTAGCCCGGCGTGCCAATCCAGAAAAAGTGGTGGCCGGTACCGATCAGGCCCGTGATCAGCGCCATAGCGATGATAATGTACAGCCATTTTTCGATTACTTCGCGGTCGACCCCGGTAATTTTGATCAGTACATAGGCCAGGATTGAAGCCATGATCAGTTCCCACACGCCTTCAACCCACAGATGTACCACAAACCACCAGAAGTATTTATCCAGTACCAGGTTATCCGGGTTGTAGAAAGAGAACAGGAAGAATACCGCAAGACCGGTCATGCCGGTGAGCATTACCAGGTTGATTACGGTTTTACGCCCGCTCAGGATGGTCATGCCGATATTGAACAGGAACGATAGCGCAACGATAACGATGCCGATTTTGGTGATCGTCGGTTGCTCCAGGAATTCCCGGCCCATAGTCGGTAACAGGTCATTCATGGTGATCTCTGCCAGCGTCGCATACGGTACCAGCAGGTAACCCAGGATGGTCAATGCACCCGCGACCAGGAAAATCCAGAACATGAGTTTGGCCAGCCAGGGCGCATATAACTCACGTTCGGCTTCTTCCGGAACCAGGTAATAAGCTGAACCCATGAAGCCAAATAGCAGCCATACGATCAGCAGGTTGGTGTGCACCATGCGCGCCACGTTAAATGGAATTTCCGGAAACAGGAAATCGCCCATAACGTATTGCAGGCCAAGGATCACGCCAAACAGGATTTGCCCGACGAACAGGCCAATCGCGGCGATAAAATATAACTTCGCGATAGATTGTGATTGATATTTCATGATGATCTCTCCCTTAACCTTGAATGTTTGGTGGCCAGTTTCTGGCGGTTTTTATGCCGTCCGCATACTTTAGGAACTGTGCAATTTGCTCCAGCTCTTCCTCTGTGAAGTTGAACTGAGGCATACTGCGACGGCCCGGAATACCGTCTTTCGGGCGGCTTTTAATGAATATTTTGATGGCTTCCGTATTTTCTCCGTAACGGGTATATACATTACCAAGTTCCGGCGCAAAGTAGGCGCCTTCACCCAGCAGCGTATGACAGCCGATACAGTTATTTATTTCCCACAAGCGCTTACCGGCTGCCACTTCTTCGGTCAGGTTTTGTGAGTTATCAGTTTTGGGCAGGCTGCGAACCGTGTCAACGGTTAAGCCGAGAAGTACCAGGAAGAAGAAAACGGATCCTCCATAATAGATATTTCTCGCCATGCCCTTGGTAAAGGTCTCTCTCATCGCGTGTTCCTCAATTAAGACTAGTATTAGGGTAAGTTGGACTTTAGTTTTACGCGCCGGTTGCTTCCTTGATGCGCGTCAAGTACCGCTAAAAAATACGGCAACTTATTTTTGTATAAAAGCGGTCCAGTCGGGCGGTAGCCAAAAAATCATAAACAGGCAGAAAAGCACCACGCAGATGAAAAATATGAGAAAGCGTTTTTGCGGGGATTTGTATGTGCTGGCATGTATTGGGACACCGCAGTGCGGGCAGATTGAGTCGTCTTTTTTAACTTCTCCTCCACAAAGGTTACAGGCAGGTGTATTCATATCTCTGTTTCTGGAGAAAGCAGGTGTAAGGGCGTCGGCTTAGGCAGCAATTCGATCGTAATACCGCAGCCGATACAGCAGTCGTGTATGGTTTTCATTATCCTCAAATCCAGTGCGGTTATGGAGCACGTTATTGCAAATAAGCCCCTGACCAGCCTGCAATGTGCCTCGAAAAATATAGGGTGAGTCTGAGTGTAAAAGTGTAACCAGGGCCTCTATTGCGACGCTAACGACCGGGTCATCCTTCCAGATAATATTATATTTACGTTCCGTAAAACGCATGTGCAGATTGTAGGTGCTGTCGATACTAAAAACCGGGCAACTTCGATCAGGTCGCAGTGTTTTACCTTCAACAATATTGGCAGGAATGGTCATCACATCAGGCTGCATCAGGGCATGGACATAGTCAGGATTAATATCACGCAAATGAATATAGGCCAGTTCGTGATCCAGTAACGCGTTTTCACCGCCTTTGTGCGCGGGTGTTGCACAATGCAGGACCATCGCGTGAATACTTTGTTCCGGGATATTGTAATACCCATCCGTATGCCAGCCAATTGCGCGGTTGCTATACGGAATATAGCGTTTGTGCGAGGCATCGGTTTTGACTTCGAGCTCGGTAATGCCTTCATCATCTGCACCCATGCTCTGGTCCAGGCGCTCCAGACCAAATTCACGGCCGAATTCTCGAATAGCGTGTTTATCGATTGGATTAGCCTGCCGGCAGTCGTAAATTGCCATGTTGCAACAGCGCAAGCACGCTGAAAGTGCCGATTTTTCAGGCTCGCTTGGCCTGTTTAGATTTTCGATTTCAACAATGATTGCCTCCAGACTGGGCGGACATATCGCAAGCTTGTGCTCTCTCCACTGGCGATAGGTGCTAGAGTCATCCAGGTTAAAAGGTGATGGGGTCGCCTTCGAAAAATCAAATGTTGTATTCATGATGTCCAATGGGCTTACCGTTGCGGGCTTTTCATATTGCCCCGGATGCTGCCAGGCAGTTTATCGATAATAGTAGGCCTGATATCAGCAAATTGCAGTGCTTTGCGCATGCAGGTATCGATTACACGAAAAGCGGGCAGGCTTTGAGGTTCGAGTCCGTCCAGAAAATTTTTGACGAATAGCCCCAGTTCTGTATCACCTTCGCTTTTCAACTGGCGTCGAAAGAACAAGGTATCCGCGTCTTCTTTGCGCGTGCCGAGCATCAGGAACGCATAGACCTTACCGCTGATATGCAGATCAGCGGCGGGCCGGGCCGGGCCGGTATTCAAATGGCCGTTTTCCAGGTAAATACTGAAATTGAGCCCGGCATCCTCAATGCCTATATTTATAGTTTTGTGTTGCAGGAAGTCCAGTTCACCCTGGCTGAGCGCTTCACTAAAAAGTGTATTTAGTGTCCGTTTGATAATCGGGTACTGAAGCTGTCCCGGAACCATATTCATCGGTAGCCGAAAAAAAGCGGGTAGACTGGGGTGGATTTGTTGCGTAATATTCATTCTAGTTGCTGATATTAAACGATTTATTCAAAGGAGTGTCTGTATTTTCGCTTACACATTAAATTACTACTGTCCGGTTTAATTTTCGTAGGATCACGATAAACGGCAGTACAACACTGTTTGCAGAAGACACTAATGTTTAGAGACTTAAAACCTAAATCCCGTTTTATCGTCATCCTCGCGTATGCGGGGATCCATAATACCGTCAGAAACAGGCTTATGGATTCCCGCCTTCGCGGGAATG
>JAUVBY010000053.1 GCA_030590945.1 Gammaproteobacteria bacterium | reverse complement strand
TTCCCTGCCTCAGACTACTACGGAAGCTCCGCCAGCCTATCGATCATCGGGGCCACATTCCCTTAACATCTCGATAGACCTTCCCCAGTCCACATGTCGGACTCAAACGTATTGATTAGGTTGCCGATCGCAATCTTTAACCTTGCTTACTGCAAGTTGATACAAACGCCACGGTCTGACTATGTTCTCTCCGTGGCACCCTGCAGATTGGCAAAACTGTACAATCTGCATTTGGAGTCAGGTCCATACATTTAACCCGACTCAGTTCGTATACCCCCTGTTAAGTCGTGTAGGGGGTGGCGACATTTCAGCCCATAGACACGGTTTAATCGGTTCGTGTTCCTCAACCTTTCAATACTCAGCCTGGAGGTGCATCTTGGCGTAACGACTTCGCCTCACACCCCTTTCCCCACGGGCTCCGTCACCCTGCTAATGTTCAGCAGGTCACCGCCGCTTCGGCTCATGCTTTCTCATAGTAGAAAGCGGGCACCTTATTTTATTGCCTCCTCTCAAAATTGCGGTGCATTCCGAACATGCTCAAACTCCATCTGCATCATCAGTGATACATCTGAAGGTTGGGCGCACTGTAGGATACGTCTGTGTGTACAGCCTTTTAACCGAATTATCGTTATTTATTCGCATTGCAATCTTCACCGGGTCAATATGCGCAGGCTTAAGGTTAGCGTCCATGCAGGTGACTGCTGCCAGTTCCGCCATTGCGATTCTGCATTTGTCTTCGAGTTCTTCGACTGAAGGCAGACTGTCTGCTACCATTTGTTTAGCGATAATCGCCTTCTCAACTTTGAGGGCTTTAATCTCAATGTCCAGTTTGTTAAACAGCGTGAGAAACTGCCCAGTTTAGGGGGTTGATCAGCGACTGCGATGCTGCTTGATGCACGAAAAGATGGTGGGCTGGAAGATAAGCGGCTCTATCGCGTCGTAGACCTCGCACGGGCGGCAATGAACACGCAGGGGTTTAAACGGGACGTGACCTTCCCGATCCCCCGCATGGTAACCGATCATCTAGAAATGAGGTCCTCGCGCCCCAGTCGTATAGCTCAACTAGATTTACCGTACGATTACGGATATCCGTACCAATCAGTCTCCCACCCCTAGCTACAAATCAGCGGCGTTCAGGGCGCTGATACGGTCGATAATACATATAGCGCGCCCCACGGCTCACCGCGCAACAGGACGCCTTAGAGCCCGGGAGGCGAGGGGTAGAAGAGCATATTAACGCAACCCGCTGTTTAAAGTGGCGAGAATCGACTCATATTAAGGCTGGCGGGATTACAGACGAACAGCCGGAGACAACGCGAAATCCGCCAATTTTCGAAATGGCATAAACGTCGGGAATTCGCTGCGGACATTCAAGGTGATAAATAGCCGCTTCACTGTAATACTCACTGCCGATATCGCGGTATTTCGACAGGCAGTCAGGCTTACTCTTTGTGTTTAATATATTCGGTTGGCGTCATCCCGGTATCCTTTCTGAACGCGTTATAAAAAGCCGGTTTATTGTTAAAGCCAGCGTTTAAGGCAATATCGATGATCGGTATTTTTGTAGAACCATTTTTAGCAAGCTGCTGCTTTACCTCGTCCACGCGATAACTATTAATAAACTCATAGAAATTTTCACAAATTTTTTCGTTGAGTACTTGCGAAAGGTGTTTCGGGGGGCAACCCAGTCTTTCGGCAAGTAACTGCAGCGTCAAATCGTGTTGACGGTACAGCGTTTCTTCTTTCATCAAATGTTTAAGCCCTAAAGCGAGCTCCTTTGCGTCTTTACTGCGTAACCCAGAATTTTCATATTTTCTGACGCTCGCCGGTATAATTTCGAGTGAATTTTTCTGGCCGAAGTGATCCGGATAAAAATCAGGCGGGTTATCGTCAATGACCACCAGGGGTTCTGGATGCAAAAGCTCCGGTTTCAAGACCAACTGTATTGCCGTATATCCAGCAATAAGTGCAATACAAAGATAGGCTGCCATGAGTAACGGAGAGAAGAAAGTAAACTTGAAAAACAGCACTCCAAAATGTGAAAATAAAATCATGCCGGAAATAACTAACAGGCCCAGGCTGAGAAAGGATATCCATCGTCTGGCCTGGTTATTTCCGAAAACCTGAGATGGTGTTTGGGTGCTGGATATAATCCGCCACGAAACCCATGCATAAGTACCTAAAACCAGCCAGATGGTAAATATCTGGAGTAGATTAATCGACGCCGAAAGCGAAAACTCGTTAAACGCACGTTGTATAAATCCAGGCTGGGCCATTAAGCTGAGGAATGCCAGTTTTTTTTCGATGGGTAATAAAAAAACCGGCACCAACATCAGATACCCACATACCATGGGCAGACAATGCGGCAGGAAACGGCGCGTGCTGAAGTGCTGATCTAGCAGTTTTGCCCGTGAGTAGAACAACAGCAATGGACCTATCATGTAGGTTAAGGGAACGAGTACACCCAGCTGATGCGGATATTGCGCTATCCAGCCCGAGACCGATATCCCGGTACGCCACAATATAGTGCCAATCAGAATCATTATCCAGGCCAGCAGAAAATCATGCCGATCGTGTTTACGTGCGACGAGAAAAATGGCCACCGCCATCAGCAGAGCGGCAAAAGCACCACCAAACTGAACGATGGAAATTATGTCACGCATATCTAGGATTGAGCCGCAGGGGTTAGTTAGATAAAAGCATTCTACTACTGAATCTGGATGCCATGATAGCAGCAAACCCGAAAAATATCGCTCAAGTTGTCTATTCAAATAGTAAACCCCGAAGCAGACTGTCTCATTGTTTGTCGAAATTTGTTACGATGCGCGGAACTGACCAAGATGATTCACCATTGAGGGGAATCTCATCTCAAAATTAGAATGAGGTAGAGTGATTGCCCCGGGCGCATCCAGCATACGGATTTTAATGTTTTAGGATATGGGCTTCGTTCATGCATTATTTTCGTGTGAATCAAGCTGTTTAACAAAAAGGTAACTCAGGAAAAATAGAATGAAATTTAATAGAACAATTGTTTTACTTACCACTTCGCTATTACTCATGAGCACCGGTACGATAGCGGGAGCACTGAAGCCCGATTGTGATGCCAAAAAGGCAGGTAAAAACATAGCTATGAAGGCTACGGTCGGCGTGGGTGGTCGTTGCTCTCCAGCTGATGCAGCTAAAGATTCTGCGAAAGGCGTGGCAGGCATTGAAGAGAAAGGTGCCCTGGACAAGAAAGATAAAAAGAGCCCTCTCAAGAAGAAAGACGAGGGCAAAAAGAACGGTATCAAGAAAATTGTTGATTAGGTTCAAATCAGATTCCCTTAACACATACCGACCATCTATTGAAAATAGAGATGTTCAGTAGCAATTACGAAGTTAACTTTGCGGGCGACGTGGTTTCTCCCGAATCGACGGTGAATTTGTCTGTGAAATTTCTGTTTCCAGTCTAACGATGAATCCATCAGCATTTTTCCTTTACTGGAGATCAAGAATGTTCTTAATCTGCTAAAGGCGTGAGAACAGTTCGCATTAAACAACCATAACAAACAACGAAAAGAATAACATGATAAAAAACAAAAAAGCTGCTGTTCAACTGATGCTGGCATCAGCAATATTGTGCTGCATTTCCGGCGCTGCACAGGCAGTTGAAGGGGGGCGGTCCCTCTATTTGCTGGGCAAGCGCGGCCCGCTGGCGGGCCTGATTCCTAAACCCGGTACATACATTACAAATGATGTCTATCACTACAGCGGTAGCACCGATCAGAAGCTACCCATTGCCGGTATTGTCAGCCAGGATGTCACAGCAAACGCCACCAGCAACCTGTTTCAAACTACATGGATTACAGATACAGAGCTTAAAGATGCCCGCCTGGCTCTGGCCCTATTGATTCCCTACAACCATATGCGGGTCGAAGCCCAGGGTAGTGCGACCTACGCCGGCATCCCCATCAACGCAGAGATATCCGACAAAGTAACTGCGTTTGGTGATCCGGTCGTAGCAGCATCGCTTGGTTGGCGCAGGCCTGACGGCGACGATCTACGCGCATGGAGTATATATGGTTCTTTATTTGTGCCTGTTGGTTCTTACGAAGAAGGCAGGATCGCCAATGCCGGGGCTAACCGCTGGGGCCTGGATGTGGGGGCGGCCTTTTCCGGAGGCAATAAAAAACGTGGTAGAGAGTTTTCCAGTGTAATCGGGGTGACATTCAATGGCGAAAACCTGGATACAGAATATAAAAGTGGCATTGAATCACATCTTGAACTTAGCTACAAACAGCACCTGCCTTCAGGCTGGTCGGCGGGCCTGGTCGGGTATGCCTATCAGCAGCTAACCGCAGACAGTAACGGGCCGGCTATTCTGGGTGATTTTAAGGGCCGTGTTTTCTCTGTTGGCCCTGAAGTTGGCTATCAATTTAAGGCCGGTGATACCAGTATTGGACTGGATTTGCGTTGGTACCATGAATTCGACGCTAAAAATCGCGTCGAGGGCGATGGAGTGTTTTTCACGATATCGGCAGGTTTATAAGCGTAATAATTGTTTAATTTGAGAGGAACGGATTTGATGTGTACGATGAAATATCGAAAGGCTAAATGGCTGGGTAAGATGGTAGTGGTCGCCTCAGTTTTGGCTATAACCAACCAGGCCAACGCTCAGGGTTCAGCATTTGCCGAAGCAGAAGCTGTGGTTCCCGAAAACCCGCTGAAAGAAGCATACTTCGGCGAGACACACGTTCACACGTCTTTCTCAATGGACGCTTTTATCGGTGGTGGACGACTGTCTCCATCGGATGCTTACCGTTTCGCCAAGGGCGAAGACGTGACGCTCAACAACCAGTTGCACAACATCGTCAAGCCGCTTGATTTTGCCGCTGTGAGCGACCATGCGGAATTTATCGGCGAGATGTATTCCACGCAAGTAAGCGGTGCTCCTGGCCACTACCAGGCGTCACTCGATGAACTGCGTGGGTTGACAGAGTTCGAGGACCAGGAAGCCTGGTTTTTAAAATACGTGATATCCAACATGCGTTCGGCAGAACCGGGGCACCCGCCGTTCTACGCCGGCCCGGAAACCACGAAGTCCGCATGGAAAGACATCATTATCAAAGCCGCTGAGGACCATTATGAACCCGGAGTTTTTACCACGCTGATTGCCTTTGAATGGACTTCCGCTCAGGATGGCGGGAATATGCACCGCAACGTTATTTTTCGTGATAGCGTGGTTCCGGATGCCCCGTTTAGTGCGCTGGATTCCAACGACGAAGAAAAGCTTTGGGCGTGGATGGCGGAACAGGAAGCCAACGGCTCTACATTGTTGGCTATTCCGCACAATTCAAACGGTTCGAAGGGTTACATGTTCGACCCAACGGATAATTCGGGCAATCCGATAGACGCCGAATATGCACGCACCCGTAGCCATTTCGAGCCACTCATCGAAATGATGCAAATCAAGGGAAATTCAGAAGTCGTCGCTTCGCTTTGGTCTGCCGATGAGTTCGCGAACTTTGAGAATGCCGAAAGCGTGTCTACTTATAACGATCGTGATTTCAAGAAACAAAATTTTGTGCGTTGGGCCGTTACCAAGGGTCTTGCCTATCAAGAAAGCATTGGTGAAAACCCTTACAAGCTTGGTTTCATCGGCGGCACTGACAACCACAATGGTGCGCCAAGCGATGTCGTTGAGGAAAACTACATTGGTAGCCATGGTGGTGCTGACAAGACTACGGAAAGACGCCGCGAAGGTGAAATCTCTGGTTGGATAAAAGTTAGCGAGTCTAATCCTGGTTCAATTGCAGGTGTATGGGCGCCCAGGAACACCCGAGGTGCAATCTGGGACGCCATGAGTGCGCGCGAAACGTTTGTGACCTCCGGTACGCGCATCAAGCCGCGCTTCTTTGGAGGTGCCAGCCTGACCGAATCAACCGATCCGGTTGCCTTGGTAAAACAAGGTTATGCACAGGGTGTACCCATGGGGGGAACGCTCAGCGCGCTCGACGAACCGCCGACGTTCACAGTTCACGCCATGAAGGATGCCGCAGGCGCAAACCTTGACCGCATTCAGATCATCAAAGGCTGGGTAGATGAGGCAGGTGAACCGCAGGAACGGATCATTAATGCTGTCTGGTCCGGTGACCGCCAGCCGGATGCCGATGGCAACCTCCCTCCGATTGGCAATACCGTTAATCTTGAAACGGCAATGTACACCAACGAAATCGGTTCGGCCGTTCTTACAGGAAGCTGGACAGACAATGATTTTGATCCGGCCAAACCCGCGCTCTACTACGTTCGGGTGCTGGAAATCCCGACACCCCGATGGACCACATACGACGCGGTGAAACATGGGCTTCCGCTACTTGAGGACGTACCAGCCATCATTCAGGAACGTGCCTGGACTTCACCGATCTGGTATTCGCCGGCGCAATGAGAAAACACCCGCCGAAATAAACTATTTCATCTTAATTAATATATAGGAGAGTATCAAAATGTCTATCGGTACCAGAGCAGTCAAACGTAAGGTTAAAAAAGAAGTCAAGGACGCAGTCGGCCTCGACAATAATAAAAAGGACAAAATCAGTAAAAATAAGAAAAAAGACAATAGATAGAGGCAAAGGAATTCTATAAGCCTCTATGGTTCTTCGTGGGTGAACTGACCGGACTTGCCCTCCCAGGGTTTAGTGTCAGGCACTCGCTCCCGACCGGGAGTAATAACGAGTCTAAATTAAAATGAACTTTATTCGAAAATTTACAATCGAGAGATCACAATGAATCATTCACCTCTTAAATCAGCGATCGTATTCGCAGGAATTGTCCTGAGCTTATCGGCCGCTTCCCTTGCCGCCGCTGAGCAGACAGCAACAGATGCGAATTTTTCACCTTATGCGGGGCGAGATTACCCCACACGCGTCTTCTTCGGTGATACGCACCACCATACTGCCAACTCGGGCGATGCCTTTATGAATGGCGATCGTTTGAGCCCGGAGGACGCCTATCGATTTGCACGCGGCGAAGAAATAGTTTCGTCCAGCGGTGTACCTGCACAACTTTCACGCCCTCTGGATTTTCTGGTGATATCAGATCACGCTGAAGGGCTGGGTGTGATGTATGAGGTATACAACGGTAACCCGGCGATGATGGGCGACGAGACTCTGGCACGCTGGAACAAGATGATGAAAGCTGGTGGTGCGGAAGCGGCTGAGGCAACCAATGAACTCATCTCGGCGCAGGCTCAAGGAACCTTGCCTGCACCAGTAACCGATCCTGCCATCGCGGGTCCGCTGCAAAAAAGTGTGTGGGAAGCCTATACGGAAACCAGTGAGAAATATAATGATCCCGGGCGCTTTACCGCCATGATCGGCTATGAGTGGACTTCTGTCCCCGGGGGTAATAACCTGCATCGAAACGTTCTATATCGCGGCAACAAGGACAAAGCAGACCAGATGATGCCCTTTACCTCGTGGGATAGCGAAGACCCTGAAAAATTATGGGAATGGATGGCCCAATACGAAGATACAGTGGGTGGTAACGTGCTGGCTATCCCCCACAACGGTAACCTTTCCAATGGGCGCATGTTTGAAAACGTCGATTTTCAGGGTAAGCCGTTAAGCAAAGATTATGCTGAGCGTCGCGCCCGTTTTGAAGTGCTGCAGGAAGTGATGCAGACCAAGGGTAACAGCGAGACCCACCCAACACTTTCTCCCAACGACGAATTCGCTGATTACGGTATTACGGGATGGGAATATGGCAACCTGACAATGGAAGGTGAGCCTGAATCACCTGAGATGCGGCCTTATATGTACTTACGTGGTGGTTTGATGCAGGGCCTGGCCCATGAACAGAAACTGGGGACCAACCCTTTTAAATTCGGCCTGATTGGTGGCACGGATGTACACAATTCACTGACTTCGATTGAAGAAGACAACTTTTTTGGTAAGCACATCGTACAGGAACCTCGTGCCGAACGCTGGGAACATATCTCCAAGCAGGGCTTTGGCAAAACACGTCGTACATGGATTTATACGGGCGCGGGTTATGCGGCTGTCTGGGCCAATGAAAATACCCGCGAGTCGCTATGGGATGCGATGAAGCGCAAAGAAGTTTATGCGACATCAGGCAGCCGCATGACGGTACGCCTGTTTGGTGGCTGGTCGTTTGATGAGACGGATGCCCAATCGCGTTATATCGCAGACCCTGGCTATGCAAAGGGCGTGCCGATGGGTGGCGATCTTCCGTCACGTGAACCGAATTCCAAAACCCCTTCCTTTTTGGTCGCGGCGATGATGGACCCGGAAAGCGGCAATCTTGATCGCATTCAGATCATCAAGGGCTGGCTGGATTCAAATGGTGAGACGCATGAAAAAATCTATGACGTGGCGTGGGGTGATGCTGATCGCCGCCAGCCAGGCAGTAACGGAAAATTAGCGCCCGTTGGAGATACCGTGAATGTGGCTGAAGCGTCGTGGACAAATAGCATCGGTGACCCGGATTTGAGGGCCGTCTGGACGGACCCGGATTTCGATGTAGTTCAATCAGCTTTCTACTACGCCCGCGTCCTGGAAATACCGACCCCCCGTTGGACTGCCTACGACCAGAAACGCTTTGGCATCAAAATGTCAGACGATGTGCCCATGAAACATCAGGAACGTGCCTGGACTTCGCCGATCTGGTATACGCCTGAATCCTAAGCCGTTTATATTTGAGTGACCTCAGAAACCCTGTCTCACATGCGAATTGTGTTTTTCATTTTCAGCCCACCATCTCTTTAATCTAAGGATAAAGTGTTGCGACGACCAGTTGAACCCACCACGAGCTGCCGCCTTTCAAGAATGGGGGTTAGCTTGTCTCCAGTAGCCAGATTAAAGGGAGCAGGGAGATGGAAATTTGACTCTTTAACTCTGCATCAGGAATCGTACACTATACTCCCAATATCTTTAGATATAGGCTTGAAGGTCTAATTAAAGGCAGCCCAATGAATATTGTTGAACTAATGGATGCGTTACCTCTATGGAGCATTTTCTTCATCCTGATGGTGACTATTTTACTAAGCACAGAATTTGGTTTTCTACTGGGTAAGCGAGAGAAGAAGCGTGTATCTGAGGCAAAAAGTATACGTACTGGTCCAGTCGTTACCGCCACACTCGGACTTTTGGCTTTTATGCTCGCCTTTACTTTTAGCACGGTTACATCGCGCCAAAACGAACGCAAGCACTTAGTTATTGATGAATCCAATGCCATTGGCACTGCTTATTTACGGGCTGAGGTGTTGCCACAGGCCGATCGTGATGCTGTCCAGCGTGTTTTGCGTCACTACCTTTCATTGCGCATTGCCGCAGTACAGGCTGGCAAAGGCGGCGAGCTTGAGTTATTAAATACAGCAAAGGAACTGCAGAATGAACTGTGGCTTATGGCCGTTGATATTGCGGCTCGTAGCCCGACCCCTATCACGGCACTTTTTATGCAGTCGTTGAATGAAGTATTTGATATGCATCAAAAAAGAGTCACCGTGGGGCTCCACCACCGCATGCCTTCGGTTTTCTGGGTGATACTTTTCGGGCTCGCGATTGTGTCGATGATCGTAGGAGGTTACGATAGTGGCCTTCACGGTGGGCGCCGCTCCATAACCTCTCTGTTTGTGGCACTGGCATTTTCAGTGGTCCTGTTGCTCGTGGTGACACTGGACCGTCCAGGTCGCGCGGTCACACAATTTGCGCTGATTGATCTGCAGCAAGATATCAGTAAATCCAGGTAGCCACTTCGCTAGAGGAATAATTCTAGATATGGATCTAATCTGGATTTCCGGTTTGGGCGAACTCTTAAATCAGGCTGATAGCTGTCCAAAAGATTCTGGCGACGTACAAGGTCAGAAATAGCTTAACCAATTGGTGACAATGTCTACTCATGGTTGTTTTCTGTCTTCCATATTAAGAACCCACTGTATGGACCCTTCATTGTCAGATCATATTGAACCTAGTGTTTTGTGCTGATAGGTCTAGTTCAAGTTTTTACAATTAATACTTGCAAAAATCGGAACCATTAATAATTCGCCTGCACGATAAGAGCAACACATAACTACTATCACGCCTGAATGGCGTTGGGCCCATCCCCGGGGTACTCTACCCGACATAAACCGTAATCCATAGGCGGCCTGACTGCCATCACCAGATTGATGATTAACGGCTCGTGCCTGTCTAAGATCAGATCATGTTCTTTTACAACTTGGACTTTTTTATACCCGGCACAGGGACGCGCCGGACTTTTTTCTACGGAAGGATAAAGCGCCCTGCGAGATGGCTGTAACCATCAAGCAGGACTTCCACAACGACTTACAAGAGGTAAGCAATCATGGCAAACATTACACTATATGAACTGAGCAACTATAACAACAGCAAACTAATACCCCGTACCTTCAATCTAGATGCGATCGACAGCCGCGAAGAATGGCTGGTGGCCATCCACAAATGGATGCAGGCGCTCACAGATCAGACGCATGAGCTTTGTGAAGAGCGGATCGTCTGCGACCACGAGGATATCCCGGCGAGCTACGTCGGGGAGCATGACATTGACCCACACTACTGGGACTACAAGCAGGCCGTAGACGGCAGTTATCTGGATGCAAGTGTGTTCGAAGCGGCTGCGGAGCTAGACATCGAACCAGATATGGTCGAGGAATTGTATCAAGGCGAGTACGACAACGACGAAGACTTCGCCTATCAGATGACCGACGAGCTCGGCTCAGCGCCTGAAGGGTATAGCTGGCCGACCAGCTGCATAGACTGGACCGCTGCGGCGTGTGACTTAATGATGGACTACGGCGAGAGTGGTGGGCACTACTTCAGGACCAGCTACTGAGAAGTTGTTTTATACAGAGATGCCTCGGCCAAGCGTCGGGGTGTTTGATGATAGTAAGTGCAGATCAGCTTATGGCGCGGAATTGTATTTTCTTAGTCAAATTCCACCTGATATTCCACCTATGGCGAATATGCATGGAAGCATCATATGCATAACTAATTGATTATAATGGTCGGGGTGAGAGGAATTGAACCTCCGGCCCCTGCCTCCCGAAGGCAGTGCTCTACCAGGCTGAGCTACACCCCGACTAATCTGGAATCGTGTTGTCTTTTGAGAGATCTAATTTTCCGGGCTAGGTGATCCCTGATATTCCAAAAGAAATGACACGAGTTTTGCGATCACGGAGTGTACTCGAGGTGAAATTCGGGTTCAATGGGCGGTCGCTAAAACTTGATGATATCCGAGCATTTGATGGCGTGGGCATGGTGCATTTTTGATAGACTTTGTTACGAACCTTGATCGCCAATAAATATTTAGAATTCAAGCTATGCATTTCCACGTATATTTATATCGATTCACCACAGTATTTATGCTGACCATTTTATTTGTATCATGTACCAGTATTGGTCCAGGACGAATTACCAAGGATCAATTCGACTATAACACTTCAGTAGGGCGTGGCTTACAGGCCCAGTTATTGCTAAATTTCGTCAAAATGCGATACGGTGACACCCCCGTATTCCTCGAGGTGACGTCAATCGTAAATCAGTATGAGCTTGAGAGCGAAGTAGGGCTAACACTGATAAATGGTGTGCCAAATAGTCAGAGACTTGGGGCAAAGGGAACCTACACCGATAAACCAACGATTTCTTACGCTCCAATTAAAGGTGAGGCGTTTACACGGAGTTTATTAACGCCTATACCGCCAGAAACAATATTTTCGTTGATTCAGGCAGGATGGTTCGCGGATGTGGTTCTGGAAATGGCAGTTCGGAGTATAAATGGTATAAGCAATACTGTGGGCGGATATACGACTAACCGCCAGAGTGATAAACAATTCCAGTCGCTTACTGGTGCGCTACGTCGAATTCAGTTGGCGGGCGGCGTTGGCCTTAAAGTCAAAAAGCAGGACGAACAGAATGTATCATTGATTACGTTCAGAACTGCTCATACTGACGAAGTTGAAGACGATATACTTCTTGTGCGAAACTTGCTGGAAATCG
This sequence comes from Gammaproteobacteria bacterium, assembly GCA_030590945.1. Classification (GTDB taxonomy): domain Bacteria; phylum Pseudomonadota; class Gammaproteobacteria; order Arenicellales; family Poriferihabitantaceae; genus JAAELZ01. The sequence continues at coordinate 5,033 of JAUVBY010000053.1, read as the reverse complement.
ACCCGTCGCTACAGGAAATACCCCTCGTATTTGGATCGGTACGACAGTCAGATCAGGAAATGGCGATGCTAACGCGTTCGATGCTGGATATCATGTCCGCACTTGCCGCATATATCATGGTGCCTGAAATCCACGCTGCGGAAGGGCGTGCCAGCGGTAATTTGCCCGCAGATGCCTACAGATTAATACGCGTCCATAGTTCTAAAGAGCCGCCCGATGACGCGTTCGTTGCGGTGCCTTACCACGACTATTGGTTCTGGATCGCCGATACAGATTTAGAGTCCAAACATATGTTATCCGTCATGGTATTGCTGTTTTCTCTGGTTCAGACAGGGAACGTGAGCCCGGTTGCGCCGGTGTTAACGATTCCGGCCGGATGAGCCCGGATTGTCTGATGCGAAACATTGATATAACTGAGGGCCGTAACAAAACACGCGCAATAGATACGGTGCTCAATGAACTATCACAACGGTTTGGCGAACGATTAAAAACGGGCATGGCTATTCGAGAGCAGCATGGGCGGGATGAATCATTTCACAAGGGTCACCCGCCTGATTGTGTGGTTGCGGTTCACAGTACCGACGAAGTCCAGCAGATTGTGCGCCTGTGCGCCTTGCATAAAATACCGTTGATTCCCTGGGGGCAGGGCACCTCGCTTGAAGGACAGGTTGCGGCCTTGCATGGAGGTGTTTGTGTTGATTTATCTGAGATGAACGCGGTGCTTTGCGTTAATGCCGATGATCTTGATGTGGTGGTGCAACCTGGAGTGACGCGGCGGCAGTTGAATGAATATTTGCGCGATACGGGTTTGTTTTTTCCCATTGATCCGGGCGCAGATGCCAGCATAGGGGGAATGGCCTCTACGCGCGCATCGGGCACCAATGCGGTGCGTTATGGCACCATGCGTGACAGCGTACTGAACTTAACCGCGGTATTGGCAAATGGTGAGATTATTAAAACAGCGCATCGGGCGCGCAAATCCTCTGCCGGATACGATTTAACGCGCCTGTTTGTCGGGGCAGAGGGTACGCTGGGGATTATTACCGAGCTTACCGTGCGCCTGTACGGCAGGCCGCAGGCGCAATCCAGCGCGCAGTGCACCTTTGATTCGATACGCGATGCGGTGGATACCGTGATTGAAACGATTCAGTATGGTATTCCACTAGCCAGTATCGAACTGATGGACAGTTTAACGGTAAAGGCGATAAATGCGTATTCCAAACTAAGTTTGCCCGAAAAACCGATGCTAATCATGGAATTTCACGGCACCGATGCCGGCGTTCAGGAGCAGGCACAAATGGTGCAGGAGATTGCAAGCGGACACAATGGCAGTGAATTTAGCTGGACTAGTGATGCTGCTGAACAAAAAAAGCTCTGGCGCGCGCGCCACGATGCAGCGTATGCCATCAAAGCCTTACGCACAGACGGGCAGTTGTGGGCAACCGATGCCTGTGTACCCATTTCACGCATGGCCGAATGCATCGAACAGACCCTTGATGATATTGATCAGTCAAAGATTATCGCACCTGTATTGGGGCATGTTGGTGACGGTAATTTTCATTTGTGCATGCTGGTAGATCACGCTGTGCCGGAAGAGGTCGCATCAGCGCAGGCCTTGCATGAGCGCATGATACAACGTGCGATCGATATGGATGGAACCTGCACGGGCGAGCACGGCATTGGGTACGGCAAGCGTGATTTTTTGAAACAGGAGCTGGGCGGGGCGGTTGATGTAATGCGCAGCATAAAGCAGGCACTGGATCCGGATAATATTATGAATCCGGGAAAGATCGTTTGATTTCAGGATTTGTGTGTGAATAGCCGGGGTCGCGGTTTCTTATATTAATGCAGCAGCTAACAGCCAGCCGGCCTCAGTAATTTCTACGCTGGCACCGGCGGTGTCACCGGTACAGCCTCCCAGGCGTTTGATCATCATATTTCGCAGCGCGAGGAATACCAGCAAAACAACGATTACACCAATAAAGGAGAACCAGACGGCAACCAATAGCGTGATGATTAAACCAACTAGCGCTGCGCGGCCGTTTAGCCCTTCGATAACCGCTGCCGCCAGTCCCTGTTTGCGCACGTAGTCTGTGCTGCAGAATAATAATAGAATCATTGCGCGGCCGATGATGGGCGCGAGCATGATTATCATGTAATTATTGTGTTTAATTAATGCATATAACGCACTGTATTTAATGATTAATATGCATGCAATAGCTGTGGAACCGGCAGCGCCCAGCAACGGATCTTTTAGAATAGCATGGGTTTTGTTTACATCGCCCGTGCCCCCCAACCAGGCATCTGCGCTATCGGCTAAACCATCAATATGCAAAGCGCCGGTAATCGCGACCCAGAATACGACCACGATAGCCGACACCAATAGTGGTTCACTGTGCACTAATAAAGAGGCGATGCTAATCATCAGCACACCGATCAACAGACCGATTGCGGGATAATAGAGCGCGGCGCGAGACTGATCGTTGGCATTTGGTGCGCCGATGACCGGAATGGGAATTCGAGTCAGGAACTGAATAGCAAATAAAAATGCTCGGATATGTGGTTGCTTAAACATGAATTAGCTGAATTCGGATGCAGAACACGCCCAGTTTAACAAACTAAACTCACCATCCGGATAAGCGCGCAGGCGATTTATTTTGGCGTGCTGAATGCTAAATTTTTGCGTGTTTTTGTAATCAATGTCGAGCGCGCTGGCGAGGATGGCACGAATGACGCCAGCATGTGTCAACAGTAGTATGCTTTTCCCCTGATGTACTTTTAATAGTTGATTAAAAGCCGCTTGCACCCGACTTACAAATTCAGTCATACGCTCGCCCCCGGGCGCAGAAAATTCCAGGGGTTGCGACCAGAGTTGCAATAAGCGCTGCCGGTCTGATTCCCAGATGGTATCTCGTTGAACGTTTGTCCAGCTCCCAAAATCGATTTCCCGCCAGTTATCATCAGCGATGTGTTGTATTTTCAAGTGATTCGCCAGACCGGATGCAAAATCATAGCAGCGCGTATACGGTGAGCTGACAATAAGATCCCATTTCATGCCCTGCTTAAGCAATTGCATTTGGGCAAGACCCTTGACGCTGAGCGGTTCATCCGCGCCCGCGCACAATAAACCGGGTGTAGCAATTTCGCCATGTCGAACCAGATCAAGCGTGGTAGCGTTATCTAACAAAATTACGGCCGTTTTATCTTGTACACGCGCCCGAGTGAATGCGTATTGTCGGTACTAGCGGGTTCAGCACCGAGGTTAAAAAAGCTCACGCTAAGCTCACCAATACGATCGATCAGACTGATTTGATGAACATCACCCCGGTTGCGCAATAATTGGCCTCTCAGTTTGCCTAGTGCATCTAGCGTTGGGTAGGCCTGAAGGCTGTCGCCAGGGCAAAACACAGCATTGTGAAGCTGGATTTCTTTTACGATGGAGCGGATCAATTCATAATCAATAGCGCGATGTGATACCAGCGAATTGATTTCATTTGCATCTCGATTCAGTGGGAACAAATCGCCGCCCAGCATATCCGATACAAACAGCAGATACGCGATAAAGGCGTGCGAATGGTCCGTTTGATTGTTTGAGGATGGCATATTTATAGAGCGTTTTTGATGGCATGTAAGGTGGGTAGCTCCTGCGAATTGACTGAAGAACGTCGGTGGTGCCAAAATAGTTGAACCGACACGTTTGACTATACCTTGTAGTGAATCTGAATCACAGTTTTTGCTGCTCAATCGCCCAGTGAATATGTTCCTGAACGCGTGTGTCGGCGTGATGTTGGCGTGACTGCAATGCTCCCAGATTGGCTGTTGTTTTATTGGCATTGCCTAGCGCAACGGCAATATTTCTTAACCAGTTTTGATAACCAATTCGACGGATGGGCGAGCCTTCAAATCGTTTCAGGAACTCGGCTTCAGTCCAGCTAAATAAATCCGTCAAACTGGACGAATTAAGTTGATGACGACTCTGGAAATCACTTTGAGCACCAAGCGATGCAAAGCGGTTCCAGGGGCAAAATAACTGACAATCATCGCAACCGTAAATTCTATTGCCCATTAAAGGCCGCAGGTCCAAAGGAATGTCGCCGTCATTTTCAATGGTAAGATATGAAATGCACTTACGCGCATCAACCACGTAAGGTTTAACAATCGCTTGCGTTGGGCAAACATCCATACAGCTCGTACATTCACCGCAGTGATTTTGCCGGGCAACCGATTCAGGCAATGCAAAGTTGAGGTAAATTTCACCCAGAAAAAACCAGGAGCCGGCTTCGCGATTCAATATGTTTGAGTGTTTCCCGACCCAGCCCAGGCCTGCTTTATTTGCAATGGGCTTTTCCATTACGGGTGCGCTGTCGGTAAATACGCGGTATTCAACATCATCCAGGCTGGCTTGTATTTTGAGCGCGAGTTTATTCAGGCGTTGCCTGATCAGTTTATGATAGTCGCGCCCCAGCGCGTAGCGGGAAACATAAGCCTGATTGGCTTGCTGCAAAACCTCGATCGCTTTGTCCTGTGATTCGGGCAGGTAATCCATGCGTAGGCTAAGTATTGATATTGTCCCCGGAATTAATTGCCGGGGCCGGGTTCGTTTCAGCCCATGTCGTTGCATATACGACATCGTGCCGTGAAAGCCTTTATCCAGCCACTCAATCAGGCGCTGTTCTGCATCACTCAATTCAAGGTTAGATACACCGACATCTGCAAAACCGAGTTCCAGCGCCCAGCTTTTGATCTCGGCTAATAGAGCAGGAGTGTCGCGTAGAGTGGGTGTTTCGTGTTGCATAGGGCTTGATAATACGAAAAATTTAAGTTTAAGGCACGCTACTGTGCGGTTAAAATGGCTTGAATGGGTATATAAGCACCATCACCCTATAAAACCTGAACACTATTGGATTACAACTCATGAATACACGCATTCTGGTCATCGGAAATAAGAATTATTCCAGCTGGTCATTGCGGCCCTGGTTTTTTTTACGCAAAAATAACATCGATTTTGTAGAAAAGCAGCTATGGCTGGATGT
>JAUVBY010000051.1 GCA_030590945.1 Gammaproteobacteria bacterium | reverse complement strand
GCTGTGCTCATATTCTGATGCAGAATCAGCACTTCCGCGATTTGCTTTTCAATGGTATGCAAAGGATTAAGCGCGGTCATCGGCTCCTGGAAGGTCATGCCGATTTGATCCCCGCGTACTATCTTCAGCACGGAACTGTCCGCGCCGATTAGTTCTTTACCGCGATATTGAATCGAACCGGAGGGGTGACTGGCCATGGGATACGGCAGTAACTGCATGATCGATAAAGCCGTGACGGATTTTCCCGACCCGCTTTCACCCACCAACGCCAGCGTCTCCCCGGCACTGAGTTCAAATGAAATATGCCTGACAGCCTCAACCAGGCGGCTGCCTGATTTAAAGCTCACCGACAAATCTTCGACCCTGAGCAACACCTCTGGTTTAGCGGACACTACCATTTCCTTAATCGCATCAAATTATCCCTAAGCCACATGCTTACGTGGATCAAAGGCATCGCGCACTGCTTCACCGATAAAGATCAACATGGACAGCATCACAGCAATAGTGAAAAAACCGGTTAATCCCAACCAGGGAGCCTGAAGATTGGCCTTGCCCTGTGCGAGCAGTTCGCCCAGCGATGCTGAACCCGGGGGCAAACCAATGCCCAGGAAATCCAGCGATGTGAGCACAGTAACCGAACCCGCCAGGGTAAACGGCATAAAGGTTAACGTTGCGACCATTGCGTTAGGCAGAATGTGCCGAAACATTATTGTATGATCACTCACCCCCATGGATCTTGCTGCGCGCACGTATTCAAAGTTACGCGCACGTAAAAATTCTGCACGCACCACCCCGACAAAACCCATCCAGGAAAACATAAGCATAATGGCCAGCAACCACCAGAAGTTGGGTTCGACGACACTTGCGAGGATAATCAATAAATACAAAATCGGCAGCCCCGACCATACTTCGATAAAGCGCTGAAAAATTAAATCTGTCCAACCCCCGAAATAGCCCTGTATTGCGCCGGCTGCGATGCCGATGGCGGCAGAAATGATCGTCAGCGCAAATCCAAACAAAATCGAGATACGGAAGCCATAAATCAAACGCGCCACGACATCTCGCGCCTGATCGTCGGTGCCCAGCCAGTGAGTTGCATCCGGAGAGGATGGCGCAGGTGTGGGCAGATCCCAGGCTACTGTGCGATGATCGTAACGCACCGGCGGCCAGATCATCCAGCCATCGGCATTGATTTTCGCGACCATGAAGGGATCCTGATAATCCGCTTCCGTGCCAAACTCGCCGCCGAATGTGGTCTCCGGATAGGCCTTAAATACCGGGCTGAACAGTTCACCCTGATAACTCACCAAAAAGGGTTTGTCGTTTGCAATAAATTCAGCAAACAGGGTGAGCAGAAATAACGCCGTGAACAGCCAGACCGACCACCAGCCGCGTTTGTTTGCTTTAAAAGCCTCCCAGCGTTTTTGGGTGAGCGGGTTCATGATGTTATTACCAGGCAAGACTCAATGCTAGTAAGCTCTTCCTCCCCCTTTGGCAAAAGAGGAGAGCTTGCGAGGGGGCCGAGGAGGATTTTGATCGACCTGCAAATCTCCCCCAACCCCTCTTTGTTAAAGAGGGGAGCTAAAACGACTGAAAGGCTTGCTGGATTTTCCTCCCCCTTTGATAAAGGGGGACTGAGGGGGATTTTGATCGACCTGCAAATCTCCCCCAACCCCTCTTTGTTAAAGAGGGGAGCTAAAAGCGTGTCGGGAGCTAATTTGAGCGATGGTTTTATGTGGTTCATATTTTCATACGTCCTGTCGCTCGAAATCGATTCTTGGATCAACCAGTGTATACGTCACGTCGCCAACCAGGTTCATGATCAGGCCCAATAAGGAGAAAAAGAACAAGGTACCAAACATCACTGGGTAGTCGCGTTTAAACGCCGCTTCAAAGCCCAGCAGGCCCAGGCCATCGAGGTTAAAAATGATCTCGATCAGCAATGAACCCGTGAACAAAATGCCAATGAATGCCGCGGGAAAACCGGCAATTACGATCAGCATGGAATTGCGAAACACATGGCCCAGCATCACCCGGCGTTCATCCAGGCCCTTAGCGCGGGCAGTGATTACATATTGTTGATTGATCTGATCCAGAAATGAGTTTTTGGTCAGCATGGTGAGCGTGGCAAAGCCGCCAATAGTCATGGCGGTAATAGGCAGCGCAAGATGCCAGAAATAATCGGCTATTTTGGCTGGCCAGCTAAGTTCTGCCCAGTTCTCTGAGGTCAGCCCCCCCAGCGGAAACCAGTCCAGATAACTGCCTCCGGAAAAAAGCAACAGCAAAAATACCGCAAACAAAAAACTGGGGATCGCCGTTCCGATGATAATCACCACGCTGGACCACACATCAAACGAACTGCCATCACGCATGGCTTTGAGAATGCCGAGCGGGATACTGATTAAATAAACCAGCAGTGTCGTCCACAAACCGAGTGAGATTGACACCGGCATTTTATCTTTGACCAGCTCGATCACACTTCGATCCTGGAAAAAACTATCACCGAAATCGAGCTGCACATAATTTTTCAGCATACTGAAAAAACGTTCGTGCAGAGGTTTATCAAATCCAAATTGCTTTTCCAGTTCGGCAATAAACTCCGGATCAAGGCCTTGTGCGCCGCGATATTTACTAGCACCCCCACCCCCTGTTATTTGCTTATTACCGGCCTGCATATTTTCACCTGCGCCCCCCTGAGTCACGCGAGTAGTAATGTCCGCTCCCTGCCCCGTGAGGTTGGCGATCATTTGCTCAACCGGCCCGCCGGGCGCAGCCTGAACCACCAGAAAGTTGACCAGCATGATTAACAGCAAAGTAGGAATAATCAGCAGCAAGCGCCGGACAATATATGCACCCATTATTCACCCCCCCCTGATTCAATTGAATTCCTGCTACGCGAAAAATATCGTCTGAGCATCCAGCCACCGATCAATACCAGTACTATCAAAACCCACCATGGTCGATCCGGGCTATCTACGCCCTCCACTGTAGCATCTTCATCGCCCATTAGCCGCACCAGGCTCGCCACCCTGGATTCATCAAACCACCAGCGCATATAATTTATGCCATTTTTAAGTGCCACATCCGGGCGACCGAATTTATCCCAGTACAATATGCGGTCGGCCGCCAGGTGCCAGTTTGGAACCACGTAAAACCCAAACATAAGCAGGCGGTCAATGGCTTTGACATAGGCCGTCAAGGTATCCCGATCCGGCGCCCTGATCAGTTCATCAACCAGTGCGTCGATTACCTCGTCGTTTATACCGGAGAAATTTCTTGAGCCCGGGGATTCTGCCGCCTCGCTGGTCCAGTAATTGCGCTGCTCATTCCCCGGATTTTCCGATTGACCAATACTGGCAATTAGAGCATCAAATTCAAAGGAACGCATGCGGTTGATATACTGAGCAGTATCAACCAGACGCACGTTTACCTTCATTCCCAGGCGCCTAAGATTACGCACCCAGGGCAACATAATACGTTCAAACGCCTGGGAGACCAGCAGTATTTCAAACTCAAATTGTTCGCCCTGTTCGTTCACCAGCAGTAGATCCTCGACCGTCCAGCCAGCATCGTTCAGCAGAGCGAACGCCTCGCGCAGATTGTCACGCGCCCAGCCACTGCCATCGGTCGCGGGAACGGCAAGTGCCTCACTAAATACTCGCTCCGGGATTTGCCCGCGATAAGCCTGGAGAATCCCAAGTTCCTGCCCTTCAGGCAGGGCGGTTGCTGCCAGTGGAGAGTTGGAAAAGTAGCTGCTTGAACGCGTATACTGGCTAAAAAACAGATTTTTATTTGTCCATTCGAAATCGAAAGCATAGCCGATAGCTTCGCGTACGCGTACGTCCTTGAATATTTCACGACGCGTATTAAGAATCGTGCCCTGCATGCCCTGCGGCGCTTGATGCGCAATGCGCTCTTTGATCAGCAAACCATCGTTCACCACGTCCACATCGTAATCCAGCGCCCACGCCTTGGCCTGGTTCTCGAGACGAAAATCCAGCCGCCCCGATTTTAGAGCAAGACGAATGGCGGTTACGTCGCGGTAAAAATCGGTACGGATATTCTCAAAATTATACATCCCGACCCGGGCAGGATGATCCTTGCCCCAATAGTCATCTACCCTGCCCTGGACAATAAAACGACCAGCCTCAAACGACTCTATACGATACGGACCACTACCCAGCGGCGGTTCCAGGGTCGTTTTTGTGAAATCTTTGTCCGACCAGTAGTCTTTAGGCAGCACCGGTAATTGCCCAACGATCAGCGGAAGTTCTCGATTATTACTTTCGCTAAATACGAAGCGTACGCGCCGCTCTCCCAGTTTTTCAACCTTTTCAACGCTACTGTAGTAAAAACGATATTGCGGGCTACCTTTTTCGATCAGGGTGTTGAAAGTCCAGATTACGTCATCGGCGGTAATCGGGCTGCCATCGTGCCAGCGCGCCTTACGATTGAGGTTAAAAATCACCCAGGAGCGATCATCCGGCCATTCGATGGTTTCAGCAATTAAACCATAATTGGTAAACGGCTCATCTTCGCTACTGACCATAAGAGTCTCAACCGAACCCGTCGATATCGCGTTACCTTTTGCGATAAAAGGATTAAAACTATCAAAGGAAGATTCCTGCGTGGGCGCGATACGAAACGTTCCGCCTTTTGGCGCATTCGGATTTACATAATCAAAGTGTTTAAAATCCGCACCATATTTGGGTGCCTCGTCATACAGGGTAATCGCGTGCGATCTATATACCGCCGCGTGTGCTGCCTGAATATAAAATAAAACGAGGAGGCCGCTAGCGATAAGCCGCCATAAATGATTAATCATCCTATAACGATCGGTTTTGAGTACGCTGCGAATTCAGCGATTGTGATAGCATCCATCGTCCTGAGTTTAGTGTCCTGCAACAGGCGTGTAAATAGTAAGTCCATTAATATGAGCCCCCTGAATCAAGATAAATTCTCACAGCGCCTGCTGAGCTGGTATAAGCAGCATGGCCGACACGATTTGCCCTGGCAGGAAAATCCCACACCCTACCGTGTCTGGGTTTCCGAGATTATGTTGCAACAAACTCAGGTTACTACCGTCATTCCATACTACCAGCGCTTTATTCAGCGCTTTGACAGCATACAATCGCTGGCAATCAGCGACCTGGATGAAGTTCTACAACATTGGGCCGGCCTCGGCTATTACGCGCGTGCCCGCAATCTACATAAAACCGCAGGCATTGTCCTCAAGCAGCACAGTGGTATATTCCCCGAAGATATTGCAACGGTAAACGCACTGCCCGGCATCGGGCGCTCGACCGCTGGCGCTATACTTGCCTTATCGAGCAATCAGCGTCACGCCATACTCGACGGCAACGTGAAACGAATTTTGTGCCGCTTCCACGGTATATCGGGCTATCCGGGCAATAAAAAAACCGAATCAACGCTGTGGCAGGCCGCAGAGCAGCATACACCTGCCGAACGCGTAGCTGATTACACCCAGGCCATCATGGATCTGGGCGCGACCTTGTGCACGCGCAGTAAACCGGGTTGCGAAACCTGCCCGCAACGACTGGGTTGCTTTGCGTATAAACACGGTGAAGTCACCTCGCTGCCACAAAGCAAACCCAGGCAAAAAAAGCCGGACAGACACTGCTATATGCTGGCATTGCTCGACTCAGACAATAATATAAACCTGTTCAAACGCCCGGATAAAGGCATCTGGGGCGGGCTGTACAGCTTACCCGAGTTTGAGTCTCGCGAAGCCTGTTCTGAACAGCTTGCGAGCTACGAGCTTGAGCCAGCTTATAAGCTGCAAGCCGGCGAGGAGATTCAACACACCTTCAGCCATTTTAATCTTCGCATCACACCATTATTTCTGTCTTTACACCCTGAACAACTAGATACCTTATTAAACCATTGCGCGCAGGAATCAAAGCCGCATACTATGGGCGTGATGATGAACAAAAATACGCGCCATAAGCTGTCATCTGATCCGGAACCATTACCCGTTGGCGTACCAACCCCCATTCAGAAGATATTGCGTGACTTATCGATAAACCTTACAGAAAATAAACGCTAGCAGTAATGATATGATTTTAGAATTAGGCGAAAGCACCGATGTACAGGTTCTGCAAGATCAGATTGACCTGGCCGGCAAGCGAGTTGTAGATGTCGGCTGTGGCAAAGGTGAGTTTGCAGCAGTTATCGCTGGACTTGGCGCCCAGGTAAGCGGCATTGAACCGGATCCCATCCAGGCAGCCAGCAACCGAAACTTAAAGCCGCTTTCAGGGCTCGAATTGTTCGAAGCAGGCGCACAATCACTGCCGCTGGAAAGTGCCAGCCAGGATCTGCTGCTTTTCAGGTTTTCTTTACATCACATTCCCCCGACGCTGTATCCGTCCGTCTTTAAAGAGACCGCCAGGGTGCTTAAGCCAGGCGGGAAACTGTACATCATGGAACCGGTCGCGCAAGGCTCATCGCAGTATGTTATGGAACTTTTTCACGACGAAACCAGCGTGCGCGAACGCGCTCAAAAAGCACTTGGCGAATTCACACCAGACTATTACCAGCACGATAAGACGCTTGCTTATACGCTGATACGCCGCTTTGATGATTTTGAGGCCTACCTCAAACTCTATGGCAAGCTGAGCTACAATCGTTATGCGTTTGATGCGGTAGATAACGCGATCGTAAAAAAACGCTTTATGCAATTTCGACGACAGGATGGCGACATAGTGTTAGAACAACCGGTCAAAGCAGATATGTTTACACGCCGTTGAAAAGGAATATAATCACTCGACTGCTATAATGAAATCTCATAATTGCAATACTTAAAGACCTCAGCATAACTCAGTGGCGAAAGAAAAATGGCTGTTCACGAAATCAAACACCCCCTGATCCGGCATAAACTGGGATTGATGCGCAGAAATAATATCAGCACTAAACACTTCAGGGAGTTGTCGTCCGAAGTCGGCATGTTATTGACCTATGAAGCGACCCGTTCACTGCCTACCGAGCTAATTGATATACAATGCTGGTCCGGGACGACCACGCAGGTAGAACAGATTCGTGGAAAAAAAATTACCGTGGTACCCATACTCCGTGCCGGCATTGGCATGCTTGATGGTGTGCTGGAAGCCATCCCCAGCGCCAAAGTTTCCGTGGTCGGTTTGTATCGTGATGAAAAAACGCTGCAGCCGGTGGTGTACTTTGAAAAACTGGTAGAAGATATTAAAGATCGTCAGGCCATGGTCATCGACCCGATGCTGGCAACAGGCGGCACGCTGGTGGCGACGGTTGATATGCTTAAAGCGGCGGGTTGCAGCGATATTATCGGAATCTTTCTGGTGGCAGCACCGGAAGGCATCAAACTGATGCAGAAACACCATCCGGATGTTGAGATTTTTACCGCTGCGGTAGACTCACACCTGAACGAGAACGGCTACATCATTCCGGGCCTGGGCGATGCGGGCGACAAGATTTTTGGCACGAAATAAAACCCCGGCATAAAACAATAGAGGAACAAACATGAACACACAAATAAGTGGTGCGCTAACACCCTTAATCGGCTTACAGATGTTATTCGTTGCCTTCGGCGCATTGGTGCTGGTTCCGATTCTGACCGGTCTGGATCCGAACGTTGCCTTATTCACCGCGGGCGCCGGCACGCTGGTATTCCAGGCAGTGACGGGGCGCCAGGTTCCCATTTTCCTCGCCTCTTCGTTCGCATTTATCGCGCCAATAATTTATGGCGTCCAGACATGGGGCATCCCTGCCACCATGTCCGGTCTACTGGCTGCTGGCCTGGTTTATATAGCGCTGAGTGCGCTGGTCGCGGTTAAAGGAGTTGACGCGGTACACCGTATACTGCCTGCGGTCGTGGTAGGGCCGGTGATTATGGTTATTGGTTTAAGCCTCGCACCGGTAGCCGTGAATCTCGCTCTGGGGAAAACCGGCGACGGAGGCGGTGTACTGGTCGCGGAAAATACCGCGCTGATAATCGCGGCCGTATCCTTATTCACGACTATACTGATTTCACTATTCGCGCGCGGCCTGCTTAAAATAGTCCCGATTCTGCTGGGCATCGTTGCGGGTTATATCACCGCGATTATTCTAGGTGTAGTGGATTTTTCAGCGGTTTCTGCGGCCCCACTATTTGCAGTTCCGAATTTTGTGACGCCGGAATTTAGCTGGGAGGCCATCCTGTTCATCGTACCGGTAGCCATCGCGCCTGCGATTGAACATATTGGTGATATGCTGGCGATATCCAATGTTACGGGTAAGAACTTCCTGGAAAAACCCGGGCTACATCGAACCTTGCTGGGCGACGGTTTAGCCACCTCACTGGCTTCATTCCTGGGCGGGCCGCCAAATACGACTTACTCTGAAGTAACCGGTGCAGTCACCCTGACCAAAGCATTCGACCCCGCGATTATGACCTGGGCTGCTTTTTTTGCCATTGTGCTGTCATTTTCAGGCACCCTGGGCGCAATACTAGCCACCATCCCGACACCCGTTATGGGCGGTATCATGCTATTGCTGTTTGGCGCCATTGCTGCTATCGGCATGAACACGCTGATTCGTGATGGCGCAGATTTAACCGTACCTCGCAATCTGATTATCGTATCGTTAATTCTGGTATTCGGAATCGGCGGTATGGCACTGGGAATCGGAGATTTTTCAATAAAAGGTATCGGCCTGGCTGCAATTACAGGTGTGGTACTGAACCTGGTCCTGCCTAAGGCGCCATCCGCCTAAAAGCAGGCAACGCGAGCTACGCGTACCCTGTACGCGTGATTTTTCCAAAAAACACACAGATAATTACTATGCGAACCGTACACTGCATCAAACTCGGAATAGAAGCCGAAGGCCTCGACAAAGCCCCCTGGCCAGGTGAGCTGGGTGAGAAGATTTACGCAAATATTTCTAAACAGGCCTGGAGGGAATGGCTGGGCCAACAAACTATTCTCATCAACGAAAATAACCTGAGCCCGATCAATCCCGAACACAAAGCAATGCTTAAAGCTGAAATGGAGAAATGGCTGTTCGGCGAATAGCTAATAGATCGCGTAAGAGCAGTGTACAGGCCGGGCATAACTAACTAACATGCCAGGCAAACAAAGAAGCGCGGTTTCAACCCTGCCTGCCTCGCCATAACAATCGCCACACCTATACACTTAAGGCGCTACGCACAAAACACTCATACCAAACAAGCGCAAAAATCAATATTAGAAAATCATAAAAATCTACTGGATTGATTCGCCTCCTTATGAAAGAATCCGCGCCTCACTTCAAAGCCCCGCAGATTCATGTTTGATCTCTTTGCGCGCAAAGCGCCTGCCAACATAAAAAATGATCTTTTATCCGGTTCAACCGTCGCGCTCGCACTGGTTCCCGAAGCGGTAGCATTCGCCCTGGTGGCGCAGGTCGACCCTCTGGTAGGCCTGTACGCTGCATTCTTTATGGGCTTGATCACAGCACTGCTCGGCGGACGGCCCGGCATGATTTCTGGCGCCACGGGCGCGATAGCGGTAGTCCTGATCAGTCTGGTACTTGAGCACGGCGTAGAATACCTGTTCGCAGCAGTCATCCTGATGGGAGTGTTGCAAATGGCCTTTGGCATGGCGCGCCTGGGTAAATTTATTCGCCTGGTGCCGCATCCGGTTTTTCTCGGGTTTGTAAACGGCCTGGCACTGGTAATTTTCCTGGCCCAGCTAAAGCAATTTCAGTTCGTCGATGATGCCGGTATTAGCCACTGGTTTACGGGTAACGCGCTAATCATCATGCTGGTTCTGGCCTTGATTACCATGGCCATCATCGAATACCTGCCGAAAATCACCAGGGCCATTCCCTCGACGCTGGCGGCAATAATACTGGTCAGCGTGGTAGCGTTTGTAATCGGCCTGGATACACGTACGGTAGGCGATATTGCCTCCGTAGCCGGTGGCTTGCCCACATTCCACATGCCGGATATCCCGCTCACCTTTGAAACCTTTCTGATCGTTCTGCCCTATTCAATCGTACTCGCGCTGGTTGGCCTGATTGAGAGCCTGTTAACGCTGAACCTGGTGGATGAACTGACCGATACCCGCGGCCAGGCTAACCGCGAAAGTCTGGCGCAGGGCATCGCTAATTTTGTTACCGGTTTTTTTGGTGGCATGGGCGGTTGCGCGATGGTCGGACAGAGTATTATCAACATCAAATCCGGCGGGCGTGGGCGCTTGTCCGGTGTCACCGCAGCAATGGTGCTGCTTTTCATTATTTTACTGGGCGCCCCCCTGATTGAACAAATCCCCGTAGCGGTACTAATTGGGGTCATGTTCATGGTGGTGATTGGCACCTTTGAGTGGTCCAGCCTGAGGTTATTGGGTAAGGTGCCTGCCACGGATATCGCCATTACCGCCATCGTAACGATTACTACCGTGCTCACCGACCTGGCCATGGCGGTGATATTAGGGGTGATCCTGTCCGCGCTGGTATTCGCCTGGAATCATGCAAAGCATATCTATGCCGAAACACGACTGGATCGATTCGGTAATAAAGTATATGAGCTAAACGGCCCCCTGTTCTTCGCCTCAACCCACCATTTTCAGGAAATATTTGATCCCAAAAATGATACTGATGACGTCACGGTTGATTTTAGAAACTCGCGCGTTGCCGATCATTCAGCGCTGGAAGCCATCGACAGTCTGGCTGTGCGATATGAACGCGCCGGAAAACGCCTGCATATTCGCCATCTGAGCCCTGAATGCCGTCTACTGCTGAAAAAAGCGGGCAGCCTGGTTGAGGTGAATGTGATTGAAGATCCCACCTACCATGTAGCCATGGCCTTAAGCGCTGAACAAACCGAGGCTTTAAACACAAAAACCTAGCCCTTCTTCAAAGTGATAATAATGGGTTCAGCACTATTACTCTGAAGAGCACTGTTATTCCGCGAGAGACTCTTTTTCGATGGACAGGTAAATTCCGTAAGCATTACCTCTGTGAGCAGCATCAAACGCAGGTAAAGATTCAAACTCCGACCAATCTGCAGCCTTAAAGGCTGTATCAAAATCCACAAAATCGTCCACCGCTTGTTTCATGACTCCCCGCACCACCAGCAAATAGCGCGCAGTCAACGCAATTGCCTCGTTTGGATCATCACCTACCGGGCCGTGCCCGGGCACCAGCGCAACCAGATCGGTGTTATCCAGTGATTGCAATAGTGCCAGCCAGTGCGCCGTATCTGCGCTGCCGGTAAACGGTACGCGCCCTTCAAAAATCAAATCGCCCGAGATTAATACCCGGTCTGGATGGACCAATACGCTCAGATCCCCATCAGAATGCGCCTGACCAAGATAATTTAGTTCAAAATCGACGTTGCCCAGCGTAAATTTTGTACTACGGTCGATTATCTCGTCGGGTTCGACCAGGTAGGTATCTTCATTCACCCAGGGGTCCAGCGTAAACTGCCGCTCCTCCAGCCGTTCGGCTGCAATCGGCGCATCCAGGTATTCGCGAAATCCCGCCGGTGCGATGATGGTAGCACCCTGTTCTTTGAATACCTGCAGGCCGTATATGTGATCCGCGTGATAATGCGTGGCAATCAGCTTCACCACAGGAAGATTGCTAACCGTCTTGAGCTTTTTCAGAAACAACGCGGCTAGAGAAGGTGTGCCCAGGGCATCCACCACCACGATACCCTCATCGGTAATAATCGCGGTGGCGTTTGAAATGAAGCCTTCATTATCGGTAGCGACTCCGGCTTCTCCCTGCACAAAGTACACGTGTTCAGATACCTGTTGGAGCTGCATATCCACCCCGGTTTCCGCATACTGTTGAGCAGCAGCTGTGTTTCCCGGATACAAAACGGAGCTAAAGATCAGCAGCCCACCGACGATAAGATATGTACCTATTCTCGAATTTTCCAGGCTCTTATTTTTCAGGTTCGTATTCAGCAGATTCATTTTGATAAACTTTTTGACTGCGCATGCTGTGCAGGTTCATAATGGGATTTTCTGGAAACGGATATTAGCCGATGAACGATCTAAATACACCCACACGAATCTACACTCTGGAACTCGGACCAATGGAAAACTTTGTGTATATTATCGAAGATACGCAAAGCAAACGCGCTGCCGTAGTTGACCCGGCCTGGGAGCCGACCGCCATTCTGGACCTGGCAAAACAGCAGGGGCTCGCCATTACTGATATTTTGTTAACCCACAGCCACCACGATCACATCAACGCAGTAGATAACATTCTGTTTGAATTTGATGCCGAGATGCACCTCACGCATGCTGAAGCAGAATTTTGGGGGCATGCAGGCTCACATCCAAGCTTACACCACGGCGGCGATCGCCTCAGCCTTGGTGACACTGAAATTGAAATTCTGCACACCCCCGGGCATACACCCGGCTCCGCCTGTTATAAAGTACATGATCAACTCATCACCGGTGACACCATGTTTGTGTTTGGCTGCGGGCGCTGTGATATGGCTGGTGGCGACCCGAATCAGATGTTTGACACCCTGAACAAAATAAAAAACGAACTGCCCGCAACCACAGAGATACTCCCGGGGCATAACTACGCGGTTAAAGAAACAGTAACCATGCGCGAACAAATTGAGGGTAACCCTTTCATGCATTTTGATGAACAACGCGATTTCGTCAACTTCAGGATGAAACGACACGGCCAGGTGCGTCAATCTCCGTATGATGCAGTCACCAAAACCTGCGCGCATGAATGGCTGCATGGTTAGTAAGCGATATCACCTTGCATATGAATGCTCAGAAGGTATCGATGGACTTAGCCAGGCGCACCAGATTAATAAATTCACTGCGATAACCAAACGCATCCCGCCCTTTGGCATTCATCGCCAGCGCAATAATATCGTCGTAGCTGTAACTGCCTATATAGGTACCACCGCGCAACAATTGCCCGTATGCTGCAACCGCAGTGGCGAACCGCGTATCATCTGAGGCAAATTTGATGTCATCCTTTGCTTCATCAATTCGAATCGCCTGCGACACTAGTTTGCTGACATCTTCATCCGGTAATTTGTAGCGTAGTTTCAAAAACCCGTATTCAGTTTGCAGTCTTGCGGATAACCGTTTCTCTGAGGACTGGTAGCGTAGATCATCTACCAGGCCGGCTACAGAACCCGTAGGCGTAATTTCATAGATGGCCGTCACGGTGTGGCCCGCGCCAATGTCACCGGCATCAACGGTATCGTTATTAAAATCTTCTCGATTCAGGTGTCGCGTCTCGTACCCGATCAAGCGGTATTCGCTGACTGCATCCGCATTGAACTCAATCTGGATCTTGACGTCTTTTGCAATCGTAAACAGGGTCGAAGATGCTTCCTCAAGCAACACCTTACGCGCCTCGGATAAACTGTCGATATAGGCTGCATTTCCGTTTCCATTTTGCGCCAGCGCCTGCATCAACTCATCGTTATAGTTGCCTGTGCCAAAACCCAGTACCGACAAGAATATACCGGATTTACGCTTGCGTTCAACCAGGCGTTTTAAATCTTCAGGGTCAGATATCCCGACATTAAAATCACCGTCGGTCGCTAAAATAACGCGATTCACGGCGGCCGCATCAAAATTTTGCTCAGCCAGTTGATAGGCAAGCTCTATACCCTGCCCACCGGCCGTACTGCCACCCGCCTCAACGCCCGACAAGGCTTTTAGTATGGCGGCCTGATTTTTTACTTTGGTGGGCTCCAATACGGTACCCGCATTACCGGCATACGCCACAATGGAGACCGTATCATCGGGGGCAAGACTGGATAACAGCAGCTTGAAAGAGTTCTTCAACAAAGGTAACTTATTGGGCTCATTCATAGAACCTGATACATCCAGTAAAAACACCAGGTTAGAACGTGGCCGTGTATCCCCGGGCAAGTCATATCCTTTAATACCCACATGCAGCAGTTTAGTATGTTCATTCCATGGGTTTGGCATTACCGTGGTATTGAGCTGAAACGGTGTCTGCTTTTGCACCGGCGCAGGATAATCGTAGGGGAAATAGTTGATCAACTCTTCAACGCGTACCGTGTCGCTGACCGGCATTACTCCCCGGTTCAGGCTGGCGCGCATATAACTGTAGGAAGCAGTATCCACATCTATTGAAAACGTGGAAACGGGTTCCTGCGCGGCAAGTTTAAGCGGATTTGTTTTTACCGTCTCGAACCGGTCTCCGGACTGTGCGGGATTACGCGGTATCGCAGTGGGCTTTAGTGCTTTTGCTTTTTTTTTCACCTGTTCCTGCATGACTAACATTTGTTTAGCGCGTTTTCGTTCGCGCGCAAAAACATATGAGTCAGTATCCGACTCAAGTTCCGGAACAACATTTTGTTTATACGAAAGTCCTGCTGCCGGCGCGGCCTGAGGCGCGAGGCTCTCATCCGATCGCACCCCGGATTCAATTTTTCTGAGCGATGATTCCATCACCTTCAGATCATCAATCTGCCCCTGATCTTTCGGGCCTCGAACTTCATCCCCGCTAAACAAAGGTTGGAACTGATAGGTATTAACCGCTACCAGCGTGATGGTTGCGAGCGCTGCTGCGCCGGGTAGTACGTATTTGAATTTCATCGATTCTCTCCATTTTGAAAAAGTAGACACAACAACATTATTGTTGTCTTGCTCTTTGTGACGGTTCTCGATGAGTTTTCCTTGGCGAGCTTCGGTTTTTTCTTCTTCAAAGGCCGACATCGCTGCGCTTATGGCCGCCTGCTTCGCCTCGTTTGAAGCTTTAATTACCGGTTCCTCAGCAAAAGTTTTCGCTAACTTGTTCAGTTCTTCAGTCATAATGCACCTGCCCCGCGCTGTACCAGCGCGCTTAAATTCTCCCGTACTTTGAGCATGCGCCAGGAGACCGTGGATTCTTTGATATCCAATACTTCTGCGGCTTCTGCGTGGTTCAGGCCTTCTGCAACCACCAGCAAGGCGGTTTCACGCAAATCATCGCCCAGGGTATTGATCATCTGGTAAGCAAAAACCACATCGCGCTTTCTCTGCGCCTGCGTGTCATTGCGTATTTCATTAACCAGAGAATAATCTTCGTACGCCTTTTGACTGCTGACGCGTCGGCGTTGGAAATCGCGACAAAAATTAAGTGTAACCTGATAGAGCCAGGTGCTCAGTTTGGATCGGCCCTTGAATAAATTGAGTTTTTTCGGTAATGCAACACATACATCCTGAGTAATATCTTCAGCGTCCTGCTGATTGCCCAGAATTCGATATGCCAGGCGATAAATCAAATCATAATGTCGCTCCAGTATCTCAGAAAACGCCGCTGCATCGCCCGCGTTGGCCTGTACTACCAGTTCGTGATCGCTCTTTATCGCCATGTTATAAAGTTAGACGCGTCAGACGAGAAAATCCTTGGCCCTTTATTAAAAAACATACGTGCTGCTCAAAAATGAAAAAACGCGCAATAAATGCACGTTTAATAAATCAGACCACCCCTTATTAAAATTGTTTGTCACGTCGCAGATAACATGAAAGAGGGCTTTTGGCTACTAAGTCATAAATCAGTATAGCGCCCGCAGACTGCGTGGCATGCAGAGGAATACATCACTCTACGAGCGCTCCTTAGCGAAAAAGCGGCTACGCTTAGTCGGCTTGCTGATTGCGAATGAACGCGGGCACATCCAGGTCGGAATAATCCGGGCTGCCACCGGCAACGCGGACACCGCCGTCGAAGTTATTTCGCGAAGGGCCACCTGGCAAAGTTGGCGCCTGGCGAACCCGGGTCTTGCCCACTTCCTGCGCACTGAAGTCTGGTCTGGGTGTATTACGAACCGGCGCTACCATCGGTTTTTCGAGTTTGGGTGCTTCCGGCGCTTTTACCTCTTCCTCGTCATCACCCAGGCCGGTGGCGACCATCGTAACGCGCAACTCACCCTGCATAGTTTCATCTACCGCAGAACCCACCACCACAACCGCATCGATTCCGGCAAACTCGTGCATCATTTCGCCAATTTTAGAGAACTCACCGATAGTCAGATCCGGCCCGGCTGTGATATTTACCAGCAAACCTTTGGCGCCATGCAAATCGGTTTCATCCAGCAAGGGGCTTGAGATCGCTTTTTGAGCCGCTTCTTCCGCTCGATTTGCTCCCACCGCTGAAGCGGAGCCCATCATCGCCATGCCCATTTCTGACATAACGGTTTTAACATCGGCAAAATCCACGTTGATCATTCCAGGCCGGGTGATGAGTTCTGAAATACCCTGCACCGCATTTTGTAACACCTGATTCGCTTCGGCGAAGGCAGCGACCATCGTAGCATCGCCCCCCATGTGCTCAAGCACGCGTTGATTGGGAATGGTAATCAGAGAATCGACCTGCTTTTGCAGCTCCTTAATTCCTTCTTCGGCAAGCTTCATACGGCGACTACCTTCAAACTGGAACGGCTTGGTGACCACCGCAACCGTCAGAATACCCTTTTCGCGAGCCAGTTCCGCGACTACCGGCGCGGCTCCCGTACCCGTGCCGCCACCCATACCGGCAGTAATAAAAATCATATCCGCACCATCGATGGCTTCGGCAATACGATCCCGGTCTTCCATCGCAGCCTGACGACCAATTTCCGGGTCAGCACCAGCACCCAGACCCTTGGTCAGCGCTTCACCCAGTTGCAGGGTGGTATCCGCCAGCGAGGTATCCAGGACCTGTGCATCGGTATTGGCGTTAATAAAATCAACCCCCTCTATACTGGTTTTCATCATATGATCAACGGCATTACCTCCACCACCGCCAACCCCGATAACTTTAATTACGGCCTGTGAGCCGACTGAATCTAACAATTCAAACATATCTATTTCCTCTGCTTTTGCCACTAAAAAAGTAATTTATCATTTCCAGACAAATCATCAAAAATTCCCTTTAAACCAACCTTTCATCCTTGCAAGCACTTCGCTAAAAGTGTTTGTTTTTCGCTCTTTACGCCTGGCCCGGCCAATGCCCTTATGACCAAACTTAACCAATCCAGTGCCAGTAGCATAGATCGGGTTCAATACCATTTCGCTTAAGCTGCCTTCGTAATTCGGTAATCCCAAACGAACGGGCATGTGGAACACTTCCTCCGCAAGCTCAACCGCAGCTTCTATTTTTGAACTACCGCCGGTAATCACTATTGAGGTAACAATCCCCTCAAACCCGCTACGGCGCAATTCGTTTTGTGCCAGCACAAATATCTCTTCCATACGAGGTTCAATTACCGCCGCCAGGTTGTGACGTAATAATTTACGACTGGGCTTGCCGCCGATACTCGGCGCGTCAATGCTTTCATCTTCACCGACCTGGCCCGCCAGCGCACAACCATACTTTTTCTTAAGCTCTT
>JAUVBY010000133.1 GCA_030590945.1 Gammaproteobacteria bacterium | reverse complement strand
TGGCTTCAATTTGCCCCATTTACACGCATTGTTTTCGGGCGTATGGGCACCGAGATCATCCAGGATTTTCATGCAGATGCGCTGCTGGCCCTGCGAGCAGGTGACAAACAGGCCTTTCGCAGTGCCATTGAAATGGATATTCGTGAAGGCATGGATCTGCTTAAAGAGCATTTGCAACGTGAATAAGCAATTACTTGCAATTCAACTAAATTGTGATCACAATACATCACCTGATTTTTGTGATCACAAATAGCGCCACCTACACTTATGAAAGACTGGATCAAACAAAACAAAATAATGGAAGTCGAATGCATCGTACCGGATCTGGCCGGTGCAGCACGCGGCAAAATCATGCCCGCCGCAAAATTCCTGCAAAGCACTGAATCCAGGTTACCGCAATCCATATTTATGCAGGGTATCACCGGGGATTATCCCGAAGAGTTATTCGACGAAATAAACCCCACCGACGCGGATATGCTGCTGAGGCCCGACCCCTCTACCATCCGTATGGTTCCGTGGGCCACAGAAGCCCCTGTTGCACAGGTCATTCATGATTGTTACGACAAAGAGGGCCATGCCATCGCGATGGCACCTCGCCAGGTGCTCAAGAACGTAATTGAACTATACGCCAGTCAGGGCTGGAGGCCGGTAGTCGCGCCTGAACTTGAATTTTACCTGATCCAGCCAAACCCGAACCCTGATCAGCCTATTGAACCACCGGTTGGCCGCAACGGGCGAGTCGAAGGGGCAGGACAGGCCTACAGCATCGATGCGGTAAATGAATTTGACCCGGTATTTGAGGACATTTACGACTATTGTGAAGCCCAGGATATTGCAATTGATGCCGTAATTCACGAAGATGGTACCGCGCAAATGGAAATCAACCTGATGCATGGCGACCCGCTGGCACTGGCTGATCAGGCCTTTCTGTTCAAACGCACCGTACGTGAGGCCGCCCTGCGGCATGACATGTACGCCACTTTCATGGCCAAACCGATGCAGGATCAGCCCGGTAGCGCCATGCATATTCACCAGAGCATCGAAAGCCTGGAGACCGGGGAGAACCTGTTTTCCACCCCGGATGGCAACCCCAACGAATTATTATTGAGTCATATTGCGGGGCTTCAAAGCTATCTGCCGGATGCCATCGCTTTGCTGTTACCTTATGTCAACTCCTATCGACGCATCGTCCGCGACATGGCCGCGCCAATCAATTTTCACTGGGGTTATGACAATCGCACCGTAGGGTTACGCGTGCCGGATAACGATCCTAAATCTATGCGAATCGAGAACCGTATCGCTTCGGCTGATGTAAACCCCTACATCGCCATCGCCACTTCGCTGGCCTGTGGTTATATTGGCATGATGGGGCGGCTCAGACCTGCCGACCCAATCAGCGGCGATGCCTACAATTTGCCGCGCCAGCTTTCACGACACTGGTATAACTCATTGCATCAACTGAGAAACAATCAGGCTCTCGGCGAAGTACTGGGCGAATTATTTATTAACGTTTACGTGGATGTTAAAGAAGTCGAGTTCGATAATTTCCTGAACGTAATCAGCAGCTGGGAACGCGAACACCTGCTCCTCAAGGTATAAAACATGAACCAACGCACACAGCACTTGCAGCAGCTTGATGCAAACCATCACCTGCACCCTTTCAGTGACCTTAAAGCCATGCACGAGGCTAAAAAGACCCGTGTCATCAGTAAAGCGCAGGGGGTTTATATTTACGATAACGACGGGAATAAAATTCTCGATGCGATGTCCGGCCTGTGGTGCGTGAACATGGGTTATGGCCAGCAGAAGATTATCGATGCGGTAAACGAACAGATGCACGAATTGCCATACTACAACTCGTTTTTTGGCACCACACATCCCCCTGCCGCCGAACTCACCGCACTGCTCGCTGAAATCGCGCCAGCGCACATGAACCAGGTCTTTTTCACTAGCGGTGGCTCTGAGGCCAATGATACCGTGCTGCGCATGGTCAGGCACTACTGGTCATCACTCGGCCAGGCAGATAAATTTACGGTTATCAGTCGTGAAAACGCCTACCACGGCAGCACCGTGGCTGCCGCCAGCCTCGGCGGCATGACATCCATGCATGAACAGGGCGGACTTCCCATCCCTGGCATCGTACATATACGCCAGCCCTATACCTTTGAAGAATGCGTTAAAACCGGCGGCGAGATTGACCGCGATGCTTTTGGCATCGAAACCGCGCAAGCGCTGGCCGATAAGATTGATGAACTGGGTGAAAATAAAGTGGCTGCTTTTATCGCCGAACCTATCCAGGGTGCGGGCGGCATAATCATTCCGCCAGACACTTATTGGCCCGAGATTCAACGGATTTGCAATGAGCGCAATATCCTGTTGATCGCGGACGAAGTGATTTGCGGGTTTGGCCGTACCGGCGAATGGTTCGGTTCAGAGTATTACGACATTACACCCGACCTGATGCCCATCGCTAAAGGGCTGTCTTCGGGGTATTTGCCGATCGGCGGCGTGATGGTCGCTGACCGGGTTGCAGAGGTACTCATGCAGGAGAACGTCGAATTCAACCACGGCTTTACGTATTCCGGGCATCCGGTTTGCGCTGCGGCGGCGATTGCCAATATTCAGATCATGCAAAGTGAGGATATCGTCGAACGCGTGCGCACAAACACAGCGCCTTATCTGGCTAAAGCCTGGCAAACGCTTGCAGATCACCCACTGGTGGGCGAAGCTCGCAGCCTGGGTATGCTGGGCGCTCTGGAAGTGGTGGAGGATAAAGCCTCGTATAAACGCTTTGAGGACACAGCGGGTGTGACCAATATTTGCCGTGATTTCTGCTTTGATAATGGCCTGGTGATGCGAGCACTCTCCGGTAAAATGATTATTGCACCACCACTGGTGATCAATGAGGCTGAAATCGACGAACTGGTTGAAAAGGCCTGGCGTTGCCTGGATCTGACGGTGGATGCAATTTACTCCTAACACCCCCTCTTTAGCAGAGGGTGCCGTAAAACTTCCCCTTTGGAAAAGGGGGATCGAGGGGGATTTAGAATGCCAGATAACATCTTGATAGTGCGGAATTCCGTCTACCATGCAAATCTCCCCCAGCCCCTCTTTAATAAAGAGGGGCGCTTTTACGACTCCCTCTATCAAAGAGCGAAGCTATTGCAGGGGGTTTTTAAGTTGCCTGCCATAACGAAAAACATTTTTGACAATTAACACGATGCCTGCAGAAAACCACCCCGATTCCTACTACGCCGCAAGCATTTCCAGACCATTTTCAGGCGACAAAACCGAAGGTGATCTGAGCGCCGACGTGTGCATAATTGGCGGAGGATACACAGGTCTTTCGGCGGCATTGCACCTGGCACAACGCGGCCATTCGGTGGTATTGCTCGAAGCGCATAAAGTCGGTTGGGGTGCATCCGGGCGAAACGGCGGTCAGGTATGCACGGGGCAGCGTAAGGAGCAGAATGAACTTGAAAAAACGTTGGGGCGCGACCATGCCAGAGATTTATGGAAACTCAGTGAAGAAGCGAAAGCCACGCTTCGAACGCTGATCCACGATCACGATATTGAATGTGACTACAAAGCAGGTATCGCGCACCCGGATCACAAAGCACAATACAGCGATGATACAAAACACTACGTCGAGACATTAAACCGGGATTACGACTACGATCAGATTGAATATCTTAATCGCGAAGAAATGGCTGGATTAATCGGCTCAGACACGTATTTTGGCGGGTCTCTAGATCACGGAGCGGGCCATCTGCATCCACTAAACTACGTGCTAGGCCTTGCGCATGCTGCGCGAAGAGCGGGTGTCAGGATTTTTGAGGACAGCGAAGTTCTCGACTATCAGGCAGGGCAGGATGTAACCGTACGTACGCAAAATTTTGGCGTGCGATCCGGCCACATGGTTCTGGCCTGTAATGGTTATCTGGGTAAACTTGAACCACGGCTCGCCGGACGCATCATGCCGATCAACAATTTTGTTGCCGCGACCGAACCTCTGGACGAAGAAACCGCAAATCGCATTAACCCGAATGATGTCGCGATAGCGGATTCACGATATGTCGTCAACTATTACCGGCTGTCAGCGGACAGACGATTACTATTCGGTGGCGGTGAAAATTATCGTGCAGGCTTCCCTGCAGACATTGCAGCCTTTGTTAGAAAACCGATGTTGCAGATTTATCCTGATCTGAAAAATACTCGCATCGACTACGCATGGGGGGGCACACTGGCGGTTACCCTCAATCGCCTGCCGCATTTCGGCACCCTGGAGAATGATCGCATTGTCTACGCCCAGGGCTATTCCGGGCAAGGTGTTGCACTGGCTACGCTGGCCGGAAAACTGATCGCTGAACAAATCGACGGAGAGGGCAACCGCTTTAAAGCCATCGCATCACTACCCACGCCGGTTTTCCCGGGTGGTACACTGCTACGTTGGCCGGGCATGGTGTTGGGCATGGCGTATTACGCACTAAAAGACAGATTTTAATTGGGAGAGGGAGACCTCAGCACAACTCAGATGACGAGTAAAAATGATTAAATTCTCCCTGCTCAGCGTTGCAACTCTTGCGAATAGCTCGCTATTCACTGCGAATTGCGCCTTGATCAGAAAGATTTTATCTCATTTTTCTTTCGCCACTGAGTTATGATGAAGTCTCTCTGGAAATAAATGATATGCTTGATTTAAGAAAATTTTATATTAATGGTAGCTGGTGTAATCCTCAGCAAGCACGCGACCTGGACGTCATTAACCCGGCCACAGAGCAAACCATCGCCACCGTCAGCCTGGGCAGTGCAGCCGATGTTGATCTCGCGGTAGCCGCTGCGCGCGCAGCCTTTGAAACCTTTGGCTACACTAGTCGTGAAGAGCGGCTTAGGTTACTGGAGCGCCTGCTGGAAGCGTACATGGATCGCTACTCGGAAATGGCTGAGGCAATCAGCCTGGAAATGGGGGCGCCCATCGATTTTGCCACCAGTAGTCAGGCTGCCTGCGGCAATGGTCATTTAAAAGCGGCGATCGATGCTTTAAAGAACTATCCTTTTGAACAACAGCTGGCCACCGGGCGCGTGATAAAAGAACCTATTGGCGTGTGTGGTTTCATTACCCCCTGGAACTGGCCAATCAATCAGGTTGCGTGCAAAACCGCTCCGGCCCTGGCCACGGGCTGCACCATGGTTCTAAAAGGCAGCGAACTGTCGCCCCTGTCCAGCCATTTGTTTGCGCAGATGGTAGACGAGGCGGGCTATCCAAAAGGGGTTTTTAATCTGCTCGATGGCCTCGGCCCGGAGGTGGGCGCAGCCATTTCTTCCCACCCGGATATCGACATGGTATCGTTTACGGGTTCAACCGCGGCGGGCATCGCCGTGAGCAAAGCCGCAGCCGATAGCGTTAAACGCGTTACGCTGGAACTGGGCGGGAAATCACCCAATATTATTCTAGATCATGATGATTTTGAGCAGGCGGTAGCCGACGGCGTAGCCAGCTGTTTTGGCAACACGGGTCAATCCTGCAATGCACCGACACGCATGCTGGTACCAGAATCAAGGTATGATGACGCGGTTAAAATTGCTGAATCGGTCACGGCTAACACCCCGGTGAACGATCCATCTACATCAGGGCAATTTATCGGCCCGCTGGTCAGCGCCGTACATTTTGAACGCGTACAGAGTTTGATTAAAGCGGGCATTCAAGAAGGGGCGCGCCTGTTGGCCGGAGGCCCCGGCAAACCAGATGGTTTTGATACGGGTTATTACGTTAAACCTACCGTATTTGCCGATGTAAATAACGATATGCGTATCGCGCGCGAAGAAATATTCGGCCCTGTATTATGTCTGATTCCATTTAAAGATGAGGCCGATGCGATTCGTATCGCCAATGACACCCCCTACGGCCTGGCGGCGTATATATCAGGCGAAGACGATGCGGCACTTAGAATAGCGCACCGAATTCGGGCGGGCATGATTCACGTCAATGGCGGCGATCAGGGTTTTGATTGCCCGTTTGGGGGTTATAAACAATCCGGTAACGGCCGCGAATGGGGTGAGTTCGGCTTCGAGGATTTTCTGGAAATTAAAACGATTGCGTAGGCTGGCCGCAAACAAGGCCAGCCATCCTTTTGGAACCGGGGCTGGAGCCCCGGCTCCAAATTATACCCCCACATTCACATAGTGCAAAGACTCAAAGCCGTTAAAGGTAGTCGCCGTGGCGGACCCGTAAGCCCCCGCCAGACCAAATTCCAGGTAGTCGCCTGCCCGTATATCAGCAGGCAACTCCAGCGCTCTGGGCAAGCGATCACTCGGATCGCAGGTGGGACCAAAAACGGTATGGGGCACACACCGCCTTTTTACACATTTCGCATCACGCCAGACACGTATCGGTAATTTCAAATCTGCCAGACTCTGCTCCTGCAAGCCACCATAGACTCCATCGTTGATAAAAACGGTACGTTTACCTTCCCTGACATGTATTACCTTAACCACCAGAGAAATGCAGGAAGCGATCATCGCCCTACCCGGCTCGCACATGATATCGGGTGCTCTGCCGGAAAAAGCATCATCGATAGCCTGCCTGATCACTTGAAAATAATGCTGGCGTGGTTTGGCAATCACGTTGGAATAATATTCGGGAAATCCCCCGCCTACATTTAACTGGGTGAGTTCAACCCCGGCTGTCGATGCGATCTGAGCAGCCTCAAAAATGTACCGCCGGTACTCATTGGCATCTGTACATTGCGACCCCGGGTGAAAAGTCAATGCAGCGCGCGCACCCGACGCCTGAATTCTTTTCAGTAGTTTGGCTGCCCGCTCTGGCGTAGCACCAAACTTGGCACCAAAATCATAAGCCGCCTGATGGTCCGGCAGTGAAAACC
The DNA here is from genome assembly GCA_030590945.1 of Gammaproteobacteria bacterium. Classification (GTDB taxonomy): domain Bacteria; phylum Pseudomonadota; class Gammaproteobacteria; order Arenicellales; family Poriferihabitantaceae; genus JAAELZ01. The sequence continues at coordinate 716 of JAUVBY010000133.1, read as the reverse complement.
GGACAGATAACATCAATGATTGCGTTTGTACGCAGGCACCGAGTATTTTATTGAGCTCCTCGCCATCATCAAGCACAAACGACCTGACCCCGTATTCACCAAAGGCAGATTTGATGGCATCACGCGATTTAACCGGGTTATTGAAATGTAGATGTAACTGTGGATTAATATCCGTCAAACGCCTGATTTCCGCCAACGATGCCACATCAAATTCGCGTATGCCCTGCTCAATCAGGGTGTGCAATACACGCTTTCGCATATTGGCTTTGACCGCATAGGCAACCCTGCCGGGAAATTCATTCTGGAAGCCCAAAGCCGTTCTCATCAGCTGCTCCCGATTAAACAGATAAACGGGTTGATCAGGTTTAAGCTGTTGCAGAACATGCTGAGAATCTTTGAATACACCCTGCCCGTTGAACGACCGCGTGCGTGACTGCTCAAGTTTGATTACCGTTCCCATTTTCAGAACTCCGCTATCGTTTTCATAACAATATTATTGCGGCTAACGCTGATCAATATAAGTGTAAGTATGGGATAATATGTCTCTGTATTAATACTTTTTGACCCATATATTATCTTTTTGTATAATAAACTACTACTGTCCGGTTTAATTTTCGTAGGATCACGTTAAACGGCAGTACAACAATGTTTGCAGAAGACACTTATGTTTAGAGACTTAAAACCTAAATCCCGTTTTATCGTCATCCTCGCGTATG
>JAUVBY010000056.1 GCA_030590945.1 Gammaproteobacteria bacterium | reverse complement strand
CCTTCTTGTAACAATTTATTTCCTCGTCATTCCGGGTAAAACTTTGAGGAAATATGCTCACTGGAACCCCAAGCTCCAGCGCTTTTCTGCGTTGTATATACGGAACCTTCCATAAGGTTCCCATATTTCCACCGCCGGAAACAACAATTTCATCAACCGGCGATACCAGTCGTTTTGAGTCCAGTTCTGTGTTGGAAATTTGTCGATACTCAATGTCAAACGCCTTAAATAGTTCCCTGCTGGCGCGCTGTATCATCAGGTCGCCAGCATTGCCTGCCAGTGGCACAAATCCAATAAACTTACCCCTAAGATCGGTAAACAAATGCGCAAAATGTGACGCAGCTAGCAGTGGCAAAACAGTATCGTCCTGATCGTGCCGTTTACTAATGGTGCTTTATGGCCAGAGCTCATTGGTACTCCGTCGCTTCCGCAAAGTATCAAACGTCGAGTTTGAGTGGTGGCGTTTTGGCACGTCTAAAGCCTGAAACCGCGATGCGCTTGTGCTTGTTGAGATGTGATAACAAAGCGTGATATTCATGCATAAAGGATTCCCCATCGATCGCATCCCTGTCTCCACAGTCGCCATTGATTTTCTGTTCTATTCGGGAACGCAGCGTTGCGTCCCACTTGAAATGATGTATTTCGGTGTTTTCCGGCCAGTTTGTTGAATCCAGATAGGTGGCTTTGTAGTCTCGTGCATAATCACAACCATATAGTCGATAATGTGCTCCGGAGTAATCGAGTGGCACCGACCCTTTAGCCACACATATCTTACGGTTCCACGCCCCGGTCACTTCAGACGACACATCAACCATATAGGGGAACTGCTCCCAGATGGTCAAATTCTCTTTTATCTCTTTAAGCTCCCCATTCTCTGCTATCCGATCAATAAAACTCCCTGGCAGCGATTGATAACCACGCTCATCACATTCCGTCAGGAGTTGTTTTAACGCAGTGGGGTAAACCTGGAATTCATCGACATCAGCATAAATAACCCAGTCATCGGCTGAAACATACTTACTTTTAATATCGATAATTCTTTGATTTTTGAGTTTTGCAGAATAATCTGTGACGCACATTGCAGGCGTTATGCCATATTTTGACAGTATTTTTTCAGTCAGCCGTGAATCTCCATTGGCTTTGTGCAGAATAATCAAAAAATCATCTACCTGTGAATTCTGATAGTGTTCAATGAAATAAGTGAGCAATGGGGCAGGTGTTGCAGAGCTGATATGGCTAATGAGTTTGATTCTTGAATCTTTCATGCTCACGTCACCGACATAGTGCGCACCGGGCAGGCGTTTTAGTACGGCATCGAGAATATCGTTTTCTGAGCCCAATATACTGAACAACTTTTCCGGTAATGGAAAGCCATTCCAGTGAGCAATATTTGTATCAGGATAGGCTTCTCTCAACTGCTCATTTAAGTTGCTTTCAAGACTGTAATGTACTTCTTTAACGCTGTGTCGGGCACAGAGGTTCCAGCTTGTATCGGTGATCACACGGTCATGCATCTCATTGTTTTCTATCGCCCAAATCAGACATCCCTGGTCGTGCCACGAGATGGACTGGCGAAGTTTTTCATTTTCGCAGGCTCGCAACACCGGTTTCATATAGTCTTTTATGACCGCCGCATCCCGTACAGTATCCCAACCGGAGACGCCGCCATTGACCAGGGGCGGCTTAGTATGGTTGATTTGACGAAGGGGCATCTCATCGTACAAAGAAGGATGGTTGGCTGTTTCCGCCGGATTGAGATTTTCCAGTGTAAACACAGGTCCATCATCAATACGTTCAAATAAATTCCCTAGCTGCTTGATAACAACCAGGTCGGAGTCTAGCCACAAAACGCGTTGGTACGGGCTGTTTGCTATCAGGAAGGGGCAAATCCACAACATCGATTCCCGGGTTCCATTGGCTGATACGCCACTTAACTTATCCATTACCAGTTTAATGTCCGCTTCGTCTGGTATAGGCTTGATGGTGCAGTTTTTCAAATACTTTTTTGCCCATAAGCGTTGCGTGTCGGTCATTCCACCATCAAAACAGGTGACGGGCACCGGGTAGGTGATCTGTATGGATTCATAGAGCAGTACGAATCCGGTGAAAAAAGCACTATCAACAAGTGTAATCACACCTTCATAAAGATTAGGGTCCTGTCGATGTTCAGGTACGTTTATAATTGTCATATTTTCGAATTGTTTTATAAAAACCCGCTGTTTAATGCAGCTAAGGGCGGTGGATTTTGAGCAAAAATTGTAGACATAGTTTATCCTGTGGCGGATACTTATTATAATCTCTGGGAGGATCGATTGAGTGCCATAAATCGTATTTATGATTATATCCCCACTTAAAGATATTAGTAACATCGTACGATCGCAAATTTATTCAGCTGGATTCTGGTTCTACGTCGTTTTACCCACCTGGTTTTTTATTAGGACAGTCCTGACAATGAGAATTTGATATTGGAAATAAAAGATAAACAGGGGTTTAAGAAACTCGCAGAATTTCTGGGCAACAAAACAGATATTGAAGCATTTCCACATCATTATAAAACGGAGTTATTGCCAGAAAAAAACGTGGGCAACAGCGAGGCTACACATCCCGGAACAGATTGTTGATCAGGTCATCACGCTACAAAAAACTATTCGGTTCACCTGAAGGTGTTATTGGCTACGTGCCGATGAAAGGTGGGGTCGGTGATCAACTGACTGAGTTCGCTACATTATCGTTACTACGGCAATGGAAGATGCCGTTTGAAATCATTAATTCGCAACGGCTGTATCAATCGAACCGCCTGCCAAAACGCATTACCCGGCTGTACATTTCAGGCGGGGGGAATATGGGTAGTTTATACGCAGAATGCCAGTCGTTGAGGTTCCGGGCCAGCCAGATGGGGCTGCCGGTGACGGTGCTACCCCAGTCTTTTACCGACCCCCATGAAGATGTCGATTTATACGATACGGTATGGGTGCGCGAGAGGGCAAGCCTGGCAATATGCCCCTCTGCCAGGCTCGCTCCTGACCTTGCAATGTCAGCGCGATTACCGGCGCGCAGTGAGGCAATTGTAAGAAAGTGCGGTGTCTATTTGCGTCAGGATACGGAGGCCTTGTTCCCTGAGCAAAGATCGAATATTGGTGACCCGGAAAGGTTGAGCACAAACCTTGCTGCTTACCTGGATTTGATTGCGCCATTCGAGCGTATTGTGACTGATCGCTTGCATTTTGCGATTGCCGCAATGCTAATGCAACGCCAGGCAACCTTGCTGCCAAATTCGTACAATAAAAACCGTTCGATGTGGGAAACCTGGCTGGGTGAACTGGGGTGCGGATGGGCGGGTCATCCCGATGAATTACCGGCATGCCGCAGGAAAAGAGTGAGCAATAATCTACCTGTGGCGGGTGACCTGAGCAAGCGCAGTCCAAGATCCATGCCTCCAGAGGGCCTGGCCCGGCCTCCGATGGAGATAAGGACCTGCCGCCCGCTCGAATTTAATGACGACGTGTATGTGTTTGCTGATATATTGCTTGATGGTGACGCTAAAGCAGTTTGGTTCAGGGTCGACAAAAGAAATCGCCGTTTTCTGAACGATCTGGCCGACCCGTTCCTGTTAGCATTTCTGCAGCTCGCGATGCGCAAAAACAGATCTCTGTGGATACGCAACGCGGGTGTATCAGCAGGATTGCTGCGCAACCTCCAGCAATTTCAACGGGTCTGGTCTCTCTGGCATAAAGAATACAGTGAGGTTGAGGTCTATGCGGATTCGATATCGAATGTTGAAGGGAAAAGGGCCCGGGGTGAGGGGAGGGCGATCGCGAGTTTTTCGGGGGGGGTCGATTCTACCTTTACGCTGTTCAATCATACGCAAAACAAACTCAATCGCTACAAGCATAATTTGAGCCACGCTATGTTGGTGCATGGTTTTGACATACCTGTTAATGATCAGGCATCATTCGAAAGTGTTCGACAACAGTGTAAGCAAGTTGCGAACGATGCAGGGCTTAAACTGTTGGTGGTGGCGACAAATATTCGAGACTTTGATTTTGACTGGGAGCAGGGGCATGTGAGCGCAATTGCTGCGTGTATGCATTTGTTGTCCGGAGGGTTCCGCACCGGGCTTGTTCCTTCGACGCTCAATTATGGGGTGCTGTATCCCTGGGGCAGCACGCCCTTAACGGACCCTTTACACAGTAGCAATGATTTCCGAGTTGAGACGGATGGTGCGGACTATACCCGGGTTGACAAGCTTCGATTGATCAGGAAGTGGGCGACGGGAGTTGAAAACTTGCGCTTTTGCTGGGTTGCCGAGCCGTATGATTATAATTGCGGTCGTTGCGCGAAATGCACGATGACGGCAATCATGCTGTTAATTGCCCAAGCAAGCAAGAAAAGTATCCAGCCTTTTCCGCAATCAAAACGAATCGAGCGCCAGCTTGAGACCTTTGTAGTGTCACGACTGGATCGCTCAGATTTGCGCAATGATCTCGATCGTCTCAAAAGTATGCAGCACAAACCGGGATGGTTGGAGAAATTGCTGATAAAACTGGAACATGAATAGAGTTGAATCAATAAATAGTTGATTCCACAGTGTATGGTCAAAGTTAGCATTATATTACCAACGTATAACCGGGCGCACACTATCGAGCGCGCAATCAATAGCATATTGACTCAGGATTACAACGAATTTGAGGTCATTATTGTAGACAATGGATCGACAGACAATACAAAAGAGCTTGTAGAATCGTTCTCAGATGCGCGGATACGATACCAGCGTTTTGATGAGAAAACGGGGCCGGGTGCGGCTCGAAATTACGGCCTGTCAAAAGCAACAGGGCAGTATATTGCTTTTCTCGATTCTGATGATGAGTGGCTTGCCGGCAAGCTGGGCATTCAGGTCAGGGTGCTGGAGGAAAGCAGTGAGACAGACAGCCTTGTCTACACAGATATGTGGTGGATACCGCTGAATCATGGAAAAATATATCATGTGTCGCCAAAAATGGTGCCCGGTCGGCTGATCAATCAACAAACCCGTTTTTATCAGGCTTTTTTTCTCGGGATTCAGTCGACTCTGATGAGCCGCAGCTGTATTGAGCGCGTGGGGTTTTTCAGGGAAGATTTGAACTGTTTTGAAGATATGGAATTCTTGATTCGCCTGCAGCGCGAATGTGTATTTCATCATATTAAACAACCCCTGGTGAATTACTATGAAACCAGCGGCAGCGTATCGTCGCAACAAAATGTGGAGCTGAATGTCAGATCTGATCTTCTGAAGATCTACAAGGATGAACTGTTAGAGAAAAACCGGTCTTTTTACTACCGTGAGAAACTCATTGTATCCTTATTCGAGCGCTCGGGGCTGGCCAGCTATTTTTCAAAAGGCAACCGTCTTTCCTTTTTTGCCTGGATTAAGAGTGAAAACTCTCCTTATATGCGCAGTTTTCAAAGGTTTTGGATTCGGGTGATCAGCCCTCTTTTTGGGGGGTTTCTCTCAGGTTTTGCGGCGCGCTTCGCGCAAACAGATACAGCAAAAAAAGTAGATATGATCGCAATTATGGCGCCACCCAATAACAATAGGCTGGAAAAAGCTTTTGAACTGTATGACAGAGGTTTGGCTGAAACTATATTAATGTTTGCGGATAATTCTCATGAAATATTCAGCGATCAGACGAACGAGGCCAATAAACGCAAAGTGGAGTGTTTGAAGCGTGATGGTGTTCTGGAATATCTGCAGCATTCGAATAGCGAGGTACCCACCACCCTGACAGAGATTAGAAAACTATATGAGCTATCAGAAGCAAAACAAAGCCTGATAATCGTTACAGATGGTTTTCACACAAGGCGAACCAGGATGGTGGTGGATAGTTTATTTGTCGAGCAGCCGAATATTTCGATCATTGCAGCGCAAAGCCAAAAGTTGCAGTGCAATAACTGGTGGCACTCTTTTTCTGCTATTCGAACCTATTTCACTGAGTTTACAAAGCAACTTTATTACAGGCATTTCTTGTTGCGGAGATAGTGCAACCTGAATTTGAGATGCTAAAGCATCTTTCATGTGGTTGGCAATATAGTCAAAATCGCCAGCTTTTCCTTGCTTAGTGGTTGGTGCAGGTATCCTGGAGAAAAGCATTTCTTTATGATGCGGGGCAATATATGCTTAGACAAAATGAAACGCGAAAACACTAACTCTGTAACAGGAATGCGAGCACTATTTTGGCCGGCTGTAGTGAAATTGTTATTGGGCCTGGTGCTGTTCAATTTGACGGGTATAAGCACCGCAGAAGAACGCAAGCCCTACGGTAAGCTGGACGCTGATTTTCGCAGCTTTTATTTCGTTCGCGACAAGCAGGATTTACCCACTTCAGAGGCGCTAACTCAGGCCTTGATGCTGCGATATGATTCCGCGTATTTGAACGATATTGTAGGTTTTAATGCGAGTTTTTTCGGGAACCTCAAATTAGCGGCTGAAGACGGCAAGGGCAGTACCGGTTTGTTACAAGATGAAGCCGATGGTAGCCAGGAGTCCTACGCGAAATTGGCAGAATCATTTGTTAAGTTCAAACTTCCTATGCGAAGCACGCTGGACCTCGGGCGCATGGAATTGTTTACCCCCCTGTTGAATGACCCAGATTTTCGTGCGACACCAACAAGCAGCCAGGGCGGTATATTTAAAATTGCAGGTGAACGACTTTCTGCTTATATAACAGGGACAGACAAAGGCTCAGGGTATACGGAAACCACGTTTAATGACTATACCGATGCCAATGGAGAAACGTTTAATATTTTTGCTGCAGGCGTAACTTACAAAGCGACTGATTCATTGTTTCTGCACACTGCATTTGGGCGGGCAGATAATGTCATGGACCAGGCCTATTTAAATGCTCGCTATCTATGGGAGATAGATGGTAAACCCGATGTTTTTCTTGATGCCTATCACTATTCCGGTCGGGCCAATGGTGAAGGTGCGTTGGAGGGTGTGGGGGCGGATTACCGTTCCAGTGTTTCAAATATAGCGTTGCGCCTGTCAGGTGAACGCTCCATTTTAACCCTAAGTTATCAAACCGTGAATGGTGATAGTTACCGGCTAGCCTGGGATGGGGATGAACACGACAATACCTCGTATTACTCCTGGCAAAGCGTGCAGCGTTTGAACTTTGATTGGGCAGACGAGAATTCCTGGCAAGTTCGTTTTGATTATGATTTTGATCAGTATGCCCGAGGATTACATATCATGGGTCGTTATATTTCTGGCGATGATATTAGCAGGGAGGACGGCTTAACCGGATCAGAATGGGAGCGTGATATCGATTTCATTTATCAGCCACCGGGCATCTCAAACCTGACACTTCGGTGGCGCTATGCGGTGGTGCGTTCTACGGAAACCTTTGATTCTGACGAACATCGCCTGATTGCGAACTACACGCTTAAAGCATTTTGAGGCTTTGAGGCCGCTTTCACGCCCCCGCACCCCGAAAGTATAGGTTCATTCTTTTTGGCACTTCGAATTCGCTAACTGCGCGGCTCATCCAGTAACACCTGTTTCAACGTGTCGATGATCAGGCCGATTTCGTCGGAGCTGACATTAAAGTGTGGCGTAAAGCGCAGGGAGTTTTTCCCACCGTGTATCACGCCAACACCCCTGGTGCGCATAGTCTCTTCCACTGAATCATAACCATAGCTTTTGAAATCAGGGTGTAGCTCACAGGAAACCAGCAGGCCCGTACCCTGTACACCCGAGATTAGGCCATCAAGCTCTATTGAAAGAGCTTCCAGTCGGCTCACAAACTCCCGGCCTTTTACGCGAATATTGTCGCGAATTTCGGGTGTGAATTGCGCCAGTACCTGGCAGGCGACATCCAGTGCTCGCGGATTGCTGGTCATGGTGTTGCCGTATACTCCTTTTTTATACAACTCGGTGCCACGTTCCGTGACGGCCAGCACTGAAAGCGGGTATTGGCCGGCATTCAGGGCTTTGGAATAGGTTTCCATATCCGGTGCCTCGATTCCTTCAAATCCCGGATAGTCAATGATCGACAGGCAGCCGTGCGCACGTAAACCAGCCTGTATGGAATCAACCAGCAGCAAACCGCCATGCTCGGTGGTAAGTTTGCGCGCCAGATCATAAAATTCACGCGTGATTGCCTGCCCGGGGTTGCCTTCTCCCATGACCGGTTCAATAAACATTGATTCGATAAAAAATCCGTCTGCTATGGTTTGCTCGTAAACCTGTTGCAGATGTTCAATATTGTTCGGTTCAACAGTCAGCAGGGTGTCTTCACCCTGGAAGCTGGCCAGATGTTTGCGATATACGGACCGAGTGGAATCAGAATAGTGTGCCGGACGATCGGTACGGCCGTGAAAGCTGCCCACTAGCGCGATATGTTTGATTTTTTTACCGGCAAATGCACCTCCGTCACCGGTTGCCAGCTGCGCATTGATGTCCGAGATGCGTGCACCGAGTGATACCACCTCCGAGCCGGAATTGAGGCACAAAAAGCCGTCATAGGGGCAATGCTCCAACGATTGGCCAATTTCTTTTCGCAAGGCATTGCTCAACCGAAGCTGCGAGAAATTGGCGGTCATGATATTGGCCATAACATGGCGGCGGCTCATTACCTCCAGAATAGCTTCAGGAGCATGACCATACCCCAGCATACCATAACCTCCGGTATCGAATATCACCGCACCTTTTGTGGTGATCACCCAGGGCCCGCTTGCAGCCAGCGTGACATACGGATTAACCGCATCATCAGTATAAAAATTGATGATTTCAGCGTGCATCGCCACCACCTGATCAATTTCATCCAGTGCCAGTATCTCGGGGAATTCCGGCTTCAACTCCAAAAAGTTCACGTAGGCATCATCTACGGCGCTGGAAAGTTTGGGATCTATGGCCGAAAACTTTGCGATGATGTCGTCACTGAGCCCATTTGTGAATCGAGCGCCATTGGAATTACGTATTTCGCTTAGCTTATTAAATAGTGTCATGTCAGGTTTTATCGTATTTACACGAATTGAGCAATTTTTAATCGACGGGTGTGGCACGTTTAATTCCATACGCCTGGCTAAGTGGGATGCAGGGCTTAATCAAAAGTATGCCACCACGGACCGATTTATTCGAACACAATTCCCTGCGCTAATGGCAGTTCGCCACCGTAATTAACCGTGTTTGTGGTACGGCGCATATAGGCTTTCCAGGCATCAGACCCGGATTCTCGCCCACCTCCGGTTTCTTTTTCACCACCGAATGCGCCGCCAATTTCTGACCCTGAAGTGCCAATATTGACATTAGCGATGCCGCAATCTGAGCCTGCGGGAGACATGAATCGTTCTGCTTCACGCATGCTTTCAGTAAAAATCGCAGAAGACAGGCCCTGCGGGACTTCGTTCTGAATATCGATGGCCTCAGCCATATCGCCATAGCTCAGAATGTATAAAATGGGTGCAAAGGTTTCCTGGTGTACGATGGGTGCGTCATGGCGAATACTGACGATTGCCGGGCGTACAAAATACCCTCCCTCAGGCACATCATCTGTAACGCGTTCGCCGCCAAACAGTACTTCGCCACCTTGTTCAATTACGGCTCGCAGTGCCGCCTGCATAGATTCAAAGCTTTGCCTGTCGATCAGCGGGCCGACCAGAGTGCCATCCCGGGCGGGGTCTCCAACGGGCAGCGAAGCGTAGGATTTTTTCAAACGCTGAATGAGCTCATCCCTGATTGATGCGTGCGCAATGACACGGCGCAGGGTAGTGCAGCGCTGACCCGCTGTACCTGCGGCGGCAAAAACTATGGCTCTCAAAGCCAGATCCAGGTCAGCAGTGTCTGACACAATCATCGCATTATTGCCACCCAGTTCCAGTAGCGAACGGCCGAGGCGTGCGCCTACCGTTTTACTTACGTGTTTTCCCATGGCGGTTGAACCCGTGGCAGAAACCAGCGGGAACCGTTTGTCTTCAGCTATTTTCTGACCTATTTCGCGATCGCCTATGATCACACTGGAAACGCCTCGCGGAATTTCGGGCATGCTATCCAGCGCCTGGTTTACCACCGCCTGGCAAGCCAGCGCGCACAATGGCGCTTTCTCAGAAGGTTTGAATACCATTGCATTTCCGCACACCAGGCCGATCATGCTGTTCCATGACCAAACCGCCATGGGGAAATTGAATGCGGTGATAACTGCTACCGGGCCCAGAGGGTGCCATTGTTCCATCATGCGATGCCCGGGGCGCTCACTGACAATTGTCTTGCCGTGTAACTGTCGCGACAGCCCGACCGCGAAATCACATATGTCAATCCATTCCTGGACCTCACCCAGCGCTTCGGGCATTATCTTTCCCGCTTCGAGCGTAATAATACGCGCCAGATCTTCTTTATGCTGCCGCGCAATATCGCCGATGCGACGCACCAGTTCGCCACGTACCGGCGCTGGAACACTCTGAAATTCTTGAAAGGCCTTTTGTGCGTTGTCTATGGTTTGTTCCAGTTGTTCAACGGACGCATTTTTAAATTTCGCAAGGTTCTTTCCATCGCTGGGTGATTGCACCGAGAATGCTGTACCTTCACCCACCGCCTGGCTTTCGCTATTCATAACGCTGGGATAAAAACCATCTGCCTGTAGTCTGGCGATACCAAGGTTTTGTATAGGTGTATGTGTCATGGGTTGGCCTCTGTCGATTGTATTTAATAACATTAACTGCCGCATCTTAACGCCTGGGCTGCAGAATGGGAAATATGCGATTTTTGCGGGGGGTAAAGGTATCAGCTATGGATGCAACCCGGGACGCTATCGGTAGTGGCTGGTCAATCAGAAATTGATGCTCGCGTTGAGGCGCTACCCGCTAGTCAGCGTCACATCCATCATTTACAGCGCAGCTAACTCCTTCTTCACGCTATCAATCGCAGTTAGCACCGCTGGTGGCAGAGACTTATCCCTGGTGTAAGCCAGGCCAACAACGCGTTCCAAAGATAGATCCTCTATTTCCAGCAGCGCCAATCCAGTCCAGCCATCGGTGGATTGTTTGGGTACGATTGATACGCCCAGGCCGGCAGTGACCAGGTCCAGCGCGTATTCTTCCGTTCTAACCGTGGCCTTTGTATCCAGGTGAATACCTTTTTTTTGCAAAGCAAACTGCCACGCCTCGTTGATATCACAGGGTTTGCGGCTAATAAAGGGCAGTTTGTTTAGTTGTTCAAGTTTAACCGAGCCCTGTTTTGCCAGCGAGTGGTCAACGGGCGTGACCAGCACGTAATGATCGACCCATAGGCGGTGGAAGGCTTCATCAGGCTGCTGGATATTGCTGGCAATTATGCGTGCATCGGCCTCTTGTGAGGTATCTACCAGGGTCAAATCCAGCCCTGGCACCTGACGAATCAGTGATTTTATGATGTAGCTTACCCGCTTGCCGGAGAGAAACGGCATAAGCGCAAGGCGTATGGGCAGGTGTTTGGGAGCATCATGAAACTGTTTCTGGATGGACTGAATGTCATCCAGAACCCGGCAGGCGTGTGTATACAATTGGCTGCCTTCCGGCGTAGGGGTGACCCCTTTTGAATGACGCACAAACAAAGGGCAGTCCAGCTTGTTTTCCAGCTGTTGTATTGCGGCCGAAATTGAAGGTTGTGCTACAAAACAACGCTTGGAGGCAGCGCTAAAACTATGCTCTTCGTATACGGCGACAAAATAGCGTAATGAGCGGAATTCCATGGTTTAGCCAGTTATTGGAACGCGCATTAAAGCGCGAAATGTAGAGTAGCAGAAGTCAGGCACGTCCAGGTCGCTTTAAATCAGTACGAACTGGAAGCGTGATTCTAGCTTTTTTTAAGTGTAATTGCTGGTGAAGGCAGTAATACCCTTACACGTTTTAGACAATACAATATCGCAGGCCTTTCGCCCAGGTAAAATTACCTGTATTGCTGAGGTGACGTTTTATTTATTTCGAAATTTGAGTTAGCGCGTCGGGTATCCCAGAAAATCAAAATCCTCTGGCTCTCAGGAGTTTGAGCTTGTAAACTGCATGGTGATCAATAAGAGACAAGCGACCCGTGCGTCGCACCTGGAGGAAAGATGGAAAAAAATGTAAGTAGTCGTAGCACGCTGGATAAAGCGCTGCGCATTAACCTCGATACCAAGAAATATGGCACCATCGCTGAAATAGGCGCGGGTCAGGAGGTGGCGAGGCAGTTCTTTAAGGCTGGTGCAGCCGCAGGCACTATCGCCAAAACAATTTCTGCCTACGACATGAAGTTTTCTGATGCGATATATGGTACTCAGGAAGATAAACGTTATGTGAGTAAATCACGCGTCAGGTCGATGATTGAAAGAGAAATCGAGCTGGTCATCGATCGAGTAGGAACATCGCGCTCCAGAACGTCGCGCTATTTCTCGTACGGCGCCACTGTGACAGCGAAAAGTTATAAGGCGGATAACGAGTGCCATGCCTGGTGCGGGATCAAAATTCAAATGTATCCGGGTGCTGAGCCATCTGAAATAGTTATGCACGTGCGAATGCGTGATAGTAATGCGGACCGGCAACAATCGGTGTTGGGTGTGCTGGGCGTGAATATAATCTATGCGGCTTATTATTTTTTCGAAAACACCAAAAAGTTTATCGATTCGCTGACCGATGGCCTTACGCAGGGGCGTGTGGAAATAGATTATATTGAATTCGATGGCCCTTATTTTGAAGAGGTAGATAATCGCGCCATTAATCTGCATCTGATCCGCAGCTGGAAGTCCCGAGCAATCATGTTTAAACCGGATGGTTCGGTGGTGGTGCCGGCGGAAATGCTTTACAAAAAAAATGTACTGGCGATTCGAGGTTCATTCAGGCCTATAACCCGGTTAAATGTCGACATGATCGAACAGGGGTTGAGGGTTTTTACAAAAACGCAAGGCGTTACCCTGGAAAACAGCGTTGCCCTGGCAGAAATCTCGCTGAATGATGCGCATGGAAACGATTTGAATGCGTCTGAGGAAGATTTGATTTCACGTGTTCAATTGCTTAATTCGTTGGGTTACAGCGTGTTGATTTCGGACTATACGCGTTACTTTTCTCTGCGTGCGTATTTCAGACAGTTCACCCAACTTCAGATCGGAATTGTAGTCGGCCTGATAAACATCCGTGAGATATTCGATGAGAGTAATTATCGAGGGGTTGAAGGCGGAATTCTGGAAGGATTTGGTAAACTTTTTCCGGATAATACGCGCCTGTTAGCCTATCCGGAAATCGATGAGACCGGCGAGTTCAGGGATTACACTACCGTGAAGGTACCGGATAATTTACGACACCTGTATGAGCACCTTTTGGAAAATAATTTTATATTTGGCATTGAGTCCAGTGACCCCGAATTATTTAAAATATTCTCTCTCGATGTACTTAGTCAATTGCAGGGTGGACGCGGGAAATGGGAGCAATGTGTGCCTGACGGGGTTGCTGAAGAAATTATTACTCATCGGCTTTTGGGTTTTCGAGAACGCTAGACGAGTGCGCGACCCGCGTTAACTCTGCAGCTGTTGTTCAAATTCGTACCTTGCCGAAATAGCCGAATTGCTCAACCAGGGTTCAAATCGAGCAAACAAGTCCTGATAATGAATCAGGTGTTTTTTGTAAAAGGCGGTGTTATGCTGACCTAAATCCAGCTCATTAGCCAGCATGATCTCACAAAGCGCCCGCCACTCTGAAGTTTGTAGGGAGTAATCTTTGTTACTAAATCGATCATGGAAATGAAGTGGATTATCCTGGCCGATACGGGGATGCGTAATTGGGCGGTCACATGCTGCAAACAGGTAAACAAATCGTTCTGCCTCACGCCCAATGAGGTCGATAATCGATTGCCTTTTGTCTGTAGAGACCAGGCGTTGTTCAAATCCACCCGTGCCATATACGGAATGGTAGAGGCCGGCCAGGCAAACCGCTTCAGGGTTGTTCCAGTCTTTTAGCAAAGCCCATACGCCCCTTAAATGCTCATACAGCGTACCATTGCGATGCTCGATCTGTGCGGCACCAATGCGTCTTAACTGGTTTGTGTGCTGCTTCATTGCGGGCATAGGGTGAGATTTGTGAAAAAAATTAAAAATCCATTGTACGCTATCAGTATATATTAATTTTCAGCGGGCCTTACCGACAATAGCCTGAGAAATACCTCTAAATCATCAGCCCTAATTCAGTATTAAACACGTAAAATACAGCACAAAGATTTAATTGATTTCAAAATGCAGTTTACCTTAAACCTATCCATACGCTTTGTCGCATTTATCCTTTCCATCTGCCTGGCTGGTATTGCCGTAGCGGAAACGCTTTATGTGAGTGACGAACTGGCGATAACCTTGCGAACCGGGCCGGGCGTAAAGAACAAAATAACCAGCATGTTAAAAAGTGGCGAAGGTTTGGAGATTATCCAGAGAAACTCAGATGGTTATACCGAGGTGCGAACGGCTAATGGTAAAACCGGCTGGGTGCTGCAACGCTTCTTAATGGCTGAACCCAGCGCACGAAGCCGCCTTGATGGAATTGATTTGCGTGAAAAAGAATTAAACGAACAGCAGCAGGAAATTTCGATTTTGCGTACGGGTGCAGTTGATAGTGAGACACAACTGCTCGCCACAAAACAGACTAATTCGAAACTGAAGGAAGAATTAAAGCGGGTAAAGAAAGTGGCTGCCGATACCTTGATCATTAACGAGAAAAATCAGCAACTGTCCGAAGCACTGACGCTGGCTGAAGCAAAACAGGCTTCGCTTCAGGTGGAAAATGAGCGGCTTGGTAGTAATACAGAGCAGGCCTGGTTCCTTCGCGGTGCAGGCGTAATTTTATTAGGTATGTTTCTGGGCTTGTTGATCCCCAAAATGCGCTTTAAGAAAAAGCGCAAGTGGGGAGATTTTTCAAATTATTAACATACCATTATTAACTGCAGCCTTTAGGTCTTGGCAGGCCGGCGATCTTATTAGCGCACTTAACCAATCCGGTCGGGAACAATGAGTAGATGTATTTTTGACTGCTGCGGTCTTTCCCGTATTTCTTTTTCATCAATTTGGTAAATGCACGTGGCTCACAGACCGTGCCATTGTCATGAAAGTAGTCTCGTGCTTCCGTAATGATGTCCCAGTGCTCTTCAGTGAGTTCGCCTACGTTCTCGGTAATCGCAATTATTTCTGCCAGGGCTTCACTCCATTCGTCCAGGTTTTCCACCCAGCCTGCTTCACTTAATTGTATAATTATGCCGTCTATTTCTGCTTGCATCGTGTGTTCCTGATAAATAATGAGATGCACGGAAGTTTAGCTAATAAACAGGTAAATAAAAAACACAAAATAAACATTGATAAGCATATTATAATATTATAAAATGTGCTGCATGTTAATTTTTGTTCATACTTCTGTCAAACTTATGGTTTTTCGTGTAATATCGCGATCAATCTTGAATCAAAACCGGCTTATATCAGCTTAAATTATGCTCAAGCAACGCACTCTAAGCAATGTCATCCGAGCTACTGGAGTTGGCCTTCACACCGGCGAGAAAGTCTTTCTGACGCTTAAACCCGCCCCCGTTGACACTGGAATCGTATTCTATCGTGTGGACCTGGAAACGCCGGTTGAAATTAAAGCTACGCCCGAAAGTGTAACCGAAACGGTGATGTCAACAACGATTGAATCGAACGGCGTTAAAATCTCAACGATTGAACACCTGATGTCGGCATTCGCGGGCATGGGTGTGGATAACGCCTACGTAGAACTAAGCACGCATGAAGTGCCCATTATGGATGGTAGTGCTGCACCTTTTGTATTTTTGCTTCAGTCGGCTGGTATCGCCGAGCAAAATAAACCCAAAAAGTTTATTCGGATCAAAAAGCCGCTTGAAGTACGTGATGGCGACAAATGGGTTCGTCTGGAACCATTTGATGGTTTTAAAGTTACATTTACCATTGATTTTGATCATCCGATTTTTAAAAACTCGATACAAAATGCAACGGTAGATTTTTCAACGACTTCTTTTATCAAAGAAGTAAGCCGTGCACGTACTTTTGGGTTTATGGACGATCTGGAGACGCTGCGCAAAGCCGGTCTGGCGCGCGGCGGTAGCATCGACAATGCGATCGTGATGGATTCCTTTAATATACTGAACGATGACGGACTTCGTTACAAAGATGAGTTCGTAAAGCACAAAATTCTCGATGCGGTAGGTGATCTATATCTTCTAGGTCATTCTCTGGTTGGTGCGTTTAGTGCACACAAGTCCGGGCACGCGCTGAATAATCAGATTTTACGCCTGCTACTGGCTGAGCAGGATGCCTGGGAATTAACGACACTTAAAGACGAGCCAGATACACCGATTAGTTTTGTTCCGGCTATTGCCACTGCGCAGTAGTTATTGCCCTGATAATTCACTTCCTCTAGGAGTCTGTCGGGTTTGGCTGTTTTGGAGCAAAATTATCGAGATCGAATAAAATGAGTTTATCATGTGAGAAGAATGGTTACTCCATTTGACGATCATGATAAGTTCAGTTTATCGATATTCGG
>JAUVBY010000172.1 GCA_030590945.1 Gammaproteobacteria bacterium | reverse complement strand
TCGGTGGCGGGCATGCGCACGTTACCGTATTGAAACGTCTTGGTATGAAGCCGGTGCCCGGTTTGCGCGTCACATTGATTACGCGCGATATCCATACGCCGTATTCCGGCATGTTGCCGGGTTATGTGGCCGGGCATTATGATTACGATGATTGTCATATCGATCTTGGCCCCCTGGCCCGGTTTGCCGGCGCGCGTCTATATCATGCTGAGGCAGAGGGACTGGATCTTGAAAACCAGCAGGTGATCGCAACGGGGCGCCCGACGATTGCTTATGATCTGCTTTCGGTAAATACGGGTTCGAGACCGAACAGTATGGATGTGCCGGGGGTGGATGAATTTGCCATTGCGGCCAAACCCATTGATCATTTTTTGAGCAAATGGGATGCGCTCATCGAAAAAGTGCGCAGCAGTACAGGCGAATTCCGGGTGGTGGTAGTGGGCGGTGGCGCCGGCGGGGTTGAGTTGGCGCTTTCCACTCAACATCGATTACGTCAGGTGTTGAAGGAGGCGGGAAAAGATCCCAAACGACTCAGTTATACCCTGGTGGCAGAAAGTGAACGCATTATGTTTATGCACAATGCCAGCGTACGAAAGCGTTTTGAGCGCATCTTCGCACAACGGGATATTACGATTCAAACCAGCAGCAAGGTCGCCGAGGTCAGGTCAGACCAGATAATTCTAAGCGATGGGCAATCGCTTGCCGCGGATGCTGTTTTATGGGTCACCACCGCTGCAGCCCCCGTATGGCCTGCAAAAGCCGGTCTGGCCGTGGATGAGGATGGTTTTATCAAAGTCGATACCACCTTGCGTTCTTTATCTCATAACAATATTTTTGCGGCGGGGGATATCGCTTCGCTCGCCGATCCCAGGCCTAAATCGGGTGTGTTTGCGGTTCGTCAGGGGCCGGTGCTGGCAAATAACTTGAAAGCTGCGGCAACGGGTGGCTGCTTACGCGCCTATCGGGCACAAAAGAAATTTCTCGGTTTAATCAGCACGGGCGATCAATACGCGATTGCATCGCGCGGCAGCTGGTCTTACGAATCAGTCTGGTTATGGAAGTTAAAAAACTGGATTGACGTCGAATTCATGCATAAATTTAACCAGCTTCCCGAGATGGATGAAGACGAAGGCCCTGAATTTGCCTCGGGCATTGCCGATGCAGCAGCAATCAAAGAATTGTCGAGCATCGCCATGCGGTGTGGCGGTTGCGGGGCCAAGGTGGGTGCGACTGTGTTATCCCGCGTGATGCAGCGCTTGCCCGATAGCTCTAGAGAAGATGTACTGATTGGACGTGACGCACCGGACGATTGTGCGATGCTGGCGGTGCCCCCGGGCAAGGTGATGGTGCAAAGTGTGGACTATTTTCGAGCGTTTATTGAGGATAGCTATACGTTCGGTGCTATTGCCGCAAACCATGCCCTGGGTGATATTTTTGCGATGGGTGCCGAAGCGCAATCCGTGCTGGCCATTGCAACCGTGCCGTACGGGCGCGAGTCCGTGGTAGAAGAGACCCTGTATGATGTGCTGGCGGGTGCCTTAACCATTATACAGCCCAGTGGCGCGGTATTGGCAGGCGGGCACTCCAGCGAAGGTGTTGAGCTTGCGTTTGGCCTAACCGTGAATGGTTTGATCGACCCGGGAAAGGTATGGCGCAAGAGTGGCTTAAAACCGGGAGATGCGCTGATTCTAACCAAGGCGATTGGCACGGGCACATTATTTGCCGCCGATATGCGTGGTAAAGCCAAAGGCCGTTGGGTAGACGCGGCCATACAATCGATGCTGGTCTCAAGCCAGCAGGCGGCCGCCTGTTTGCAGCGGTATAATGCCACGGCGTGTACCGACCTGACCGGATTTGGTCTGGTCGGGCACCTTGTTGAAATGACCAAAGCCTCGGGTGTCGATGCCATATTACAGCTGGATTCACTGCCAGTGCTCGATGGCGCGATGGATACCGTTGCTGCGGGGATCTTATCTTCTTTGCAACCACAAAATTTGCGCTTGCGACGCGCGATTCAGGATACTAAAAGTGCTTCCCGACATCCTGCTTATGCCTTGTTATTTGATCCGCAGACGGCGGGAGGGTTATTGGCCGGAGTTCCACAAACCCGGGTAGACGCCTGTATGTCTGAATTGCAAACGCTGGGTTATACCGACAGCAGGGTAATCGGCCGCATAGTGGAACCGGAGGATACGGACGCTCCAATTAGAGTTCAAATTTAGGCCGCTATTATGGTTAATTTCGGAAATTGAAAATGAAACGCTTTATAAGTTTTATGGTTAAAAATCTACTCGTAGTTATTTTATCCCTGTCGCTGTTAATCGGCGCCAGTTTGGGTGCAATGGCATGGAATATAGCCAGTATGACCATAGATGGCCTGAGAAATACCCTGATCGCGATGAAGGTAAAGCATAAAAAGGACATCGCCAAAGTTAAGCTCAAATCAAAAGCAAAGCGGGTATTGGTAGCGGTGCCACTGTTTGGTACTGCATATGCAGTCTGGCTGGAAAAATCAGAATATGATGACTGGAAGGAAAGCCACCCGCAGGGAACAGTAGCGCAATACTCTGAGGAAGTGACCGGGCTCGTTCTGGAGTTAACAGGCGAACTGTTTGATGACTATTGTGACCCTGCGGACTACCTGTATTCGCTGGCGTGCTCTGGTGAGCAGGTAGTTATGAAAGCAGGGGCGTTATAGTAAGGTCTCCAGGGTGTGCTAAATCCATACCTGGAATGTCCGGCTCTTCGTTTATGGAAACGTTTCCGTAGCGAATTTCGTAATATTGTGTTGTCCCATGATAACCCGGCGGGGGGTGGATTTCCCAACTGAGTACATGAATACGCAGGCGAGAATGATGGTGACTGTTATAAAAAATAACTGAATCGAAATCTAGCGGGTTAATTCAGTGGTCATTGGGTGAGATTCCTTCATAGTCCATTCATGCAACGAACCATCATAGATTCGTACATTATTGTTCCCTATCAATTCATGCATAAAAAACCAGACTGATGAGCACTCGAAAGCACTATTGCAGTAGAGAATCGTTGGTGCTGAAGGGTCAATATGCACAGCCTTGAATGCCTGCTCTACCTGGTCGACAGGTGAGTAGAGGGAAATTCCCTTTTCGGGGGTCAGAAACTTGTAATAAAAATTGCGCGATCCCGGGATATGCCCGTATTCAAATACATAATCCTTTTTATCCAGCCCAATGTGGTAACGCATAGAACGCGTATCGATCAATGTCACATCGCCATTTTTCATGGCAAGTTCGACATCTGCGGTGGTTGCAAGGATGTCATGACGTTCGGTTTGCGTGCTGAAATCACCTTTGACAACAGGAGCCACATCCGTAACGAGTTCTTCCAGTGAATCTAACCAGCTCATGTTTCCGCCATCGAGCAATGCAACGGAATCAAAACCATAGTAACGAAGCTGCCAATAAAGCCGGGCTGCACCCGCCAACTGTCCGGGTGTTGCCCCGGGTTGGGTAATCAAAACAGTGCTGTTGTTACTAACGCCATGCTCCGCCATGAATTTTGCAAATGGTTCCGCGGCGGGCATCATACGGGTTAATTCAAGACCATTTATGCTTCGGGTAACGCGTACTTTTTTCACATCTACCAGAATGGCAGTGCTGATGTGGCCCTCACTAGTAAAACCATCAAGCTGGCTACGCACATCAAGAACTACAACGTCTTCCAGATTTTCAGCTAACCAGTCAGCACTCACTAACGGGCCGGGTAATTTAGCTCCGGCAAATACAAGCGGTGTATAAAATATCAAAAAACAGAATAATATAAGAGGGTGTTTATTAGACTTGGCGAACATGTGAGGCCTCCACGAGAATTTTATCAAAACAGGGTAATACGCTTAATGTTTCTATGGCTTGACGCAGATCATTATATAAAAATATTTGTTGAAAATGAGTTTTTCTCATACATCAACAGTCGAAACACGAGTTTTCACAGGCAGTAAACCAACGATCATCCCTTCATCAATCTCTATTTTTCAAACTGAACGGTATGTGGCCGGATATCGAATAGTATCATCGCCTGGAGAGGATCTCTTCCGCCCGATAAAGTGCCAGCAACGCCGACGTTTTTTCAATACGGCCATCGCGGATCATCTGTTGAACGGCTTTGCGTTCCAGTGCATGGACCTGAATATTTTCCGATTCACTTTCAAGCCCGAAAACGCCCTCGCAATTTTGACTGTCGACGATGGCTAAAAATAGATGCAAGCGTTCGTCACACATGCCCGGATTGGTCAAAACACTGCCCAGGCTTTTAAGATCTGAGCAAAGCAGTCCACTTTCTTCCTTCAATTCCCGTTTCGCAGCCTGCTCGATGGATTCGCCCGCATCCACATAGCCGGAAACCGTCTCCCAGATAACCCCGTTATTGGGCTGTTCTTCGTTTATTGCAGGCGCCCAATAGGCACCGATGCGAAATTGTTTAATCAGGACATAGTGGTCTGCCACAGGGTCATAAGGTAAAACGGCTACGATATTACCGCGGTGTATGATTTCCCTGTTCAATTCTTCGCTCCAGACACCGTCAAATCGAAGATGGGAATAAAGGGTCCTTAACACCGGAAGAAATCCCTTGCGGACCCACTCGCGTTTATGAATTTTGACGGTGTCAGACATATTTTTGCCCTTGCAACACTACTGTCCGGTTAGAGCGTCATTCCCGCGAAGGCGGGAATCCATAAGCCTGTTTCTGACGGTATTATGGATCCCCGCATACGCGAGGATGACGATAAAACGGGATTTAGGTTTTAAGTCTCTAAACATTAAGTGTCTTCTGCAAACATTGTTGTACTGCCGTTTAACGTGATCCTACGAAAATTAAACCGGACAGTAGTACCCTTGCAAACAAAGAAGCCCTCGATAATTCTAAACTTGAGGGCTGTTGATTTTC
>JAUVBY010000063.1 GCA_030590945.1 Gammaproteobacteria bacterium | reverse complement strand
GTTTGTCTATCACACGTTCAGTAGCCGGATCTTCCATATGAAATTCATGAATGTCGGTCATCACGATGGCATCCACCGGGCAGGCTTCTTCACAAAAACCGCAGTAAATACACTTAAACAAATCGATATCATATAGTGAAGTACGGCGTTCACCATTCGGCAACTCGGTTGATTCGATGGTGATCGCCAGCGCCGGACACACTGCCTCACATAATTTGCAGGCAATACAGCGTTCGGTCCCGTCCTCGTAGCGACGCAGCGCATGCAAGCCGCGAAAACGCACGGATTTGGGCGTTTTTTCCTCGGGGTACATGATGGTGAACTTCTTACTGAACAGGTGCCGGCCGGTGACACCAAGGCCCTGGCACAATTCATACAAAGCAAAGGTTTTGATAAAACGTTTAATGTCGATGCCCATGATACTTACCCCATGAATCCAAACGGTGTATAAAAACGCACGATGCCGATTACCGCGATCCATACCAGTGTAACCGGAATCAGAATTTTCCAGCCCAGGCGCATGATTTGATCATAACGATAGCGCGGAAAGGTGGCGCGGAACCACAAAAAGAGAAATGCAACGCAGGCAGTCTTGCCGGCAAACCAGAAAAAGGCCGGTATGATCGTGAACGGCGCAAAATCGAACAAAGGCTGCCAACCGCCCAGAAATAGCAGTGTAGTTAACGCCGCGATTAGTATCATGTTGGCGTATTCCGCCAGGAAGAACACGGCAAAGGTCATGCCTGAGTACTCAACGTGAAACCCCGCCACAATCTCAGACTCACCTTCGGCAACATCAAACGGCGCGCGATTGGTCTCTGCCACGCCTGAGATAAAATAAACCACAAACAGGGGAAACAGAGGTAGCCAGTACCAGTGCCAGAAACCGCCGGCCTGGGCCAACACGATCTCACGCAAATTCAGTGAGCCGGCCACCATCAACACGCCGACCAGCGCAAAACCCATGGCGATTTCGTAGGATATAATTTGCGCGGCAGAGCGCATCGCGCCGAGAAAAGCGTATTTGGAATTGGAGGCCCACCCCGCGATAATAATGCCGTACACGCCCATCGAAGTCAGGGCCAGCACGAACAATAGACTGGCATCAATATTGGCCAGCACCAGCGTATCAGTAAAAGGCATCACCGCCCAGGCGGCCAGCGCAGGTCCGATGGACAGTAACGGCGCACCGAGGAACAGGTATTTATTGGATTTGCTGGGAATAATGATCTCTTTGAACATCAACTTCACGGCATCGGCAATCGGCTGCAACCAGCCTTTTGGCCCGACGCGGTTTGGTCCGACACGGTCCTGCATATAACCGATCAGCTTACGTTCGGCATAGGTGAAATACGCTACTGCCACCATTAGTGGCGCCACGATCGCAATGATCTTCCACAAGGTCCAGGTAAATACCAACACCCACTCAGGGAAAAAATCAAAGGTGCTGAATAACCAGTTGTGCAGCCAATCAACCATTTATCCCGCCTCCAAGGTTATGGGCTCATAGCCACTTAGCGACGATGTTTCGGCATAACCGGCTGGAATGAATGCCTGATTATCGGGCAAACGGTTATCCAGTTCGAGAAGCAGCTTAAGCTCAATTTCGCCCTGGCGAACGCTTACTTCCGCGCCGGCGGCCAAACCCAGACCAACCAGAGTTTTTTCATTAAGACCCACTGCAGGCGTTGGCGTATCCATGGTTTGCTGCAGCGCAGCGGCGTGTCGCAAACTTGCGTCCAGACGATACATGGGGGTTTCAACATAGCGGTAAATAGCCTTGCTGTCGATTTTCACGGGGCTATCATTCACGCTGGCGCCCGATTGTGACACGATTTGCTCGTCACCCAATACATAGTCATCCTGAACATCCGCAAGATCGATGTAGTCAAAACCCTCCAGCTCGAGGTAATTGCCCAGCACACGTAATACTTTCCAGCCGGGGCGTGCTTCACCAAACGGATCCGCCGCTGCGCGAGAAGCCTGTACGCGGCCTTCGCAGTTTATATACGTGCCGCTGTTTTCGGTGTAGTGCGCGATGGGCAGCAAGACGTCGGCATAATTCATTGCTTCATCGCTGACGAAGGCCGCGCACTGCACCACAAAATCGGCCGTTTCCAGTGATGATAAAGCTTCACCACTACGCGAAGCATCCAGGCCCGGCTCAAGGTCGTACAATAAATACGCAGATAATGGTTTAGCCAGCATCGCTTTGGCATTCAGGCCCGTTTTAGCCACCTCTTTACCATGCTCAGCCCTGTGCGGTACACAACCGGCAAGCCAGGCGCCCGCACTATTGGCTTCGGGTAATTTAACCAGCTTGGCCCCGATTTGTTCGCAGATCCAGGCAGAAATTGCACTTAGCGCGCTTGCTTCAAAATGGTTCAGCGCGCTCGCGCCCATAATAATCGCCTTATTTTTAGCATCGCCACTGAGCAAAGAGGCTGCGATGGCCTGCTCCTGCGCATTCGTGTCTGTAGCGCGCTTCTGAATATCCGCATCCAGGCTCACGCCCGTGATCCCCGACACCGCGACGGCTACATTAGCGAGACTGGTAACCATGTCTCCCGGAGACACGATATGCGTATTCGCCAGCGGGAAATGAAAATCGTAATCCAGCATGTTTATGGCACTGATGCTCGCCGCATTATTCACCGCGGCCTGGCGCAACGCCACCCCTAGCAGGGGCTGCTCTTTGCGAATATTTGAACCCAGCAGCAAAACACGATCGAGTGATTCAAACTGAATTATTTCCAGCTCACTGCCCGGATACAATGGCGCAAGAAGATCATCTCGAAAATCATCCTGGCGGAGACGATGATCCACGTTGTCGCTGCCCAGCACGCGCATTAACTTTTGCAGTAAAAATAACTCTTCCACGGTTCGGGAAGGGTTCGCCAAAGCACCCATTTTCGTGGCGCCATCGCGCTGTTTTACCGTGTTCAAGCCTGCGGCAGCATGCCGAAGCGCGGTTTCCCATCCCACTTCACGCCAGCCACTCTGATCTTTAATCATCGGGCGTTTCAGGCGTGTATCCGCGTAGACTGATTCGTAACCGTAGCGATCACGATCCGCCAACCAGTAGCCGTTTACCTGATGATTTTCACGCACCATGGCGCGTATAATTTCACCGCGCAAGGTCTGAACGTTAAGGTTCGCGCCTACACAATCATGCGGGCTGATCTGCGCGTGATTTTGCATTTCCCACACGCGCGCTGCATATTTAGAGGGCCTGGCAGTTAATGCACCCACCGGACAAAGTTCGATCACATTACCGGACACTTCTGAATTAACCGAACTACACAAAGCCGCCCCAACCTGATCCGGTGTCGCTTCGCCATCAGGATGAGTCTTGATCATTGAGTGCTCGCCTCGACCCACCATGCCCAGCTCCATCACGCCCGCGATTTCTTCACTAAAGCGTACACAGCGCGTGCACTGGATACAGCGCGTCATCCAGGTCGCAATCAGCGGCCCGATATCGTCATTTTTCACCTGGCGCTTATTTTCATGGTAACGCGAGGCGTTGGCGCCATACTCAATCGACTGATCCTGCAAGGGGCATTCCCCGCCCTGATCACAAATCGGGCAATCCAGCGGATGATTTATGAGCAAAAACTCCATGGTGCCATTCTGTGCGGAACGCGCGCGCTCAGACTGGGTTCTCACCACCATACCGTCATTGACCGGTGTTGCGCACGCGGGCAAAGGCTTGGGTGCTTTTTCAACATCCACCAGGCACATGCGGCAGTTGGCGGCGATCGATAGTTTAGGGTGGTAACAAAAACGCGGAATATGAATACCCGCCTGATCCGTCACTTCGATCAGCATCTGCCCCGGGTTTGCTTCCAGGGTCTGTCCGTCTACTTCTATGTTGATGGTGCTCATATTAATCAGGCGGGTTCAGGGCCGGTATTTTGGCCTCAAATTCATGTCGATAATGCTTCAGGAAACTCTGCACCGGCCACGCCGCAGCATCACCCAGCGCACAAATGGTATGCCCCTCAATGCGATTCGCCACATCAAGCAGCGTATCCAGGTCTTCGAGGGTGCCCGTGCCGTTATTGATGCGCTTGACAATGCGATACAGCCAGCCCGTACCTTCACGACACGGCGTGCACTGCCCGCAGGATTCTTCATGGTAAAAATACGTCAGGCGTTCGAGTACCGACACCATACAGGTCGTCTCGTCCATCACGATTACAGAACCGGCACCAATCGCGCTGCCAATTTCAGACAGGCCATCATAATCCATATTGGCTTCGAGCATAGTCTCAGCCGGCACCACTGGCACCGAAGAACCGCCCGGTATCACCGCTTTGAGTTTGCGCCCCTTCCAGACACCCCCCGCCATTTCAAGCAACTCTTTGAAAGGCATGCCCATGGGTACCTCAAAATTGCCCGGCTTTTCCACGTGGCCCGACACTGAGAATAACTTGGTACCCCCGGAGTTTTTCACGCCCAGATCTCGAAACCATTCGCCACCGCGACGCATAATGGTCGGCACCGACGCTAAAGTTTCAGTGTTATTAATCGTAGTAGGGCAGCCAAATAAGCCGTATTGCGCCGGGAACGGCGGTTTGAAACGGGGTTGGCCTTTTTCCCTTCAAGCGATTCCAATAAGGCGGTTTCTTCGCCACAAATATATGCACCCGCACCAAGATGCACGTGGATATCAAAATCCATGCCGCTGCCGAGTATGTTTTTACCCAGATAACCTGCCTCACGCGCCGCGACCAATGCCGCCTCGAAACGCTCGATCGGCTCAGTAAACTCTCCACGAATATAGTTATATCCCGCAGAACAGCCCATGGTGTAACCGGCGATAATCATGCCTTCGATAACCGCATGGGGATTGAAACGCAAGATATCACGATCCTTGCAGGTACCCGGCTCGCCTTCATCTGAATTACAAACGATGAAACTGGGGCCTTCACAATCGCGCGGCATGAAACTCCACTTGATTCCAGGCGGAAAGCCCGCCCCACCCCGCCCGCGCAGGTTAGAGGTTTTGAGCGTTTCGATTAAGGTGCCGGGATCGGTCTGTTCTTTTAATATTTTTTCAAGCGCGGTATAACCCTGCTGGCTTTTATAGGCCTCCATCGTCCAGGGCTGCTCCACACCGGGCAGCGGCAGACATACGAATATTTGTTCGGTCATGCCCCGACTCCCGCCAACTGATCCAGCATCTCATCAATTTTTTCCGGCGTCAGGTTCTCGATGTAATCTTTATTCAATTGCAACATGGGCGCACCTACACAGGCCCCCAGGCATTCAACTTCTTTGAGGCCGATTTTACCGTCCGGCGTGACTTCACCCAGCTTCACGCCAAGGCGCTTTTCCAGACGCTCAACAATCTTATCTGAACCACGTAACTGGCAGGAGATATTGGTGCACACCTTTATTTGTGTTTCTCCGCAGGGCTGGTGCGCATACATCGAATAAAACGTGGCCACCTCAAACGCGCGCATCGGCGGTACGCCCACCACACCGGCGACGTAATCGATCAGAGAATTATTCAAAAACCCCTTTTCTTCCTGCGCGATACTCAACGCAGCCATAATCACCGAGGCACGCTTGTCCTCTGGATATTTTTGCGCCTCGAGTTCAATTTGTTTGAGCGAATCAGGGTTTAGCATCAGCGATCCACCTCACCAAACACCAGATCCTGGGTGCCGATAATGGCCACTAAATCCGACAGCATGTGGCCCCGCGACATCTCATCCAGCGCCGCTATATGCGCGAACCCCGGCGCACGAATTTTTAAACGATACGGTTTATTGGTGCCATCAGACACGATATAGGTGCCGAACTCGCCCTTGGGATGCTCGATCGCACAATACGCCTCGCCTTCGGGCAGGCAGTAGCCCTCAGTGAACAGCTTAAAATGCGAGATCAGCGCTTCCATGTCTTCTTTAACATGGGTACGAACAGGTGGTGCCAGTTTGCTGTCGTGTGCCATTACATCGCCCGGATTGGCACGAAGCCAGTCGATGCACTGTTTAATAATACGGTTGGACTGGCGAAATTCTTCCATACGAACCAGGTAGCGATCATACGAATCACCGTTGGTACCCACCGGAATATCAAATTTTAACTGATCATACACTTCATACGGTTGCTTGCGCCGCAAATCCCATTCGATACCCGAACCACGCAACATCGGCCCGGTAAACCCCAGGGCAATGGCACGTTCAGGGGTAACGATACCCACATCCACCAGGCGCTGTTTCCAGATTCGGTTATCGGTCAACAGGGTTTCATATTCGTCCACATAGCCCGGAAATCGATCGGTAAACGATTCCAGGAAATCCAGCAGGCTGCCCGAGCGATTTTCATTCCGCACCCGGGTTTGTTTATCGTTAAAGCGTTTATTCGGCTCGTATTGCGGCATTTCATCCGGCAGATCACGATACACACCGCCCGGGCGGTAATAGGTTGCGTGCATGCGCGCACCGCTGACCGCCTCGTACGCATCCATCAAATCTTCGCGCTCTCGGAAGGCGTAGATGAACATGGTCATCGCGCCTACATCCAGACCATGCGCACCGATCCACAGCAGGTGATTCAGAATACGCGTAATTTCATCGAACATCACGCGAATGTATTGAGCGCGAATCGGCGGCGTCACGCCATACATCTTCTCGATGGTCATCACGTAAGCGTGCTCGTTACACATCATGGAGACATAATCGAGACGATCCATATAACCAATGCTCTGGTTATATGGCTTGGATTCCGCTAGTTTCTCGGTGCCGCGATGCAACAGCCCGATGTGCGTATCCGCACGCTCGATCACCTCGCCGTCCATTTCCATAACCACGCGTAATACGCCGTGCGCCGCAGGATGCTGCGGGCCGAAGTTCATGGTGTAATTGCGAATTTCAGCCATATCTATTCGCCCTGTTCATTCTGTTTAGCTATTTCCCGGTTCACCCGTGGAACCAGGATACGCGGCTCAACCGTTACCGGCTCATACACCACGCGTTTTTTATCTTCGTCGTAACGCATTTCAACATAACCCGACAGCGGGAAATCTTTACGGAATGGATGCCCGATAAAGCCGTAATCGGTGAGAATTCTTCGTAAATCCGGGTGCCCGGAAAATGCAATACCCATTACATCAAAGGCTTCCCGCTCAAACCAGTTGGCGGCAGGCCAGACATCAATCACCGAATCCAGCATGGGCGGCTCACCTTCCAGAAACGTTTTCACGCGCACTCGCCAGTTAAGCTCTACCGATTGCAGATGATAGACCATGGCGTAACGCGGCTTATCCCACTCCCGCTCAAGGTGTTCGGTGTATTCCGAATAATCGACCGCGCACAAATCAATCAATTGATCAAAACGCGTATCTTCGTGATCGCGCAATGCCGTCAAGGCTGATTTAATATTGTCGGGCGCCACTTCCACGGTGACTTCATCAAACGCCAGCTTAGTGCCCAGGCACAGATCGCCGAGACACTTCACTACACACTTTTCCAATTTCTTAAGGCGACTCATAATAGTACACTCAATTGACGTGCTTCTATTTTTAAGAGTAAGCCAGGAATGCTCCCCTCTTTAGCAAAGAGGGGCTGGGGGAGATTTGAGCGCAACATGAAACTCCAGGCTTTCAACATGTCAATACAGTCTAAATCCCCCACTATCCCCCTTTTCCTAAGGGGGAGCTTATTACCCACAGAAGCCCGGGCTATTATAAATTCAGGCTTCATTCTTATGCCGTTC
This sequence comes from Gammaproteobacteria bacterium, assembly GCA_030590945.1. Classification (GTDB taxonomy): domain Bacteria; phylum Pseudomonadota; class Gammaproteobacteria; order Arenicellales; family Poriferihabitantaceae; genus JAAELZ01. The sequence continues at coordinate 7,956 of JAUVBY010000063.1, read as the reverse complement.
TTGCAATGGTTTCGGTTTTGATCTTTTTCTGCAACTGCAATATGCCGTAAATCAGGGCTTCAGCTGTAGGCGGGCAACCCGGAACGTATATGTCGACCGGCACGATACGATCCGCACCACGCACCACCGAATAAGAATAATGGTAGTAGCCGCCACCGTTGGCGCACGAACCCATGGAAATCACCCAGCGCGGCTCGGCCATCTGGTCATATACTTTTCGTAGCGCCGGCGCCATTTTGTTGGTCAGAGTACCCGCGATAATCATCACGTCCGATTGACGCGGGCTGGGACGAAACAGCATTCCGAACCGATCCAGGTCGTAGCGCGCCGCGCCCGCCTGCATCATTTCCACCGCACAACAGGCCAGGCCAAACGTCATGGGCCACATCGAACCGGTACGCGCCCAGTTGATTAAATCATCGAGGCGGGCGGTCGCAAAGCCTTCTTTAAATTGGCCTTCTATTGGCATAAGCGTGCTCTTTTAATCATTAGTCCCATTCCAACGCGCCATTCATCCACTCGTAAATAAAACCGATAACCAGCACCCCGAGAAACAACACCATCGCCCAGAAACCAAACAGGCCGACCTCATCAAGTACGATGGCCCAGGGGAACAGAAAGGCAATTTCCAGATCAAAAATAATAAACAGGATCGCTACCAGATAAAAGCGTACGTCAAATTTTGATCGCGCATCCTCAAAGGCCTCAAAACCACACTCGTATGGGGAAAGCTTCTGATCATCCGGCCGATTCGGTGCCAGCGCTAACCCGATCCCGATAAATGCCACGCCGACAAACAGGCCGATGCCAATAAAAATCAGAATGGGAAAATAATTGGCTAACATTTGTACCTTATATTTGTGGCAAACAATCGCTGCATCTATGGTATTTTAAATTGCCCCGGATCAAATTGATCTGGATCAACATTGCCCTGGTACCAGCAACCCGCCAGCCGAGCCTGCTTCATTTTTTACAATTTATCGCAGACGGGAAGTTTAACCTTAATCTGACGCCAATATCCAATAAATAGGGCCGATAGACGCGCAAATTTACGCACAAAAGCACCCGCATCACCACAAATCAGTTTACACCTTAAATTTTCTCATCAAACCGAAGCGCCCCAGTAACCGCCCCAGAGGGGTAGTCGAACTTTGCTTAATTTTCTTTTCCAGCAGGGCAAGGCGTTTGTCGCCCGCATCAATTCGTTCGCGCTGGCTGTCCAGAACGTGCTGGCGAAGCCGGATACGGCACGCAGACAAACGCGACTCATCACGCAACCACTGCTGCTCCCGAAGTGTATCCGTGTGCGCCAATAACGCAATATTCAGCTTCAATTCAAGCGAAGCCACCTGATTGCCCCACTCCACCTGCGACAGGTCCAGCACCAGGCTTCCACTGGCCGAGACCAATACCAGGGATTCCTCGTCAAAAACTCGCAATCCATCTAATCTCGCCTGCTCCACCAGTTCAGTCGTCGTAGCCAGTCGGTAAACGCATTCGCGCTCACCGGTCTCCCCTATGGCCGTAATCGATAACTCCCTGAGCACCAGGCGCTCACGAATCACCGCCTCGGAATCGGACGCAAGGTTGATACGCAGGAATCGATGATCACAAAGCATTGCCGGCAAAATCAGGCTGGCGTTAATTTCTGACACGCAGTCGGTTTTGGTAAACACGGAGTGATCCGGGTGCCATACATTGTCCAGCTGTGTCCAGTAGGCTCGAACCTCAAGCGATTGCCCAAAATTCTCCCGGAACACAGGCTCTCTAAGTATACTTTCCAGGTCACGCACATACTCAGATCGCGTTACCTGATGCTGCAAACGTTTCTCAAAATCTACGCAGGTATTGCGACAACTCTCATAGTCGATATCGCACAGAGCCAGACCCCAGCCAATAAAATCATCAACGCTGTGTATTAAAGAAAAGCTCGCCATAGCGGGACTGGAATCAGCATCGACGCGTACCCCGTCCAGATTCAACTGCGCTATCAGATCCTGGGCTTTAACGACGAACTGAAACAGGGCGCGAAACAAAATCACTTCTTTGCCAATGCGTTCTATGGCATGCCATTCCTGGTCGATCAGGTGCCAGCCACCCTGATCATCAACAATAATGTTGCCGGGCAAAGCGTCAACAAACTTATCGGCTCCGTGCTCGAGCAAAGCATCCAGCCATTTGTAGTAGCGTCGAATATGCGCAGCTAGCTCTTCGTGTGAAGGCACCACACTTAAAGCCTGTCGCCAAAGCATATCAAGCACCTGCCCGTCAACGAAAGGCTCCTTTTCGGTACGATATTGCGAAACCACCCCTTCTGAAGGAATCGTAGCGACATCGACAGCCTCACGATTAATTTGCTCCTGACCCGAGTTTTTCGTAACCTGAAGACGATACGGCATTTGTCGAGTGACACTGGCGAACCGCACAAAATCAAAACTAATGGTATTACGAATTCGATCAGCCGAATTACCGGCCACGATTAAAAAAGAGTTGGCAAATTCATCCAGGCTACCGGTTTGTGCGGCTACCTGCCAGAACAACGATTCGTCAAGCTTTGAATTCCACGCTGTCGCGTAATCCCGGGAGGTGATGCCACCCAACACCTGCTCCGGATGGTGCGCTGTCTCAAGAAAATGATCCGATATAATCGCATCCGGCACTTTGTAATCCGGAAACGGGTAACAAAATTCGTAGGCCTCGAAGCCAAACTCATCAAGCATTCGGCTCCACTGCCGTTTACTCCAGGTGCGTATGCCACGCGTAATCGCCTGGCTTTGCGGCTCCGGGTAGCCATGCAAGCCGATGTTGGGCACATTCAGATGATCTTCACCCGCGCCCGCCAGATACTTAAATCCGGTGCGGTTTTCAATCGCAATTAGTATTTGTCCTGCGTCACTCAGCGCAGCCTGCGCGTGGCGTATTGTGTGCTTGAGCTGGGCTTCCGGCAACACACCTTGCGGCGCATAGGCGCCTGAGTACTCCAGTACGCCTGTAAAAACGACCAGGTCATAGCGCCCGACCGGTAACTCCAGTTCATGGTAATTGGAACAAACGATCTGCACATTATCAAGTCCTGACGTGCGCAGACGGGCAATCCCGGCGCGTCGCTGCGTGCCCTCAATCGCATCCACCATAAAACCCTGCTCGCCAAGAAACCGCGTAATAGCCCCGCAGCCACAACCGACTTCCAGGACCGTTTTAACACCTTCCAGATTCAGACCCCGGTATATATTTGAACGCCTGGAACCCAGATGATATTCCAGCGCCCAGTCCGGCCAGGCCCGATCAAGCTCATCCGAATATACTGATCGATCACTGGCCGCCTCGACCTGCGCATAGACCTTGCTTTCTGAACTTTCCCCATCCGTATAATCTATAAACGAACGGTCCGCTGTATCGGCTTTCGCCCAGACACCATTATCGAGCAAGGTCAAATCATTCTGATTGGCGAGTATTGGCTTGGTCATGCGGGTATTGTATTCAATATGAATTAAAAAGGCCCGTCAAAGACGGGCCTTTTTTATAATTGGTGCGATGGCCGGAGTCGAAACGAAGGTACATGTTATTGATTAAATTCTATACCCGAACTGGCATACACCTGTCACCTTGAGCCCTTATTGCATCTTTCGAGGGCATTAAAAAACCCGCTGCGGGAGCGGGTTAGTTTTTATTGTTTTTTGTCTTTTCTGGCAGTTTTCCCAGCACAAAAGCCGAGACTAACGCGATTACAGTGGTTGTTCCAATATACGGTCGCGGCGGTTTCCATTCCAGATAAAGCACATACTGTAGATGTTCCAAGGCCGGCAAGGGCGGTAACTAGCCCGTACCTCTGCCCTCTTTTCTGGATAACGACAGCCTCGCTTCTTACCCAAATAAGTGATTTTTGATCTTCAATAAGCAGAGCTTGATTTTTCTCAGCCATTTGAATGATGCGATTAGCAAGCCCGGGCAGAGTTGCTTCATATTGAGCTAACTGGTCAGCCTCGGGGATCGGGCCACTTCTTGGCTTCCTGTTCAATCAAGGCCGCTCTAATGGCTTTCTTTGCCAATCATTCATGCCCCAGACTTTATTTGCGGCGATCAACTCAAAAGCCTCTCGCATTGAAATAATATCACCGTTTATTGACAGTTCGCCTCTGTGGGCGCAGTGAACGCGAACTTTGCCTTCAGGGCCGCAAAATGTCTCGCGGCCTAGTGAAGCACTAATTTGCTCTGTGGTTATTGCTGTATAATTTGTTGTAGTCATTTTCTTAGTCTCATTAAGTTAGTGATTAGGGTTATTGGGAGGTTGCACCCTTCCTTTAACCTGACTTAATTATACATATATATAAGTGTGCGCCAAGAGTTATTTACACATATAAATAAGTATCGTATAATTGAGCAATGAAAGATAAACAAATCAACAAAACGATGGGCCGCCCGATCGGATCAATGATTGATAACCCAAAGGTAGTTATGCCGAGCATAATGGTTGACCCTGAAAAGCTCTTAGAATACAAACAGGCCGCTGAGGCCTCAGGCTCTAACTTCTCTCAGTGGGTGCGGGGTGCGCTGGATAAGGCGGCTAAATGATAGACATGTAAAACAACCTGATGGATAAATCAATAACCTATGGATGAAATAAAGAGATGTCCATGACCCATGCCCGTCAAACAACCAGCCCCGGGAAGTCTTTGCCTGTCGGATGGTTATGTAACGTACTGTTTTTGCTATATCAAACTCCTACTGGTATTAACCGAATATTTAATTCGGTGATTGTAGTCACAGATAGAAAGGTTCTGAATAAGCAAACACGAAATACCATCAAACATTTGGAACAACCCAGAAGCCTGGCTAATCCGATTGAGGAAACATCAGAACAGCTAAGGGTGTTTCTGCAATCAGGGAGATCGATCATCATTACTACAATTGAAAAACTCCCAGTAGTTTCTGAATCTATTGCATCGATGAAAAGCAGGAGATTTGCAGTAATTATTGATGAGGTATGCGCTTCTCAGTATGATAAAACTGCCGGACATTCAGAGGAACCCTTTTCAATATCTACGCTAGATAAAGACCTAACAGCAATAGACAAACTGATTCTGGATGAGAATAATTCAAGGGGGCGACAATCACATATATCTTACTTCGGGTTTAGAGGAACGACCAAGAACAAGGCCCTTGAGGTTTTTGAAACTAAGCCTGTATGTGAAGTCTTTGAACACTTCGATTTATATTCAATGAGGCAGAAATATATGGGCAGAATCTATGCCGGATGTTCTTCAAATATACTTACCTTGTAAAGAATTTGTCTGTGTCTCATCGAGGATAAATAGTGGGTGAAATAGATTTCGTGGATTTCTGTTCGTTGTCGAGTGCTTGCTCGGTGATATTATGAAAAAGGTGTATGACGTCTGCAAACAGGCTCTGATATTTCGGATGTTTATCAATTAAAGGAATTATCTGTTGCGTCTCTTTATGCGCCCGACCAATAAAACTAATATCTGAACTGCTGAGAATTTCGCCCTCATCTACCGATACCTTAAGTCGTATTGCCCGGGGTAAGCGAGATTCATATAAACGCTGTATCAGGGCGATGATCACACAATTATCACGGCTTAATTTATTCATTAAAATCTTCGGCAAAAGCAGTTTATTTAACCTACATCATACCCGAAGCCTGCCAACTTAGAAAGTTGGAGGGCTATGGTGGTGGGGAGACTGACAAATAAGAGAAAGCCTGTATTCCAATGAAGTAGGTTCTTCTATTACCTTTTGCATAATGGGTATTGCTTCGCGCCGGGCTTCTCTAGCCACGCACCACTAAGGGGTACCACCACAAGTAAAGCTCGCAGCCCAATAAACAAACGGGTTACAGCGGTTCGCGCTGTACATTCTCAGGAAAGGGAGGGGGAGGGGGAGGTCAAAACTTCAATATCCTTTTCCGTCGCTACGCTTGTACGGGCGCTCTGCTGGCTTTAAAGCGGCAACACCCCGTGCTGTAAGTTGTGTCATGTTGGTACATTCCCCATCGCAAAGATAAGACACCAACAATTGAGCGTGGATTGGAATAAACATCCCTGTACATCTATAAACATAAATATGGTGCCGATGGCCGGAGTCGAACCGGCATAGCTTGCGCTACACGCCCCTCAAGCGTGCGTGTCTACCAATTTCACCACATCGGCCGTAAAGATTTTCTACTCAGGAACAGCGGGTATATCGCTTTGCGTATCTGGTTCTTCATCTGGCGCATCTGACGGTACCATCGGTACATCCGATTCCTGTGTTTCCTCAATTTGCTCTACCACGCTGCTGCTCACGACACTCGAACTTCCGGATCGATTGGCATATAAATAGGCCAGAGAAAGCGTCGTAATGAAAAAGATGGTCGCGATAATCGCAGTCGTCCGCGTCAGGAAATTCGCTGAACCGCGAGCGCCGAATAACGATTGGGAAGAGCCGCTACTGCCACCACCACCAAATGCGGCGCCTGCCTGTGCGCCTTTGCCTTGCTGTAATAAAACCAGAACCACCAAAGCCACAGCCATCACCAGATGGACAATTAATAGTAAATTTTCAATCATATTCTTAACCTTATGTTTGAGTCTGTTCCAGCACTATGCCGCAGAACAAATACCCAGGAAATCTTCGCTTGCCAGCGCTGCGCCGCCAATCAACCCACCATCAATATCCGGCTTGGAGATAAGCTCCACAGCATTACCCGGCTTCATGCTGCCACCGTATAATATTCGGCATTGGTCGGCCACGCTCTGATCTTTATCCGCCAGCATACGGCGAATAAAGGCGTGCACGTCCTGCGCCTGCTCCGGGCTGGCCGTCAAGCCGGTACCAATCGCCCAGACCGGCTCGTAGGCAATTACCGCGCTTGAAAATGCAGCGATGCCCACTTTATCCAGTACGGCGTTAAGCTGCCTACCTACAATTTCTTCGGTCACACCACCTTCACGTTCCGCCTGTGACTCGCCCAGGCAAACAATCGGGATCAAACCTGCATCCAGCGCGACCTGAGTTTTCTCAGCCACCAGCACATCGGTATCACCATAAAACTGACGGCGTTCAGAATGACCCACGATCACATCTTTACAGCCTGCATCCAGCAGCATTTCTGCCGAAGTCTGCCCGGTAAACGCGCCACCCGGATTAGTATCCAGATCCTGGCCACCAATCATCACGCCGCTATTCGCCAGTGCAGTGGCGGCGGTAGATATCAATATTGAAGGTGGGCAAACCAGTACATCGACCCCACCCAGCGCAGCCATGCCGTCGGCAATACCTTTACACAGCTCGCCAGTGCTGGCCCGGGTGCCGTTCATTTTCCAGTTACCCGCTACGAGTGCTTTGCGCATGGTTTCGCCTCTATCAATTCAAAATGCGGTTAACAGCCGGAATAATTCAAAATTTCGCGTGAAATTCAATTATCGCAAGCCGTGTTGCCATAAAAAAAGGGACGCGATGTTACCGCTCTACCCGCATTATTGCAATGCCCAAATCCCGATATAAAATCACACCATTACCGCAAAATCATATTTGCCGCAATCCATTGCTTCTATGCGCGACAAATGCTTTACTTTATCGCATTTTGACGGACCATCAGGCTAATACCTTAGACATGACAAAAATAGACGACTCTTCTGGAAACATAGTGGCACGCGCTGTCGCCGCTAAAACACCGCTAATTTATGTAATAAGCTGGGAGGAAGAGCGCCTTACCCAAATGCTCGACGCAGCCTCACAATCACTATTCAAGGATCATCGCGCGGTCTGGCAGTGGTCCGCAGCGCAGGGTTTCAGTAATGGCCCGGGCAAAGAGCAGAACCTGACCGACCCGGTTGATGCCCTGTTATTCGTTGTGCATCAAAAAGAAGACGCGATCTGCCTGATGAAAGACCTGCCTGCGCATTTTAATGATAACCCGAGACTACTGCGCGCAGTACGCGATGCCTATGATGTGTT
>JAUVBY010000015.1 GCA_030590945.1 Gammaproteobacteria bacterium | reverse complement strand
TCAATCTCATTTTCACCATCGTTCTGGTCAGTAGAATCAACAGACTGGAACAGAAAACCGCCTCACTTTGACGTGCTTATATTTAATTTAATTGCTATCTATACCCGTATCTATAGAGGAGCTCTGTTGAGCGCTTCTTTTTATATAATTAGTAGTTATGCTCTTCGCTTTCACTCTCACTCTCATCTTCGTCCTGTCCATCCATCGGAATACTGATCGATTTGATGGGCACAATGGTTGAAATAGCGTGCTTGTATATCATTTGATTGACGGCATTTTTAAGCAAAATGACGAACTGATCGTAGGAATCGATCTGGCCCTGAAGTTTAATTCCGTTGACCAAAAAGATAGAAACGGGGATGTGCTCTTTTCTTAAGATATTAAGAAATGGGTCTTGAACGGGGGCTCCTTTTGTTTGTGCCATAATTACTCCGGGTTTTGGTGTTATGTTTATTGTCGATTATTGTGTTTTCAGACAACCCTTTATACGATTTGTTTCGTAAACTGTGCTAATCATTTGCATTTATGTCAGCCTTGTATAACATACCACAAGCTCTGACACGAAAGACACCTAATTTTGCGGCTTCGTATTTTGTTCACCAATACTTTCACGCAGCCGGATTACTTCCTCTTGCAGTTCAGATGCGTTCAGGAAACTTGTCGATTTACCTACAAGTACGGTTATGGTGCGTCGTTTACCGCGCAACATTTCACCTGTCAGGCTACGGGGTTCGTCAACCCGTGAAAAGCGACTACCATGCAATCCATGCAAATAAAACGGTATGATTTTAGCATCAGTGTTTCTAAGAGCCAGCTGGTAGCCGGATTTGAAATCTTGTATTTTACCGTCATGACTGATGTGCCCTTCCGGAAACAGGCAAACGACATCTCCGGACCTCAACGCCTCACTGATCTGCTGGATGGCTTCTTTACTGCGTTTGGGTGAAATGGCTACGGTTCGAATGTGTTTCAATAGGCCATGCAGTAACCAGTGTTGGTAAAAGGCCCGATCAATCACAAATCGAATTGGACGGGGAACGACTGCCTGGATCAAGGCCCAATCTATCCAGCTCATATGATTCCCCAGCAATAGTACCCCACCCTCTTCAGGAAAATCACTCAACGCGCGTGCCTCGATGTGGTAGCGCAATTTAAACAGGCCACCCAAAACGAATTGCAACAGGTCACGCAAGCCATATCGCAAATACGAAATCAAACTGACCATGGCAATCACGATGATCAAATAAAATAGCCAAATGGCGTTGAAGCCGAGCAATGCACTGAGTATGGTCAAACCCAAAAAACTCAGCATGCTGATATTTTGCACCCAATTGTTACCCGCAAGCACTGTTCCGGCCTGCCCGGGTCGGGCTCGGGACTGAATTATTGCGTTAAGTGGCACGATAAAATAAGCGCCGAAGGCCCCTACTCCAAAAAAACACAGCGCCAGGCCCGGTTTTGAATCGATAAAAGGCACTAGAGAAAGACACAGTGTCACACCCAGGGCACCAAAAGGAATCATCTGCTTACGCAATTGCCATTCGGCCAGAGGCTGATTCAAGGTTCGTCTGGAATGACGGCGTACCAGCATCGAACCGATAAAAATACCAATACCCGAGCACGCCAGCATGCCCTGTATTAGCGCGGTGTTGGTTTCCAGCAATTGTTGTTTAGCGTATGCCGGGAAGGCAGCCAGTATCATCTGAGACAAACCCCAGAACAGACTGAGCCCCAAAATTGAATATAAAATCGCAGGTTGTTCTTTGATGGTAGATAACTGATTTCCCAGCGTGCGCCCTGTTAGATAGTCTGGCCAGTTGAACTTTGGTGATGATTTAAAAGCCTGTTCATCACTAATATCCGCTAAGCGGTAGGCCATTATCAGCTCAATCGTGGTGCTGAGAATCAATAACCACCCCAGCGGCGCAACTGTTTGAATTATTCCAGTTTTTGTAAATTCTGAGACCATGCCTGCCTGAGACAATTTGAGTTCAAACAAAATTGAAAATACCAGAGTGCCCGATAAAATTGCGATGATGGTTGTTACCTGTACGCGTGCATTGGCTGCCACCAGTTGAGCCTCGCCCATTAATTGCTTGATATAACCGTATTTGGCGGGCGAATACACCGCGCTTTGCATTGCCAGCACCAGTGTCATGATAAAGGCCCACTGGTAGTTGCCATGATAGTAAAACCAGGTGATCAGCAGGCAACTGGCAAACGCTATCCAGGCAGTCACTCGCATAACCTTAACCAGAGGGAAACGATTCGAGAAATAGGCAGAAGGTGTAAACAATAAAATAAACGGCAACAGTATCAGGCTGTTGACGACGGCAATCAGAATAATTTGCTGCTGGCCATCATAAACCTTAAATACTGTGTTCTGAATCGTTATCTTGTGCCCAAGGTCAACAAAACTATTCATAAACAACATAATAAGGTAATAATTGAATGTTTTACCTTTATTCATTATGAGTGATATTTAACCCCTGGGATGATGCTTTTGATGAATTTCCTGCAGGCGGGCAGTCGCGACGTGGGTGTAGATCTGTGTGGTGGATAAATCAGAATGTCCCAATAGCATTTGCAGAGTACGCAAATCCGCGCCATGGTTAAGTAAATGCGTTGCAAATGCATGGCGCAGGGTATGTGGCGAGACCTTAGCTTTGATACCCGCCAGTTGGGCGTGCCGTTTAATTATTTGCCAGAATGCCTGTCGGCTCATCCCCGAGCCACGTTTACTTAAAAACAAATGCGAGCTTTTAGTCGACGTGACGAGCTCATGGCGCCCGGCGTGCAGGTAGTCAGCTAGCGAATCGATAGCCTGTTCACCAACTGGAACCAGGCGCTCCTTATTTCCTTTCCCCAGGATTTTGATTACGCCCTGGCGCACATCAATCTGGCCCAGTTCCAGGCCAATGAGTTCACTGACCCGCAAGCCTGAAGCGTACATGAGTTCCAGCATGGCCTTATCGCGCAGTCCATAAGCCTGTGTAATATCGGGCACTGCCAGCAGCGCCTCGATTTCCAGCTCAGTTAGTGAGTCGGGCAGGGTCTTGTTTAATTTTGGAGACTTGATTGATGCGCTGGGGTCGGTTTTGACCATGCTCTCGCGCAGTAACCATCGGTAAAAGCGCTTTAGGCTGGATAAACTTCGCGCGCTGGTGCGCGCGGAGACCTGACTACTGCGAACCGCCATGTAACTCAACAAACAGGCGTGATCAGCATTCAGTAATTGGCTGGATTGTTTGATCAGGAAGTCTGAAAATGATTTCAGATCTGCCCCGTACGCAGACAAAGAATTCGGGCTCAAACCTGATTCCATCCAGATTGCGTCCAGAAAGCGATCAATCAGGGCCTGTTCGTCCACTTTGAGCTGCTTACTGTTAATGGCCGACTTCCGTATTCAGGGTTTTTGCGCAATCAATTCGACCGGTGCGATGCAATTAGCCGTGATATTTGCAATCATATTGTTGATCTTGCTACCTGTACTTTCCTGCATCAAGGTGTGCAGGCCCAACGGTGGCGGACCCCCTCTTGCCTGGAGTGTCGCGTGTAGCTTATCAAAAAATTCAATCGCAAATTCCCGACGATTGTTTTGCTTTAGCAAATTAAATCCGGCTCCGGTCATCGCTTTGATGTAGCCATTGGGGGATGCCAGATATGAAGTGACACTGCTGTCAGCCCATGGAACGGGAAACGCCAGTTCACCCTGCTCCTGTTGCATAACATCGTAAACGCCCAGAATAGCGCCGGGCTTTAAAACTCGATATAACTCCCTGAAAAGCTGTGTTTTGTCTTCGATATTCATGCCCACGTGCATCATATAGGCGCGGTCAAAATGACTATCATCAAAGGGTGTGTCCAGAACGCTGCCTTGCTGCAAATTTATGGGATCTCCCATGTTCACCCATTCGCACAGCACGTTTCCTGTATCAACATACTCCTGGCTTAAATCTATACCGCTTACCTGGCATTGATATGTCTCAACCGCATACCGTGCTGAACCGCCCAGGCCGCATCCCACATCGAGCACCGTATCATTATCAGAGAGCTCGAGCTGCGCCATGAACTGTTCGGTTGCAGCTCGACCGCCAATATGAAACTCATCGACTGGCGCCAGATCAGCAATGCTTAGCTCAGTGATAGATTTATCCATTTTATCCAGCGCAGACTGGATATCACGAAGTAAACTGCCATGTAAATAGGTTTTTGAAACGACTTGCTCGGTCGACATATTGGCGTGGCCTTCAGGCTTAGGTATGTAGTTAATCAGATTATGACAGCCACAATACTGTAGCATGTCGGGCGCCTCGAATCTGCTTGAAAGCAGATCATATTGAAATTAACCGCCTAGTTGATTTTCAAGCAACCAGAGCCGTTGCAGGGCCTGTTTAATCGTTGTGCGCCGCGCGGTATCGGTGGCAACAGACTGCAGAGCTTCAAACAGACGGCGTGCGTCAAAATACGCTCCGGCTTCCATCAGCGTATAGGCCGCGTGATAGCGAGCAGACTGACCCCATTGGTCAAACCCGTTGGCTTCGACCATGGCGGAGCGCAGGTAAAGTTGTGCCGCCGTTATGCGTTCATCCAGAGCATCGTAGGATTGTGCTTTCCAGAACAGTATCTCGCGTTTGTGGCGTTTAGAGTTGGTTTTATCGCTTATTTTTTCAAACAGTACCAGGCTAACATCATTTTGCTGCACGGATTGCAGGTCGAATACGGCCTGCAACACCCGGTCTACATCTTTCCCGGTGAGTGTGTCATGTTGATCTATCCAGTTTTCTATTTTATCTTGAGCCTGTGCAAAACGACCGGCAAAAATATCTACGCGGGCTTTTTGCAGGATCCAGTCCCGGTTGTCTATATTTTCCGGCGCTTCATCAAGATGGGGCGCAATCGCCAGTATCAGGTTGGCATCGCCCTGCTCCAGTGCAAAATTGAGAATTTTAGCGCTGGTAGCACTGTCAACATTTTTAAAATTCCCCATGATTTTCCGGTTACCCAGCAAATGTGATAACAGTATGTACTGCTCTGTTCGCACCAGGCTGTTTACAAAAGCCGTTTTTGCCGCCAGGCTTAATGCCTCGTCACCCTGCCTCAGCATGACGTCCGCATACAAGGCCCGTGCCTTGATGGGTAGATCCGCTTTATCCGCCTGCTGCGCAAGCGTAAATTTAAGGCTGGAGCGGCCGGGATTAATCAAAGCGGTATTGATCAATAGATCGGACAGTTCAAGATAGGCTTTTTTCAGCGCATCGGGAGTATGCGATGCCACATCAGGATGAAGATCGGCCTTGCCGGTTACCAGGTATCGCTCCAGTGATTGAATTTGCGCTAATTTCCCCGCTTCATCCACATGCTGCCCTGCATTGGCTTTGAGTGCGTAAGCCAGTTTCTTTTCGTCATCGGTAATCCGTTTGCGTGCAAGCTGCCGGTGCACGAGCAATTGTGCAGCAGCCACATCTATTTCACCGGCGCGCAATCGAAAGTAGGCCTGTAGTAGTTTTGCTTCGATTGAGGCAATCGGAGCAAGCAACTGGCTGGCCCCTGCCGCATCATTCGCCAGATATTCAATGACTGCGCGCTTAATAAACCAGGCCGCTTCCTGCGGTTTAAATTCATCATGAAAGCGAATCGCTTCTATTTTAGCATTGACGTAATCACCCTGGGCACGATACAGGGCGATCAACTGCTCCCGTACCGATTTTTGTATGTGTAGCGGGATGTCTTTTTGCAGTAACACAGGCTGCAATAATTGGCGGGCCGCATCCAGCTCTCCCAGCGCAATCATGGCGCGTGCTTCGTAAGGGATGGCGAAATATTTGGCAGAACCGAAACTGGCAGGCAGGCCATGTGCGTCCTGTTTTAAGGCGTACCAGTCTTCCAGTAAGATTAGTATGCTCCACTTTTGTTCGGCCCAGGCTTCCCATATAGAAATCGACGCGACGGATGGCGGATGGCGCTGTAGATAGTCCAGAGCCAAATTTAAAGCACCGGTTTTAACCAGGCTGCGTGCGACAGCCAGGTGATTGGCGTCGACGGGGGGTATTTCGGAGCGAACACCGGTAGCCTCGACCACCGTGTTTGCAGTTTGGGCGTAGGCAGGGCCCACTATCAGCAAGCTTGCTACTACAAAGAGGCCAAGACGTGATATACGCGGGTACAATGATAATTTACGCGCTAGTTTGATGAAAAATCGCCCTTTAGCAGAGAGGGTGCAGTACTAATGCACGATATAGTAGGGTGCCTGATAAATTATTGTGGCTGCAACGCACCCACCCTAATTATTTATTTGTATCGCGTAAATGGTGGATGCGCTTGCGCTTATCCACCCTACGACACGTTTTTGCGACACCCTTAAAATAAATGCCAATAACGGAATTACAGCTTCTCTTTGATGCGTGCAGAACGACCGGTGCGCTCACGCAAATAGTAGAGCTTGGCGCGTCGAACCGCGCCGCGACGTTTTACTTCGATTTCATGTACCAGCGGGCTATGAGTCTGAAATACGCGCTCTACGCCTTCGCCAGAAGACATTTTACGTACCGTAAAAGACGAATTGATTCCGCGATTCTTCATAGCAATAACCACGCCTTCAAACGCCTGGATACGCTGACGATCGCCTTCACGAATCATCACGTCCACCTTGACGGTCTCACCCGGGCTAAATTCAGGAAGGTCAGTTTTTAGTTGTTCTGCCGTTATGGCGTCAATTATATTCGTCATTTTTCGTGTCTCCACGTTTGTCTTAAGTTTTAATGCTTATCGCTTGAGTCTATCAGTCAGTGCCTTGCGAGCGCTTTTCCAACAAATCCGGGCGACGTTCTTTCGTTACCTTAAGCGCCTGCTGTTTCCGCCAGGCAGCGATCTTTTTATGATCGCCACTTAACAGTACCTCAGGTACTCGTAAATTTTCAAAGCATTCCGGCCGCGTATAGTGCGGATAGTCCAGTATGCCGGAAGTAAACGATTCCTGCACTGCAGATTCGTCATTTCCTAATACGCCGGGTAGCAATCGCGCAACCGCCTCAATCAGCACCATTGCAGCAAATTCACCCCCGGCTAACACATAATCGCCAATGGATACTTCATCATCAACGCGCGTTTGTATAACACGCTCGTCAATGCCTTCGTATCGCCCGGCAATTAAAGTCAGTTCGGGCAATGCCGCAAATAATTCTACATCCGTTTGCGTCATGCGCCGCCCTTTCGGGCTTAAATACACCACAGGGCCGGCGCTTTGCCCCCTAGTTTTAATTCCGCTTACCGCGTCAATTGCGGCGCTAAGCGGTTCGGCCATCATCACCATACCCGGTCCGCCACCATAGGGGCGATCATCGATGGTGCGGTATCTGTTCTTCGCGAAATCACGAGGATTCGTCAAGCACAGATCAATCGCCTTTTTTTCCAGCGCACGGCCGGACATACCAAAGCCGAGCGCATCAAACATTTCGGGGAATATCGATATGACATTAATGCGCAGTGTCATACCAAAGGCTCCCAGTCAGCGATCAATAAAGACCGTTCTATATCGACCTCAATAACAATTTCCGGTAACCAGGGAATTGCCAGGGATTTCCCGTTGCTATCTTTCAATAGCAACACATCGTTCGACCCGGTTTCCATTATATCAATAATGTCGCCAAGCTCGGTGCCATGCGTATCTTTTACCAACAGACCAATCAGATCCCGCCAGTAATATTCATTCGTCAGGGCAGGCAATTGATCCCGGCTTACAAAAACTTCAAGACCCACCAGTGCTTGTGCAGTAGTGCGATCATCCACACCCAGCATTTTCACCAGTAACTTTTTGCCCTGATGCTTAAAATCTACAATGGTCCGCGAGATACACTCCCCCGAGCCGCTTTTTAACTGCCAGTTCTTAAACTGGAAGATGTTATCGAGTGGGCGCGTATGTGAAAAAACTTTCAACCAGCCGCGAACACCCTGTACACCCATAATTTTCCCCAGTATGACGGTATTATCTGCCATTTTTTACCCGGGATATAACATCGCCCTGCGCTTTGAGGCGCACGGCGAATACCAGCAAGCCTTTAAGCCGCCGCCGTAGCCGCGGCTTTTTCTGCCTGCTTGATCAGGTTTGTGACACGATCAGTGGCTTGTGCACCCTGACCTACCCAGTGTGCTGCACGCTCAAGGTCAAGACGCAGTTTTTCTTCATTTCCACGTGCATTGGGATTATAAAAGCCGATGCGCTCGATGAAACGACCGGTCGGTGAACGACGTTGGTCAGCTACTGTAATGCTATAAAAAGGACGCTTCTTGGAACCGCCACGAGAAAGTCTAATTACTACCATGATTCTAACTCTATTAAATTTCGTTAAAGGACGGGTTATGCGTCGTCGCTTTCCAGCAACGCTTTCATACTCAGGCGAATGCGGCCCTGCTTGTCCACTTCCAGAACCTTCACTTTAACCATATCCCCTTCACTCAGTTCATCGCTGACATTGTTCACACGCTCATTCGAAATCTGAGAGATATGAACCAGGCCATCGCGCCCCGGAAGAATATTAACAAACGCACCAAAATCCATCAGGCGAACGACTTTGCCTTCGTAGATCATACCCGATTCGATATCGGCAGTGATTTGCTCAATGCGCTTTCGTGCTGCAGCGCTACCCGCGCTATCAACCGAAGCAATTTTGATTGTACCATCGTCCGAAATATCAATAGATGCGCCGGTTTCCTCGGAGATAGAGCGAATCACCGCGCCACCTTTGCCGATTACGTCACGAATTTTATCGACGTGAATCTTCATGGTATCAATGCGCGGCGCAAAATCTGACATCTCTTCGCGTGGCTCAGAAATCACCTTGGCCATTTCACCGAGTATATGGATACGGGCTGTTTTCGCCTGCTCCAGTGCGGTTTCCATGATTTCTTTGGTGATACCTTCAATTTTGATGTCCATTTGCAGGGCGGTAATGCCGCTCTCGCTGCCTGCAACCTTGAAATCCATGTCGCCGAGGTGATCTTCATCTCCCAGAATGTCGGTCAGAACCGCATAATCGTCACCTTCTTTGATCAGGCCCATTGCGATACCGGCCACGGGTGCTTTCATCGCAACGCCAGCGTCCATTAGAGATAAACTGGTGCCGCAAACAGACGCCATCGAAGAAGATCCGTTTGATTCGGTAATTTCCGATACCACACGCAGCGTGTAGGGATATTCTTCCATATCAGGCAGCGCAGCATAAATACCACGATACGCCAGACGACCGTGGCCGATTTCACGGCGCTTGGGCGAACCCACGCGACCGGTTTCACCGACACAATATGGCGGGAAGTTGTAGTGCAACATAAAAGGTTGCTTGTACTCGCCTTCCAGTGCGTCAATACGTTGTGAATCACGATCTGTACCCAGCGTAGTCACTACCAGCGCCTGTGTTTCACCACGGGTGAATAAGGCCGAACCGTGGGTACGGGGCAATACGCCTGTTTCGACCTGGATCGGGCGCACAGTGGTGGTATCACGTCCGTCAATACGCGGCTCACCTGCAATAATGCGGCCACGAACGATTTTCTTTTCCAGGCCTTTAAAGGCTTCAGAACACTTTTCAGCGAAACCGTCTTCGGCGTCGTCTGAAAGCAGCTCGTCTTTCATTTTTTGCTTAACCGCGCCAATGGCGTCATAGCGATCCATTTTTTCTGCGATCTGGTAAGCGTCGTTTAAACCTGCCTCGCAGACGGCCGCCACTTTATCAGCGATGCTTTCGTCTTTAACCGGTGCGGACCAGTCCCAGCGATCAATTTCAAATTCTGCAGCGAACTCCTGCACAGCGTTGATTGCTGTCTGAAGTTGCTCGTGGCCATACATGACCGCGTTGAGCATCACTTCTTCGCTCAACATATCAGCTTCAGATTCAACCATGAGCACCGCATCTTTGGTGCCGGCGACTACCAGGTCAAGCTGGGATTGATCTTTTAATAAACTGGCATTCGGGTTGAGTACGTATTCGCCATCGACATAACCTACACGACATGCACCGACCGGCCCGTTAAACGGCACACCGGAGATTTCTATCGCTGCAGCAGCGCCAACCATAGCCACGATATCCGGATCAATCTCAGGATCAATGGATAATACGGTAGAGACAATCTGGACTTCCTGCGAAAATCCTTTAGGAAATAAAGGACGCAAAGGACGGTCCATCAGGCGGCAGGTCAAAATAGCTTTTTCAGAAGGACGCCCTTCCCGCTTGAAGAAACTGCCAGGGATTTTGCCCGCAGCGTAAGTACGTTCTTCGTAATCAAGCGTTAATGGAAAGAAATCCCGGTCGTTTGCTTCTTTGCGTGCAACCATGGTCACCATAACGGTGGTATCGCCCATGCTGGCGAACACCGCGCCACTGGCCTGTCGCGCAATTTTTCCGGATTTCAGAGTAACAGTATGCTCACCATACTGAAAAGTTTTTGTAATTTCGTTCACGAATTCGTTCCTTTAGATTATTTGCGCAAGCCAAGCTTTGCGATGAGGTTACGGTAACGCTCAATGTCGATGCGCTTGAGGTAGTCAAGCAGGCTACGACGCTGGTTCACCAGACGCAGTAAGCCCTGACGTGAATGATGGTCGTGAATATGAGTTTTAAAGTGACCGGTAAGGTCTTTAATGCGAGCAGTTTGCAGTGCCACCTGAACTTCGGTAGAGCCGGTGTCGTTTTCGCTGCGTTTGTGTTCTTCAATGATCGCCTGGCGATCAGCAACAGTCAGTGCCATGGGAATAGATGTCCTCTCACGTTAATAAAATACGTTTAACCTCGAGGCTGCTTTATTTAGCCCCGACCCTTTCACCAGACGCCCCCATATTTTGGGCACCAGTTTAAAGGGGCGCGTATTGTAACGGCATGATCTGTATGAAACAAGCCTGAAAATGGGCTTAATCTCAGTTATTTGTGCTTATTTTACGGCTAATAACAAAAATTAATGGCCTCCCTGCTCACTGGTACGTTTGCATGACGTGTTTTAGCTCTACTAAAAGACATTTGCATTCCTCTTCGCTCAATGTTTTAGCTGGTTCTGGCAGCACGCCTCTTTCTATTTCTATAATAATTTCATGCACGGTAAGGCAACCTAGCTGGCAGACCAGTTCAAGAGCAAGGTCTACTTTTAGTTTATCTATTGGCTGCTTCATAGATGACTCAATAGCTGCGCTTCATCTAGAATCTCGATGCCGAGCTTCCCTGCTTTATCAACTTTGCTGCCGGGAGACACTCCGGCGACCACGAAGTCTGTTTTTTTAGACACACTACCGGTCACCTTGGCGCCCGCTTTTTCAAGGAGCGCTTTGAGCTCAGTTCGATTCAAATCTGTAAAACTGCCGGTAATCACCACGGTAGCATTATAAAATAGTGATGATTCATCGCGTGCAACCGGCTCGGGATCAGGCCATTGTATGCCGAGCTTGTTAACCATTTGATCAATAACCTGAAGGTTCTCGGCTTCACCGAAAAAATCCAGCAGGCTTTGCGCTACCAGCGGGCCAACGTCGTTAATCTCAACGAGTTGATCAAACTCCGCATTCTTCAGGGCATCCAGCGTAATAAAATTACGTGCTAGTGTGGCTGCAGTGGTTTCTCCAATTAATGGAATACCCAATGCGTACAAAAATCGTGCGAATGTCGTCTCCCGGCTTGCATTTATCGCATCCAGCAAGTTCCTCACAGATTTATCGGCCAGGCGCTCCATGGACAACAACTGTGCCTCATTGAGGCGATAGATATCGGCCGGTGTGGTGATTAATTTTTCATTGACCAGCTGATCAACCAGCTTAGATCCCAGGCCATCAATATCCATTGCTTTGCGCGATACAAAGTGCCGGATCATTCCTTTGCGCTGCGCATCACACACCAACCCTCCGCTACAGCGCGCAATCACGCCGCCGTCGCTATAGGCAATATGCGAATTACAAATCGGGCAGCTCCGGGGGAATTGATAGGATCTGGCCTTTTCAGGCCGCTTGTTAAGTAATACTTTTACTATGTTTGGTATGACATCGCCCGCGCGCCGCACCACCACGGTATCACCTTCGCGCACATCCAGGCGTTCAATTTCATTTTTATTGTGTAGCGTCGCATTGGATACAATGACCCCGCCGACGTGCACAGGTTTAAGCCGCGCCACCGGTGTAATGGCGCCCGTACGCCCTACCTGAACGTCAATCTGCTCAACAATGGTCAGTTCTTCCTGAGCCGGGAATTTATGCGCGAGCACCCATCGCGGCGCTTTGGCCGTAGAGCCCAACTGTTGTTGTAACATTCGATCATCAAGCTTATAAACGACCCCGTCCATATCAAAATCAATCTGCTCGCGTCGTTCGAGTATATCTGCGTGATAGCGAAGACAAGCATCAATGCCCTGAACGCTTCGTACCAGATCGCTGACGGGCATTTCCCAGTTTTTAATTTGCTCCATTAGTTCAGCCTGCGATTCCGGCAAGGTATCGGGTTCACAGGCACCTGCTCCGTAGATATATAATTCCAGCGGGCGCCGGGCACTGATTTTCGGATCAATCTGCCGCAATCCTCCAGCCGCCGCGTTACGCGGATTAGCGAACGGTTTTTGATCGTTTTCCCTGCGCCTGTGATTGAGCTTTTCCAGCTGCGGGCGACGCATGAACACTTCGCCACGTAGCTCAAGTCGATCTGGAATATTATCCCCGATAAGGCGAGCCTGTTTGCCCAGAATTTGCCGGACATTCTGGCTCACATCTTCGCCGGTGTTGCCATCACCGCGTGTCGCAGCATGTACCATCCATCCCTTCTCAAACAAGATATTGACGGCCAGACCATCGAGTTTAGGTTCACAAAAATATCGCAGGGGTTGATTTTCATCAAGCTCCAGCCGGCGTTTAATGCGTAGATCAAAATCAAACGTGGATTGTTCATCAAAGCCATCATTTATCGAGTACATGGCCTGCAAATGCTCGATCGGCCTGAATGCTTCTGATACGAAGCCCCCGACGGCCTGCGTCGGTGAATACGACAGGCGATACTGAGGAAATTGCGTTTCTAATGCCTTCAAGCTTTGCATAAGCCGATCGTACTCGGCATCAGGCACTTCAGGATCGCTGAGCACGTAATAACGGTAGTTATGCTGTGCAAGTTCTTCGATCAGTGCGTGGATTTGTGCTTCAACCGACGTATTCACTGTCCTAAAGCTCTCAGTTGATCGTTACAGGATAAGAATAAACAACATATGCATGCAATACCCTGCTCAGCTGAGGAAAATAGGAATATGCCCGGTTTCACGCTTAAGAAAATATTCTATAGATTTCCTGCCCACCCGGTTCCAGGCCTGCTGCAATGGTGTCTTTCTCAAGCCGGCTGACGCGATTTCGAAGTTTAAGTAACAGATCCTGATGATATTCAGCTTCACCGGGAATGCGAATATCACCTTTTACCCTTGAAGCGAAGGCTTTAACCGCGTCCAGCATTTCCTTGGCATCTCGCCCGGGTGTACGGCTTAGCGCAGGTTGCATGGTAAATTTCACGCATTTAATACTGGCATCAGATGACATATTTTGGTCAAAACGCCTTATATTGTGCGTGGAATCAATATTAAGCAGTCGGTAAAGGATAATATTATGCGACGCCATACGTTTTTGCCGAACGTAATCTCCATCCATGAAATCCAGCCCCTGTTGCTTGGCGCTGGTTTCAACCAGTTTGCCCATAAACGCCTGCCCCTCGGGCGCGTAAATGGAAACTTCAAGCGGCTCGCAGCTGTCGGCAAAAAACCGGGCCAGTTTTAACGATTGATCCAGCGCCTGCTCAGGACTGGCCATCATCAGTTTTTCGGCGCGCAACGCCTGCCCAAGAACGGTAACCTGTTCATCAAAGGTATTCAGGTCCGCAATAGCGGCCGCATTTCCGCCTGATAGTAGTTGATAAGACGCGACCACATCCACGATTGACGTATCCCCGCTGGCCTCGAGCAAATTAACCCAGTGCGGGTCGTCCCGGGTTAGTGCATGCAGTTGCACCGGAAATTTGATTTTATCCCAATGACCAAGTCTGGACAGGATCTCCGCCTGAGTCACCGGTGATGCCGGGCTGAGCTTAATCCAGTAATCGATCTGTCTGAGGCTTGTAAACGGGCCAATGTGCCGACTGGAATGCTCATCCTGATCATCGCGCAGCGTAGGCAATGATTGCGTCTCAGTCTCTGGTTCCGGTTTCACCTCTACTTCAGCATCCTGAACGTCAACTTCGTCTGGCTTAGCACGACTACTTAGCTGATCAGCTTCGGTTTCGTCTGATTGATTGTCGGAATGCGGCCGGGCAAAAGAATCGGATTCAAACTCAAATAATTGCTCTTCCGCCTGGTCATATTCACCCGCACTATCACCGAGTCTCGGTGCATGCTCCGCATTACGTGATCGGCCCGGGTTTTGCCCCGGGGCACCCTTTCCGTCAGAATTGACCATGTCTTTAAAGAACGTGTTGCTGCGTAACGCGTGCCAGTATGCCTCAAGTTTATTCGAATACCGGCTAACGGCAAATACCAGAACTACCACAAGCAGGCCCAATACAATCAATGCGATTTGCAGATCCATTAGCTCTCCACCAATTCAATGGCGCGCTCAACATCGACGGATACAATTCTTGATACTCCGGGTTCATTCATAGTGACGCCTATCAGGTTGTTCGCGGCCTGCATGGTAATTTTGTTATGGGTAATCACAATGATCTGGGCGTGTTGTGAAAGAGATCTTAAAGTATCACAAAATCGATCGACATTTGCATCATCTAATGGCGCGTCTACTTCGTCCATTATACAAAATGGCGCGGGGTTAAGCTCGAATAGACCGAACAACAGTGAGACCGCTGTAAGCGCTTTTTCACCTCCGGACAGCAGGTGAATGGTGCTGTTTCTTTTGCCCGGCGGTTGTGCCAGAACAGTTATACCCGTAGTCAACCAGTCGTCAGAAGTTAGACTCAACGACGCCTTTCCGCCGCCAAACAGTTTTGGAAAGTAATTTGAGAAATTTTTATTGAGTATGGTGTAGGTTTCTTCAAAACGAACTCGCGTCTCTTTATCTATTTTACGGATCACTTTTTCCAGCGTATCGAGCGCACTGAGCAAGTCAGAATGTTGTTTTTCGAGATAGTCCGCCCGCTCACTTTGCGTTTCATATTCATCAATAGCCACCAGGTTCACCGCGCCGATCGACGCTATTTTGCGTTCCAGGTCGGTTATATTCTGTTCGCTACCGGCTATGTCCAGGCAATCTTCAGGCAATTCAACATTGTCAATGACGCAGTTATCGCGTGCCGCCTCTTCCGTCAGAGTTTGCTGGCGGGTTTTCCTGTCCTGAAGGTGCATACGCGTATTGTCCAGGCTGCTACGCGCCTGATTCACCTCATCAATACAGGCAGACAAGCGGGATTGCTGCTCACGTAAAGCGTTATCCAGTCCGGCTATTTCATCCCGCGCTGCGGCAAGGGTAGTTTCAATTTGTTTGTGTTCATTCAGGCGAACATCCAGATCAATACCCAGTACTTCCAGTGGTGCGGCGCTGCCCTCGCTATTCTTGAGCAAGTTTTGCTTGCGTGTTTGATGTTGAGTTAATTGTTCCAGCATACGACGCAGGCCGTTTTGAAGCGAGCCAATGGATGTTTCCAGACGTGTTTGTTCGAGTTTTCCGGTCTGTACCGTATCCTGGTGCTCTCGATAGCTAAGCTGGCTTTGCTCTACGTTTTGTTTGACAAACAATTCCTGCTCGACAAATGTCGACCGATCCTGTTCGGTTTCTTCGAGCGTCTTTTCAACTGTTTCAAGTGTTTTGGCGGCATCGCTCAAGCGCTGGTCCTCTTCCTCACCATGCGCCTGTATTTCCTCCAGTTCCCGGGTGATGGATACAAGGCGGCTTTGCGTGTATTCTTGCGCCGTATTCAGTTGCGCTATTTCACGCTGATCATTGGCGATTAACTGCCTGAACTGTTCAAGCTTATCCTGCATTGTTTTTACCGTTTGGCGTGCTTGAATCTCAGCCTCCTGAGCCTGATCAATATCAGCGTGTAAACGATCGATTTCCAGCCCGGTCTGCTTAAGGCGTGATTTAAGCGATTGCATCTCTTCCTCACGAACCAGATAGCCTGTTTTTGCGGCTGCAGCACCGGCATGGCTAACCCAGTTTGCTCCATACACCACTCCTTCACGCGTCACAATTCGTTCCCCGCCGTTGAGCTGTATGCGGTATTGCTGAGCCTCGGCTGCATCTTCGGCCACATAGACGCCGGCTACCAGGGCAGAAATATCAATCTCAGAAGCTTCAATGTAGCTGGCGAGCGGCGTGAGCGAAATCGAAGCTGCTTGCGCCTTCTGCCGATCAATAGAAATGAGGGTTACTGCGTGTTCAGCCGGGTGCAGCCAGAACGTATGTTGCCCGCTTTGATCGACCAGGGCTTGAAGCAATGGTGCGAGAACCCGGTCAGCAGCGCGCTCCCAGCCTTGCTTGATTTTAACCAGACTGGCCAACTGCACATCGTCGTCCAGTTTACTTTTCGATAACCATTGCCTGTAGTCACGATGTCCGCTACCCAGAGCAGCAGCCTGGAACTCCTGCAAGGACTGAATACGTGTCTCATTTGAGCTGCGCATTGCTGACTGCTCGTTGTATTGATTTTTCAGGTTTATCAAATTTTCGGAAGCAGTGCGTACTGCAAGTCTCGCGGCTTCGAGCTGAACCTGTAGTTCATCGAAATCAGCCTGTTTGTTTTTCAAGCCTTCTGTAAGCGGCATCATTCCGGATTGCTCCAGTTCTCTGCTAAGGCGAGCGTGTTCAGATTCCAGCTGTGTTTGCCTGTCTTCAGAGCGGCTTTGCTGCCGGTTGATCTGATCAATAATTGACAACTGTAATTGCTGCTGGCTTCGAGTGGCGTCCTGCTGCTGGCGATGTTGGCTAAACTGGTTTTGCCATTCATCAAATTGCGTTCGCGCCTGCTCGTAAGCATGCTGTTTACTTTCAAGCGTAGTCGTATCAAGCTGTAACTGCGGCAGAAGCACATCGAGTTCAGCTTGATGCTCAGCGAGCATATCCTGATCGGCATGGCTTTGCGACTCCAGCCCTGCAAGCGCCTGATTTAATTCCGCCAGGGCTTCGCTATCCTGTTGATTGCTGACTTTGATATGCTCAATTTTTTGTTCTATTCTGGATATATCTGCTCCTGCCTGATAAAAGCGACCCTGAATCCCGCTCAATCTATCCTGTGCTTCATTTTGCCCACTACGCTGACGCTCTATCTGCGCTTCTATCTCGCGTTGCCCGGCAAGATGCTTTTCAAGCTGATTGCTGGATTGATCAAGCGCTTGCTGCTCGGCCAGTATTTGACCGCTGTACTGCTCAAAACGGAGCCGATACAGAATATCCATGGCATCACGGCGTTTTCCCTGGAGTTTTTTGTACCGCCCTGCCGCCTGTGCCTGACGCTTGAGCCGGCGAAGTTGCGCCAGCAGTTCACCGCGAATATCCTCGCTGCGTTCGATGTTCTCCCGGGTTTGTCGAATACGGTTTTCGGTTTCTCTGCGTCGATCCTTATAACGGGAAATACCTGCGGCCTCTTCAACAAAAGCACGTAGCTCTTCCGGTTTAGATTCAACAATTCGGCTGACCATGCCCTGCTCGATAATAGAATATGAGCGTGGCCCCAGACCAGTTCCACGAAACATGTCGAGCACGTCTTTTCGGCGCACCCGCTTATCATTGATTCGGTAATCCGATTTCCCGTCCCGGCCAAGGATGCGTTTAACCGAAATTTCGGAAAATGACTGGTAATACCCTTTAATGCGCCCCAGGCTATTATCGAAAAGCAGTTCAACTGACGCTCGCCCAACAGGCTTGCGAGTCGATGATCCATTGAAGATAACGTCTTCCATGGAATCGCCGCGTAATAGTTTTGCCGATGATTCACCCATGACCCAGCGAACCGCGTCGATAATGTTGGATTTACCGCAACCATTGGGGCCGACAACGCCCACAATCTGGGCGCTGAATCTTACGTTGGTCTGATCGACAAATGATTTGAAGCCGGAAACAGCTATCTTTTTAAGTTTCATTCAGGTGAGAAAATAATAAATACGGGCATGGCTTTAATTGTCCGTTTTATCTTATTGTATTATCAGTAATTTTGGGTTTATTGGTTTTGACGTCAGGTGGCTCATGAACGTATAAATCTTGTCCGAGCGCGCGATATATTTTTCTGGTTCGGATAATATCTTTCCTAATTAATCCAAATTATGTGCAATAATACACGCGTGAAGTTACATGAATAATACCATGTATGTTCCACTTGATAGAGAATTATTAACGAGTGCAATGGTTCGTAAACCGCGCTCGATATATCGCTGAAATGAAGGTATATGCCTTACAGGCTATTATAAGCACCTACACTTTTCTAATATAATTATTTGACAATTGGAAACATGGTTAACCTGGTAAATGTTATCCGAAATATGTAGCGCTACATAAATATAACCCCCGATTGCGACGTGAAAATACGCAATGACTATGGCTGAATTAATATGTTAATAACTCGACGACTTGTCCATCCCCTTCGAACAATAATCCTCCGCGCAAGCATTATTACTACTATTCTGCTTAGCGTAGCTTGTGGCCAGTCTGAAGATGAGAAGAACCGCGCCGAGATCGAGCGAGCGCAAAATGCGGCGGCTATTGTCAGGCAGGCTCAAACCGCCCAGGCCAATAACCCGATGCAACCCTACAGCATTGAGGTCGCGCAAAGCTCTAAAACGCAGGCATCCATCGCGCTTGGTGGTAGCGTCATCCCACAAACTGAGATGACAATACGTGCTCAGGCCCCGGGCCGGGTTGTATATATAGCCGGCGAGGAAGGCTACGCAGTCAGAGCCGGTGAAACCATCGTCGATCTGGATGACAAAAGTTTGCTGGCTCAGCGTCGCGCCGCGATCGCGGGTCTGCAACGTGCTCGTGCACAGCTTAACAATGCCTATATCCAGCTAGATCAAAATATTGTATCGGACGGCGTTAATACACGTGGAGGAATGGGCATGCCTTCCATGTTTGATTATTTTGTAAGTAAAAATGTAGGCGACGCAGTGGGGGCCGGAGACTCAGGTTACGATCGCTATGCGAGCATTTCCTCCAGTCGTGCTGGTGTTGAGCAGGCAAAAAGCGGCGTGATGGAAGCCGAATCCCAAATCGATCAGATTGAAGCCATGTTTCGGGATAAGCAGGCCGTCGCTCCCCGGGATGCAATCATTCTTGATAAAATGGTTGAATTGGGTGATGTCGTACAGCCCGGGCAAGCGTTACTGAGAATTGGTGATACGACGTCCCTGCAGGTAGTAATCGATGTACCCTCCAGGCTAATGAGGAACTTAAGCGAAGGCATGATGCTTTTGGTTTCGCTTAATAACCTGGATGAAACAGTAGAAGGAGAAATTGTAGTGATCTTTCCTTCAGCTGATATAAAACGTAACACGGTCAGAATGAAACTGGCGCTACCGCAAGATACGCAGGCTACGCCGGGTATGTATGTAACCGTCTCTGTTCCCGATTCCGGTCGCGGGCAACTCACCACTATTTCAATTCCGGATCAAGCTGTGGTCTGGCGCGGGAGCCTGGCATCCGTCTATGTCGTCAATAACACCGGAAAAGCTGAGCTACGCATGATTCGAACGGGCAGCACAGCAAACGGCAGAACTTCAGTCCTTTCTGGCCTCGTGGAGGGAGACCGGGTCGTCACCACACCTGATACGCATTTGCGTTCCGGGATGATGATTCAAACCAATACAGTACCGATACAAAGTCGTACCCTACCAAAGGTAAATATACTAACTCAAATCCCTGTGTGATTCCGTACTTGAAATAATCACAAATCAGACTACAAAAATAATTTAAAGGCAGGCGATACACAGATATGAGTCAGGAAACACCTCAAAGCACCTCTCCGGAAGATCAAGACCTCGGCATTGCCGGGAAAATGGCCAAGGCGTTTATCGATTCGCCACTTTCACCTATTCTATTAATCGCGTCTCTGGCGCTTGGCATGCTGGGGCTGGCGATTACTCCGCGACAGGAAGACCCGCAAATTTCCGTACCAATGGTGGATATTTTTGTCGGTTACCCCGGAGCCTCTTCTGCGCAGACGGCCAAGCAGGTGGCGGCTCCGCTGGAACGGGTGATGAGTGAAATAGAAGGCGTGGATCACGTTTATTCGGCTTCAAGCCGCGGTCAGGCCATGGTGACGGTACAGTTTGACGTCGGTGAAGATATGGGCGAATCACTGGTTAAACTGTATGACAAAATACAGTCAAATATGGATATGGTGCCGGCAGGCGCAACCATGCCACTGGTCAAACCCAAAGCCATTGACGATGTACCCGCTGTGACCATTACCTTATGGTCTGAGGAAGTAGAAGACTCTATCCTGCGTAAGCTGGCCGATGATATCTTACAGCGCATTAAGGAGGTGCCGGATACCGGCCCCGGTTTCATCGTTGGCGGGCGCGAGGAACAGGTTCGCGTGGAAGTCAGTATTCCAAAACTGGCTAGCTACAATTTAAGTATCGGTCAGGTTGCACAGGCCATTCGGTCCGCGAATAGTGAATTAGAGGCGGGTCATTATGAGTTGGGCGAAAATGCTTATAAAGTATATTCGGGCACTTTTTTAAGCAACGCTGCGGATGTATCCAAACTGGTTGTTGGTGTAGCTAACGGCGGACCCGTATTTTTAGCCGATATTGCCAATGTCACCTCTGGCCCGTCTGAAACTCATAATCTGGTGCGTCACTATTCCGGCCTGGCGTTCAGTGGTGAATTTCCCGCTGAAGGGGCCCCCGCGGTTACGGTCGCGTTTTCTAAAATTAAAGGTAGTAATGGTATTACCGTATCCAAAAATATTCTGGAACGCGTTGAACAACTTAAAGGTTACTTGATTCCGGATAATGTGCACGTGGTTGTTACGCGTGATTACGGACAATCAGCGGAACAAAAAGTCAACGAACTGCTGTTCAAGCTGGTTGTCGCAACCGGAGTGGTCACCCTGCTTATCTGGTGGTTTCTTGGACTACGCCCCGCGATTGTTACGTTGATCATCATCCCGATCGTTATCTTGATCACTGTGTTTGGTGCCTGGATGATCGATTTCACCATTGATCGCGTCAGCCTGTTTGCACTCATATTTTCAATCGGCATTCTGGTCGATGATGCCATCGTAGTGGTAGAAAATATCTATCGTCGCTGGCTAATAGCGGGCACAACCTCCATGGAAGTGGCGGTCGATGCTGTGCGGGAAGTGGGCAACCCAACCATCATCGCGACCTTTACGGTTATCGCCGCCTTATTACCCATGGCGTTTGTGGGAGATATGATGGGCCCGTACATGATGCCGATCCCCGCGCTGGGTTCCATTGCAATCATGTATTCTCTGTTTGCTGCCTTTGCTTTCACTCCCTGGCTCACCTATAAATTGCGCCCGTCCCTTGAATCGCTGCACAAGGCGGAAGAAGCAGAGGAAAGATTTCAGAAACGCGTTGGTAGTTTTTACCGCAAACTTATCTTCAAACTACTGGACAATAAAGCCTTGGGGTTGGCTACCCTGGCCGGAATATTACTGGTATGGGGCCTGTCTGTTTCGTTGTTTTACACGCAGTCTGTTGCGGTCAAAATGATGCCGTTTGACAACAAATCAGAATTTAACGTAGTAATCAATATGCCTGCGGGCACGTCACTTCCTAAGACAGCCAGTGTCACACAGAAACTGGTGGAAGCATTACGTAATCAGGTCCCTGAAATAATCGATTTGCAAGCCTACGTCGGTACCGTATCGCCGTATAATTTCAATGGTATGGTGCGCCACTATTATTTACGTCAACAACCCTGGCAATCGGATATTCAAGTCAAGTTGCTGGATAAAGGGGAGCGTGAGCGCAACAGCCACGATATTGCGACGGATACACGTAGTATTCTGACCCCGCTGGCACGGCAACTTGGCGCGCGAATTACTGTAGCTGAAATGCCGCCCGGGCCACCGGTCATGCAAACCATGGTAGCCGAGGTTTACGGTCCAACCGCTGAAATTCGTCGCCAGGTTGCTCAGGATATTACCCTGAAATTTGAAGAAGCTGAGTATATTAGCGATGTAGATAACTACATCGAAGCGCCTCATTACTACACTGAGTTTCAGGTCAACGTCGATAAGGCCATGCAAAAAGGCATCAATGTCGAAAGCATCAATCAGAGCATCGCCCTGGCTATGGGGGGGTTCGTTGTAGGGGATATTAAAGAACCGCATTCTACCGAACCGATCAAAATTGTTCTGCAGGCACCGCATTCAGAACGTGCACTAACCGGGAATATAACGAATATGCCGATCCCCGCTGCCGATGGCAGCATGGTACCTTTGTTTGAACTTGGAGAGTTTAGGCAGGTACTCGCAGACCCCATTGTTTATCACAAAGATCTGCGGGCAGTCGAATACGTAGTAGGCGAATCTGTGGGGAAACTGGCAGCACCGATCTACGGTATGTTTGAGGTGGATGCCCTTTTAGAAGATTATGTCTCGCCGGACGGCCAAAAACTATCAGGGCGCATGATATCTGCGCCTGAACACGATCTTGTTTCAGATTTTAAATGGGATGGTGAGTGGCGCGTGACGTACATCACATTTCGAGACATGGGCGTCGCTTTTGCGGGCGCTATGCTGATTATTTATATCCTGGTAGTCTGGGAATTTGGCAGTTTTCGTGTGCCCTTGATCATTATCAGCCCGATTCCGCTCACCATGATTGGCATTATGTTTGGTCATTGGCTGTGGGGTGCTGAATTTACGGCAACGTCTATGATCGGTTTTATTGCGCTGGCAGGTATCATCGTTCGAAACTCGATACTGCTGGTAGACTTTGCTCAGGAGAAAGTAAGCGAAGGAATGGATCGACGCGAAGCCTTTGCCCTGGCCGGCCAGACACGGATGCGACCGATTGTCATCACCGCCCTGGCTTTGATGGGTGGGTCGACCGTTATTCTTACCGATCCAATATTCCAGGGAATGGCGATTTCATTGTTTTTCGGCGTCTTGATTGCTACATTACTGACATTGATCGTTATCCCGATGGGTTGCGATTCCTGGGGTAAAATGATCTGTGAGGTAGATTGTGACCCCGGCGAGGATATCGAATCTTCTGATACTGATTCCGAGCCTAAATCGAAAACGAAACACCTGCAGGCGCCTGAATCCATTGTTACATCTTCAAAAGTGAGTAATCAGGCTGAAACAAAAGAAGTACCTTCAACGGGTAAAAAAGCGGAAACCCCCGTAAGCAGTCCGGCTAAGAGTAAAGCTAAGGTTGTGGCTAAGGTTGTGGCTAAAACTACAACTACAACACCGAGTTCGAAGAAGTCGACAAAGAAGATCAGTAAAAAAGTCGCCAATAAAACGCCGGCCAGGAAGACTACCAAGAAAATCAGCAAGAAAAAGACCCCGGCTAAACCAGCTAAAGCAAAACCTGCTCAAAAGAGTGCTCAAAAACGCAAAGGCATACGCCTGAAATAAGTTGATGCTAAGGCCTGCAATTAAATCTAACACTTAAGAGGTATATGACCCATGAAACTTAAGACATCCCTGATTTGTACATTTATGTTTGTTCTTTCCGGAACATCGTTAAGCGCCAACGCGGATTTTTTCAGTGGCCCGTTCGACTGGTGGGACAATAACGACGATTACAATCGTTATAGCGATCAGGGCCGGCGTGGTTATGGCCAGGATCGCTGGAGACAGTATGACGAATGGGAACCGAATTACTGGCGCTACCGTTTCTTTGATAACGATAGTGATGACCGTTTTTACGATCGGTTTGGTGGAGACCAATTCGGATATGGACGTAACGATTTTAATTTCGATATGAATATGGGATTTGACGGCGATTCCCGATATGATGGTAACTACGATAACTATTACCGGTCTCAGGATAACCGTCGTGGCTACACAGATCGCTACCAGGGTCGCGATAGCCGTGATTATGATCGTCGCCCTGCTCCTGCTCCGCGTGAATATGGTGAGCCTCGTTATCAAGATGACGGCCAGTACAACGACGATTATTGGAGAAATTATTCTCGTCGCTATGGCGGCAGCAATAATCGTGGTGGTTCAGATATGTACGGGCGCGACCCTCGTCGCTAATAATTAACTGAAATGAGATAAAAGCTATGAAATTTAAAAACCTCCTGAGTTATGCGCTTACTGCCACCCTGTTAGGGTTTTCTTCAACAGCCAGTGCACAATTTTCTAATGGCCCGTTCGACTGGATGGACAGTAACGATGATTACAATCCTTATAACTATCGGGGTGGGCGTGACTACGGCCGGGACCGCTGGAGACAGTATGACGAGTGGGAGCCTAATTACTGGCGTTATCGGTATTTTGACAATGATAGTAATGACTATTTTGGCGACGAATTTGGTAACGATTTCTTTGGCGACGGACGCGGTAAATTTAATTTCGACATGAATATGGATCTTGATACAGATACACGCTTTGATGGCGACTATGATAACCGGTATTCACGGGATGGGCGTCGTTATGGTAATGATTATTACCAGCCCTCCCGCCGTAATAATGCGCGTCGCAGCTATGGGAATGATAGCTATCGAGATAGTCGCAGAGGCAACAATCGCTATTATGGTAATAGTCGGCGCATGTCGGAAACACCAGAATATCAGCGTCAACGTGAAACACGTCGCGCCGAGCAGCCGGTGGAATGCCGATAAGCTTTCACTCTGACGGACGGCCCCATTTTTAAGCGGGCCGTTTTTTTGGATCTATGTACAGGACTTCATCATGATTACGGTTATCGGCAGCCTTAAAGGCGGATCAGGTAAAAGCACAACGTCATTCAACCTCGCTGTCTGGTTATTGACGCAGGACTTCACTACAGCTATTTTTGATCTCGATCCCCAACAAACGCTTGCAGATACCGCAGAGTGTCGTGCAGAAGACGATCAGCACCCTGTGCTGGAAGTGGACTCGCCCAGGACACGCATAAAAGATAAACTCATCGAGGCCGATAAGGCGCATGCTGAAGTATTGGTAGATATAGGCAACTCTAATATGAGCGCTGCAAAAACAGCCTATTTAATCGCCGACCGCATTATTATCCCCGTATTGCCCAGCCAATCAGACGTCTGGTCTTTACAGCGATTTCTCAAAACACTTGAATCTCTTGATACTAAACCGGGCATCGAGATCGTTGTATTCGTTAATCGCGCTGATACACACCATGCAGTCATGGAAACCCGGGAAACACTCGCTGTATTAAAACAATTGCCGAATATTACGGTTATAACCCGGGTGCTCAGTCAACGCCTTGGATTCCGGCGCTCTTTCAGTGAAGGCCTGGGAATATTTGAGCTTGAACCTCGTAGCAAAGCCGCCGCCGAATTCCTTTTATTCGCGCACAAACTTTACCCCTTACGACGTGGTGGTAAAAAACCTCCGCAGAAAAAGAAAACAGTCATAAGGTTGGCTCAAAAACCGGCTGTACGTAAAACACCACTTAAGCGCAGTAAGAAGACAGCCAGCAAAAAGACACGTACTAAATAGCGCTAATTAATATTCGCTAAGCTCAAACACCCTGAGCCTTTGTTTCCAGATCTTCTTCTGGCATCCCTGCTTCAGGCTCCGCAGTAGTTGTATTAGCATTCGCGTCGCGCTCGTCAACCTGGCTTTGCACCTCGATCATGTTTTTACCCGATGGATTGGTATAGCGATCATTAAGGTTCTGCACATACGTATCAGCCTCTTCACGAATTTTGTTAATTCGATTTCGATTAATGTAATTCCAGCCTTTGGGGGTAAAGCTAAAAATCGTATGATAATAAGAGGTGCTTTTGGTGAAAGCATTACGCAGATCAAGTTTTGGTCCAATGTAATCCTGCGCCTTATTGACAGTCCGTTTAAGGCTGCTGGCGACCAGTGAACGGGCGATCAGGTGCCAGCTAAACACGAGACCCGCAAAGAGCCACCCGCTATGAACCGGTTTTAAATTGAGCATACCGTCCAGAAGGTGTAACGTCTGTCCATAATAAAAACTTTGAATCCAGCCAGCCTGATAGGCGAGATAAGCCAATAAACCCCAGCCTAAAATATCTAAAATGAGGGTACGTTTACGCCACTTTGCCATTAGTTCGTTTAACAGGGGAATGGCACGTGTTTCAATATCGCGAGCTGTATTTTCCAGCGCGGCAATAATTCGATACGCACGTTCGACCCCGATCTGTTTCATTCGGCCGTGAATATCGTTCAGATCGGCATCACGTTTACGTTCAAATCGTTCTCGCAGTGCCGAATCTTCAATGACATTCGCGACATCGGGATTGTAAATAGTATAAAACCGGCCCGCGCTCAGCCCCCTCTCACCCAATGCTCTTTGCCAGGCCGCCACCACACTTTCTGCATTGTCCTCTTTAGCCGCGGTATCAATCTGGTTGAGCACATACATGAATTTACTGGAGTCATCGCGCTCGATGGTCGCCGAAACCAGGTGATCAAGCGTATCGCGCATGGCGCCGGGTTCCGGGTGGCGCGCATCAAAAAACACGATCACCAAATCAGACAAATCAATAATATGATCGGTGATGCGCAGAGTCGAATTGCGCTGCTCATCAGCATCAAAACCGGGGGAATCGATAATAATTTTGCCGCGCAAAGCTTCGCTATTGGCTGTTTTCAGCTGGATGTACGAGTCAATTTTGCTGCCCTCACCTTCCATTGCCTGCTCTATTTGCTCGCTTATGCGGTAAAAGGGAAAGCGCGGATCGGAATCGAGCGCCACACCCGGCAGTGCTTGAAAGGTAGATGCCTGGCTATAGCATAAAACTGTATATTTATCGTCTACGGCCTGGTTACCACTGCGTTGGATCTTCTCGCCAATGTAGTGGTTAATGAAAGTTGATTTTCCGGAGGAATAGGTTCCCAAAACTGATATCAGGGGCCACCAGGGTATTTGCATGGCGAAAGAGTCATCTCTGCTAAGCAATCCGGTAGCGTATCCCACTTTATCAAGTTTTTTGAAACTCGTAATGGCATCCAGCAGGACTGAATTTTCCGTAGCGAGGTGTGATTTGAGTAGATTTAGACGTTGCGCGATGGGTGTGGATGCCATGAAATAATCTGCTATAGGATAGATGTCCGTATCATAAACTGAATTAAGGTAAAGGTCGTAATTTTCTGCTTGAATAGGCGGCCTTAATACGGGATACTGAATTCAGAATCTGTCTGGTGATATCCGCAACAAATTTGTATTGATGCCAACCGGGTTGTGCATAATCAGATACAGCTGGATAGTTAAAACAATAAATATTTGCAGCGAACGGCTGGAACGATAGATAATGCAGGTAGATTCTGGATAAATAACCTGCCAGGCAGGTATTCTACTAACACTAACCTCAGGAGAACAAAATGAGCGATTTATTTACCGATGACTGGATGAAAAGTTTTATGGACGAATGGAATGACGAGCCCGACCTGTCCGACGCGCTTGCAAAAATAGATTTCAAGAGCACGATTGGTTATGGTTTTCATGGAGAAGATGCGCCTCGAGGCGTGCTGGTTGTTGAGGCCGGGAAAGCGACCGCCGCTGGCAGTTACGATGGCCAGGAAATGAACTGGGATATTCGAGCCAGTGAAGCTCAATGGGACAAATGGATAAGCAAGCCTCCGGGCATGATGGGCCTCGGTGCTGCCTTTACCACTGGAAAAATGAAATTCGTAGTGGGTGATTACGGCGCCATGATTAAAGACCCGCGCATGGCCAAGCCTTTCATCAAAAGTTTTTCAGTCATGTCTCGCGCTTAGGGGAAACACGAAAAGTCGTAGAATATGGTGAGAAGGTCAAATCATATTCTACGCATTTTTACGGAAGATATTTTTTTCACGCCAGGGATTGGTTGGTATCGTTATCCAGTGCAGTTTTGTGGACCACGATTACAATAGGGTTATAATTACCGTTTAAGCGCACACGATACAACACTAAAGAGCGATCTCATGCCGAACATCCTACCCTCGTCTGTTTTATTCCTGATACTCTTAGGCCTGACAGCCAGCCCCTTATCGGCGCAGACCAATGGAGGCTATTATCAAAATCAGATGCTGGAGCAGGCAAGGAACGTCTACCAGCCAATGCGTAGCGATTCTCGCAGGGCATACGATGAATATGATCAATTTCGCCAACGGCAGTACCGCCCGATACAACGGCAGTACCAAATGCCAAAACGATCGTATCGACAAGTTGAACCGAGACCACGTTACGTACCGGACAATTTACAACGCCGGTACCGCCAAAGCTACGAACGTTTCGCACAATATCAGCGAGATTACTACCAGCCAAAATGGTATCCGAATTATCCTCCTTCTCCTTTGCGCGATATTGAGCCGGGCTTTAACACCTTACCGGATACGCGTACACGCATTGAACCCCTTCAGGAACTACCTGAATGCCCGGCCGAAATCCCGGCGGCTTCCGTATATGATTCCGACAAGGACGGCATAAGTGATCAGATAGACGAATGTCCGGATACCCCCGTTGATATAGCCGTCGATACCTATGGCTGCGAACTGGATTCAGATCAGGATGGTATCGTTGATTCACTCGACCAGTGCCCGACCTCAGCTCAGGGGCTAAGGATCGGCGAAGATGGCTGCGAAGCGGATAGTGACAGTGATGGCGTGCGGGATTCAGCTGATCGCTGCCCGACGACCCACAGCGATTTTATTGTTGATGAACAAGGCTGTGAACT
Source organism: Gammaproteobacteria bacterium (assembly GCA_030590945.1). Lineage (GTDB taxonomy): Bacteria > Pseudomonadota > Gammaproteobacteria > Arenicellales > Poriferihabitantaceae > JAAELZ01. Next base: position 1,218 of record JAUVBY010000015.1, on the reverse strand, counting down.
CGATTCTGATGGAGATTCAGTCGTAGATTCACAGGATCAGTGCGCAGACACCGCTTCAGGAATACGTGTTAGCCATATAGGTTGCGAGTTGGATTCTGATCTGGATGGCGTGGTCAATTCTATTGATGCCTGTCCGGCTTCTCCTGCTGGCGTCGAAGTAGATAATGAAGGCTGTGAGGCCGACGACGACAACGACGGCGTTGTCAATTCGCTGGATCAATGTGTGGATACGCTCGAAGGGCGACACGTAAACAAGCAGGGCTGTGAGCGGGATTCAGACCAGGATAGCGTTGTGGACTTTGAAGATGCCTGCCCGGCCAGTATTTCGGGCACACAGGTAGACAAGACTGGCTGTGAACAGGATACAGATAAAGATGGTGTGGCAGATAGCCTGGATAGCTGCCCCCAAACGGCTACTGGTATAAAGGTGAATACGGCCGGTTGTGAAATTGACCAGGATAGCGATGGCATTGGTGATTCTCAGGACCTTTGTCCGAATACAGCAAAAAATATTGTCGTTGATGAAAGCGGTTGCGAAATCGATTCCGATCATGATGGTATTCGTGATTCACAGGATCAGTGTAAAGCCAGTGCTAACGATGCAAGCGTTGACGCGACTGGTTGTGAACTGGACTCTGATCTTGACGGTGTTGTAGATTCGGTAGATGCTTGTGCTGACACTCCACATGAACGCGCGGTTGACGAACAGGGTTGTCAACTGGATACAGATGGTGACGGCGTAGTCAACGCACTGGATCGCTGCGCATCGACGCCGGTGGGTGTCACCATACTGGATACCGGTTGTGAAATCGATTCCGACATGGATGGTATCGTTGACTCAAATGACCGGTGTAACGATACACCCGCGGGTGCTGATATTCTGGATACCGGATGTGAGATAGATACTGACACAGATGGTGTGCCCGACTCCAAAGACAGATGCCTCAATTCACCTATGGGCGTAATAATTGATAAATCAGGGTGTGAAATTGATAGTGATCGAGACGGCATTGTGGACTCGCTGGACCAGTGCCACGCCACCCCTGCCGGAATCACGGTAGGCGATGCTGGTTGTGAATTGGACAGCGATTCAGACGGTATTGTAGATTCACTTGACCAGTGCCGTGCCACCCCTGCCGGAATAACCGTAGGCGATACCGGTTGCGAAGTGGACAGCGATTTAGATGGTATTGTAGATTCGCTTGACCAGTGCCGTGC
>JAUVBY010000047.1 GCA_030590945.1 Gammaproteobacteria bacterium | reverse complement strand
CCAAGCCTGATGAGGTGTATTATGCAGATCTGCCAAGCTTAAAGATGGCAGCTTAAATCAATATTCAACAAGACAGAAATACACTTATGATTCTTGATTTACTGTCCAACTGATGGGGGCCACCTCTTTGCCAGGATATTCATGTCGATGTCACTGCTCGCATTGCCGGCGACTGACGGCGATGCAGCGATTCAATCATCAATTTACAACCACTTTAGTCACGAACGTCACATCTACAGTCGATACTATTATTAAGCAAAACCGCGAAGTCGCGCTTACCGAGTGGCATGGGCTTTATGCTGGTTAGGGTTCGGCTAAGACGCGATTTTCTGGGACAAGTTCGATTTAGTCTGACAACACCACCTTTTGCAAAGTCGCAACGTGAGCAGAGAAATAAACCCAGGTAAAAATACCTGTGAAATAGGCAAAATATCTATTCAAAAGATGGCGAATTTTGTTAGAATCGCCAACCGCAACACGCGCCCGTAGCTCAGCTGGATAGAGTACTCGGCTACGAACCGAGCGGTCAGACGTTCGAATCGTCTCGGGCGCGCCATATTAAGCGAAAAAGCCTGCATCGTTGATGTGGGCTTTTTTGTGTCCAAATTCTCTAGATTCGTACGTCTGACAATAGACAAGGCCGTTCGATTGATTGGCCGGGAGCCAATCAACCCGCACGCAGTGCGCCCGCAGGGTGATGGCCAGGACGGCCATCATTCATCGTCTCGGGCGCGCCATATTAAGCGAAAAAGCCTGCATCGTTGATGTGGGCTTTTTTGTGTCCAAATTCTCTAGATTCGTACGTCTGACAATAGACAAGGCCGTTCGATTGATTGGCCCGGAGCCAATCAACCCGCCCGCAGTGCGCCCGCAGGGTGATGGCCAGGACGGCCATCATCCACCGTGTTGGGCCTAGCCTCTGCCACGATAGGGCGCTACCCCTTGATCCGGAATCCAAACGCCTTTCGGCGCGTCTCCTGACTGGTAAAACACGTCTATTGGAATTCCACCGCGCGGATACCAGTAGCCGCCGATTCGGAGCCATATTGGTGAGAGAAGCTGCTCCAGGCGCCTGGCGATTTCTATTGTACAGCCTTCATGGAATGCGCCGTGATTACGAAAACTGGATAAATATAGCTTCAGGGATTTGCTCTCAACCAATAGCTGGTCCGGGATGTAATCGATCACCAGGTGCGCAAAATCCGGCTGCCCCGTAACCGGGCACAATGACGTGAATTCAGGCACCGTAAAGCGTGCAAGGTAATGTGTGCCCGGGTGTGGATTCGGTACACTTTCAAGTGTTGCCGTCTGAGGTGAGACGGGTGTTTTCGTCTGCTTGCCCAGTTGGCTAAGATTAAGTTCGTTGTCTGTGTTGGACATGTGGTTATGCGTAAATGAAAGTCGAGCAATTATAAGGCGATATGTTTTTTAAACCATAAAAAAAGCGGAACCCTGAGGCTCCGCTTAGATATTACCTAAACGCCGAAAGTTTATGCACCCAGGCTCGAATAATAATCAATGAGGATTTTCGCTACTTCGGGGCGTGAGAATTCGGGTGGAGGTGCTTCACCATTACCCAGCATTTCACGCACTCTGGTACCTGAAAGCAGAACAAAATCTTCTTTGGTGTGGCCGTCCACTTCGCGCATCATCACAACTTTATCCAGTTTTTTTGAATAGGCGGTGTGATCGGCCTCAAAAATTTCAATATCCAGCGCGTCATCAGGCACTTCGTCGTGAAAGATGGTTTGAGCTTCAAAATCTCCATAATAATCGCCTACACCAGCGTGATCACGGCCAATGATGAAATGCGTGGCGCCCATATTCTGACGAAATACTGCATGCAAAACGCCTTCACGCGGGCCAGCGTACAGCATATCAAATCCGTAACCGGTTACCATCACGGAATTGGGCGGAAAATACGCATCGGCCATCGTGCGAATCGCGTTATCGCGTACGTCAGCCGGGATATCTCCAGGTTTTAACTGGCCAAGCAGCATGTGAACGACCAGGCCATCAGCGTCCAGGCGATCCATGGCCATGTGACACAGTTCTTCGTGGGCACGGTGCATTGGGTTGCGTGTTTGAAACGCTACGATTTTTTTCCAGCCGGCGTTTTCTATATCGGCACGAATTTCATAGGCGGTTTTGAAGGTGTTCGGGAAATCGGTTTCAAAGTAGCTGTAGTTCAGCACCTGGATCGGCCCGGAAAGCAGGGTGCGCCCCTGATTATAAAAGGCATCAACACCAGGATGTTCCATGTCGATTGTGCCGTACACCTTTTGCGCGATGGTTTCCATCTCAATATCAGACAGGGTTTCGGTGGCCTCGACATTCATGACTGCAAGAACAGGGTTACCCTCAACATTCGGGTCGCGTAAGGCAATGCGGCTTTGGCCGTCAATTCCATTGGTGTTTTCAAGCAGGCATAAAACCGGCGTTGGCCAGAACAGGCCATCGGTAGTATGCATATTGTTGGCAACTGCCAGCGCGTCTGCTTTATTCATATAACCCGTCAGTGGATTAAAATAACCGGCGCCAAGCATTACCGCGTTGGCAGCGTCGGCTGAACTAACGATGATAGAAGGCAGAGCGTTTGCTTCTTCAAGCAACGCCGCACGTGCGGTATCGTCTTGTATAAACAGGGGGTTCAGCGAATCTGAACCATGTGGCTTGATCATTGTTTAATCCTCGAAATTGGTAATAATTTAGCAGAGCGAAGGTAGCATTAATTCATATATAAGCGAACGCTTGTTACCCCTGAATTAATTGATTCCCGTATTTAAAGAGTTTTAAATTAATCGGCAAAATTTGGGCCTCTATCCACAAGATAGAAATTTTAAGTTCAGCTTAATATGCTAAATTCGTAGTCTGGTATTTTGAGTGGCCAGGTATATCCCGGCGAAAACCCGTTCCAATAGTTAGAGTACAAAGATATGAATGCAGAAGACACAGACAATAAAATTGTTAGCGCTAAAACCGATACGCAAATCGCGGTTGTCGGAAAAACACTGCAATTTGATGGCAATATCAAAGGAGATGAAGACCTGATCGTTGAAGGGGTGGTCGAAGGCATCATCATTCTCAGTAACGCATCCGTTACGGTTGCCAAAAATGGCCTGGTACGTGGGGATATTGTGGCCAAAACGATTCTGATCAAAGGTGAAGTTCGCGGCGAAATGCGTGGTAATGAAATCGTCGAAATTGCGCCCAGCGGTGTGGTGCATGGTGATATACGGGCACCACGTGTGCTGTTACAGGATGGTTGCCAGTTTAAAGGCCTGGTGGATATGGATCATAAAGATAACTCGACGGCAGATAGAAAGCGCCCGCCGCAACCAATTTCACCCGCCGCCCGAAAAAAAGCAGGCATAAAAACACCGCCCAAATTGCCTACACTATTGAAAAAGCCCTGATTTTCTAAACTTCGCTGCTTAGTTTAGTCAGCAATTTTTTATCCCGTAACAAGGGTCGGGCGACGTTTTTGTCGACCACTTTTCGGTTGACCAGAGACATCAAGCTATCATCCATAGTCTGCATGCCCACGTTTTGCCCGGTTTGAATGGACGAATATATTTGCGGAATTTTGTTTTCGCGCACCAGGTTTCGAACCGCTGGTGTGCCAATCAATATTTCCCACGCCGCTACTCGACCGCCACCCAGTTTGGGTAACAAAGTTTGCGCGATGATCGATTGAATGGATTCGGATAACATCGCGCGTACCATCGATTTATCGCCAGCAGAAAAAGTGTCAATAATACGGTCAATCGATTTACTGGCAGAATTGGTATGCAGTGTGGATAATACCAGGTGGCCAGTTTCCGCCGCGGTCAGCGCAAGGTGTATGGTTTCGGGGTCACGCATTTCGCCGACCAGTATTACATCCGGATCTTCACGCAAAGCAGCACGTAGCGCTGCTGTGAAAGAATTAGTATGCTGCCCCAGTTCCCGCTGGTTAATGATGCTGCTCTTGGGCGTGTGAATAAATTCTATCGGGTCCTCAATGGTTAAAATATGTGCCCGGCGCCGTTCGTTGATTAGATCCAGCATCGCGGCCAGAGTGGTTGATTTACCGGAACCGGTTGGCCCCGTTACAAGAATCAAACCACGTGGCTCGTTAATCAGGGTTTGAAATATGGAGGGCGCCTGCAATTGGTCCAGCGTGGATATTTTATCAGGTATGGTACGAAAAGCGGCTGAGGTACCGCGCAATTGCTGAAAAGCGTTTACCCTGAAGCGCGCCAGGCCTTCAATGCCATAGGAGAAATCCATATCGCTGTCTTCGTCAAATATCTTACGCTGGCGATCATTCATGATGCCATATATCATTCTCAGAATCTGACTGCTGGTCAATGGAGCAGCGCTAAGGCGTCTGATATCTCCATCAATTCTTATTTGCGGTGGCAGACCGGATGAGAGGTGTAAATCCGAAGCGTTATTCTCAACCGTAAACTCGAGTAAATCTTCCAGTTCTACTGACATAACTATTTTTAGCTTCTCGTTGGATGTGTATGTTTAATATATAATAAAACCTTACGCTTGGGCGGTAAATTTTAATTCGTAATATAATGGATAATTCAAAAAAACTTGTAGCGGTTAGTGACTCGATCCGGCAATGGGAGCAACAATATGCCCGAAATGCTGATAGCGTGGCCCTTGTTGCGGTTAGTAAAACACGAAGTGCCGATGAAATACGCGCGCTGTACAATGCCGGCCAATCGCGATTTGGCGAAAATTATCTGCAGGAAGCGTTGGATAAAATGGAAAAATTGGGTGATTGTGAGATTGAATGGCATTATATTGGAGCAATTCAAAGCAGAAAAGCGCCGGAAATCGCGCAAAACTTCACCTGGGTGCATAGCGTAGACAGGTTAAAAGTGGCCAATAAATTAAACCAGCACGCAAATATAGCATCGCCTCTGAATGTTCTGATCCAGGTCAACCTTGAAGGCGAGACCTCCAAAGGAGGCGTGGCGCCCGATCAACTGGCCGACCTGGCATCCGATATTGACAAGCTTGAAAACCTGGCCTTTAGAGGGTTGATGTTTATGCCAAAAGTTCATACTGAGTTCACGACACAGCGCAAAATATTTGGGCAGGCTACAGCACTGTTCGAGAACCTGAAGCGGTCTTTTCCTGATATCGATCACATTTCGATGGGCATGTCAGGTGATCTGCAGGCTGCTATCGCAGAGGGCGCGACCATGGTTCGGGTTGGAACCGCGTTGTTTGGTCCGCGACAACAATAAATTAGAGAGGTAAAAATACAATGCGAACAGGCTTTATAGGCGCGGGCAATATGGCTCAGGCAATCATCGGTGGATTAATTAAAACAGGTACGCTGCCGGAAAACATATCCATATATGAGCCCAATACCGAGTTGGCGAACAGGCTGGCGTCTGGCCTGGGTATTCAGGCCGTAAACGAAAATACCGCGATTTTTGAAGATTGTGACGTGGTCGTGCTGGCGGTTAAACCTCAGGTCATGCGGGTGGCGCTTGAAAGCACGAAAGGGGTGGCATTAAGGCCTGGTGCTTTTATTGTAAGCGTGGCGGCAGGGCTGCCTATTCACCGGTTACAGTCCTGGCTGGGCGAGAGGCATCCGGTAGTGAGGGTGATGCCCAATACGCCCGCATTGGTCGGGGCAGGGATATCGGGTTTGTTTGCCAGTGAGCAAGCCAGCACTGAGCAAAAGCAGGCAGCGGAATCCATTATGCGTGCGGTCGGCTCGGTGATCTGGGTCGAAAACGAAGCATTGATCGACGCGGTAACAGCGGTTTCCGGAAGCGGCCCGGCCTATTTCTTTTATTTTATTGAAGCGCTGGAACGCGCCGCGCTGGAAAACGGCCTGTCGGCGGAACATGCCAGGTTATTGAGCACAGAAACCGCGTTTGGAGCGGCTAAACTAGCGCTTGAGAGTGAAGCGAATGCAGCGACTTTGCGCCAGCGGGTAACGTCTCCTGGCGGAACGACTGAAGCGGCACTAAAAGTATTTGAAAAACACTCTGTTTCGGATAGCATTGCCCGGGCAGTGCAGGCCGCTGCAGATCGCGCCCGCGATCTGGCTAAATTAAATTAGGAAATACCCGCTATGAATCCAGTACAAGACAGTTTTAGTTTTTTAATTGAAACCGTATTCCAGCTGTATATGCTGCTGGTGTTACTGCGGTTTATTTTCCAGTTGACCGGGGCTAATTTTCGAAACCCGATCATCATGCCCGTCGTCAAATTAACACAAATCCCATTGGCATGGTTGCGCCGGTTTGTGCCGGGATTATTCGGTATTGATCTATCCGCTATCGTATTATTTATTTTTCTCGGAATGGTCAAATTATTTTTGCTGGGAGTAATCGGTGGAGAAATGGTGAGCGCTGTCGGGGCGGTGATGTGGGCAATCGCCAAACTGGTGGATATGAGTTTCTGGATTTTTATTATCGCCATTTTTCTGCAGGCGATTTTGAGCTGGTTCATGCCGCAGCATGGTCATCCGGTGACGGCCCTGCTTTCAGACTTGACGCACCCGGTATTACGCCCGGTACGCAATTTACTGCCGACAATGGGAGGGATGGATTTTTCTCCGATCGTTGCTTTGATCGCCCTTAATTTCCTGCAACGCCTGGTAGTTTCACCTCTGTACTACGCCGCTGCGCAATTTCTATAAGAACACAGAGGTGATGTTTACAGCGCCGGTTAGTCGAACGCCCGGCTTCGGGCTAACTATTTGACTTGAACTCCACCGGTGCTAGATCCAGACGCGATCTCGCCAGCATTATCAATATAATCGCGGGTAAACCGAGTAATGCAGTGGTCATGAAAAAGTTCCCATAACCAATATTGTCAACGATCGAACCTGAGTAACCACCCAATACTTTTGGGAATAAGGTCATCAGCGAGCTAAAAATGGCGTACTGCGTTGCCGTGAATTTTATATTCGTCAACGAGGATAAAAAGGCGATAAATGCGGCACTTGCCAGCCCGGCAGACAGGTTGTCAGCCGAAATAACGCCAATCAATGCCCACCGCGTGGGTTCGCCCTGAGCTAGCAACATGAATAGCAGATTCGTGGCCGCACCCAATATGGCGCCCACCATCAGGATACGCATTACGCCAAAGCGTACGGATAATATGCCACCTAGAAAACCACCGGCAATGGTCATCAGTAAACCAAAGGATTTAACGATTTTGGCGATCTCCGTTTTACTGTAGCCCATGTCCTGATAAAACACATTGGATATCACGCCGAGCACGATATCAGACATTCGGTACACGCTGATTAAAGCCAGCAGTAACCAGGCCAGGCGGACACCATAACGCTGAAAAAAATCTTTTAAAGGCGCAATGTAACTGCTTGTAACGAGCTCTTTATCAACCCAGTTTATTTTGACTAGAAAACTGGCCGCAAGGAACGCCGCCAGTAGTGCCAGGGCGAGCCGCGAGATCGCAATCAGAACACTGGCCAGAGCTTTGTTGTGTAACAGATCGGCAAGATTTTGCACATAATCGCTCATACCCCGGGTTAGCAGGTATCCACCGATAAAGGCAAGTATGATACAGATAAATAAGCCGACCAGCGATAAACTGGCTGTCCGGGAGAGCGTTGATTCTCCAGCGTGTTTTCGTTCAGGCTCGGGGATAATCAGGGTGGTCAGGATGCCGATTCCCATGCTCATCGCCATAATCCGATACGCCCATTGCCAGGCTTGATAGTCATAAGCTTGCATCGTCGTGCCAAAGGCATCGGCGAGAAATAAAGCGCCCGCCCCGGCCAGCAACATGCCAATCCGGTAACCCGCTATATAGGTAGATGACATCATGGCCTGCAGCGACTTATCTGCCGATTCAATTCGGTAGGCATCGATTACGATATCCTGTGTGGCCGACGAAAAGCCCAGCATCACCGCGGCAAGCGCCATCAGGTTCAGGCTGGCCTGGCCATTTGCCGGATCTATCGAGCTCATCCACAAGATAGCCGCTATGACGCTTAGCTGTGCGACTAATAACCAGCTGCGCCGTCGCCCGAGCAGTGTATTGAGTATCGGTATCGGAAGCCTGTCAATCAGCGGCGCCCAGATAAATTTAAATGAGTACCCCAGTGCGGCCCAGCTGAAAAATGTGACGGCCGAACGGCTTACCTCTGCTTCGCGCAGCCATAGCGATAATGAGGAGAAGATCAGAAGAATGGGCAAGCCGGCTGAGAACCCCAGAAATAACATGGTTACCACGCGCGGATGGGTAAAGGCGCGCAGGGTGGTTCTCCAGTTCAGTTCTATGGGGTCGGTCACGTTATGGATTGATTAATTATATTTGCAGGGGTCAAATGGATGGTGCGACAAAGCAGGAAGATGTGGCATAAGTAGTGCCATTCGCATTCTACATTAGTTATTATCCCTGCAAATTTATGAAACAAACAGAGCAATGAAAAACGACTATAAAACCGAATTTTTGAACCTGGTTACGCAAAACGATATTTTGCGCTTTGGCGAGTTTACACTGAAATCAGGCCGCATAAGTCCCTACTTTTTTAACGCAGGAAGCTTTGACAGGGGGCACCTGCTGGCCTCGCTTGCGAGCTTTTATGCGCGCTGTATTCACGACAATATCCATACTGAATTCATGCTGTATGGCCCGGCCTACAAAGGCATTCCACTGGCGGCGGCAACCGCGATCAAACTGGCGGAAGAATATTCGACCGATGTGCCCTACGCGTTCAACCGCAAAGAGGCAAAAGATCATGGAGAAGGGGGCCTGATTGTCGGCGCAAAACTCGAAGGCGATGTGGTGATTATTGATGACGTGATTACTGCGGGCACGTCAATCCGGGAATCGGTTGATATTATTACCGCACAAGGAGCCAGGCCCTCGGCGGTTGTCATTGCGGTGGATCGTCAGGAGCGGGCGGGAGAAGGCCATCGTTCGGCGGTTCAAGCGGTAGAGGATGAGTATCAAATTCCCGTGTATTCGATTATCAATTTGAATGATATTGTAGCGTACGGTGCCGAATCGGATGCGGTGCCCGACCCGCAAGCCGTAGAGAATTATCGTGCCCGGTACGGAGTACAGGCATAATAGTATCCATAAGAAATCGTTAATATAAAATTACCTTATTCATTGTGCGTCATCAATAGAGATTGGTTATAATTGCCCCGCTGATCTGGCACACGGGTGTCAGAGGAAAATTGACTTAAAGTCTGAAATTCAACGTTAGAGGATAAAATGACGAACATAGCGGATATCTCTGGTAGAGAGATTCTGGATTCCAGGGGGAATCCAACCATCATAGCCGATGTAAAGCTTAAATCAGGTGCCCTCGGAACAGCTGCCGTACCATCTGGTGCATCAACCGGCAGCCTGGAAGCACTGGAACTGCGAGATGCGGACCCGAAACGATATCACGGCAAAGGGGTGCTTAAGGCGGTTGGTCACGTCAATGATGAAATCAGGGCTTTGCTACTGGATTTCGATGCCAGCGACCAGCGCGGCCTGGATGAGAAAATGTGCGCCCTGGATGGCACAAACAGCAAGAAAAATCTTGGTGCAAACGCGATTTTAGCCGTTTCGCTGGCGGCTGCCAAAGCCGTGGCCGTCCAACAAAAAATAGAGTTGTATCAATATTTTGCGAGCTTGTATGGTAATACCAACCTAAGTATGCCGGTGCCGCAGATGAACATTATAAACGGTGGCGAGCACGCCGACAACGCGATCGATTTTCAGGAGTTCATGATTCTGCCGGTGGGCGCAAATAGCTTCGCGGAAGCGCTTCGTTACGGCACCGAAATATTTCACACCCTCAAGAGCGTATTGCTGGAGAAAGGTTTGAGCACGGGAATTGGCGATGAAGGCGGTTTTGCGCCCGAAGCAGATTCTAATGAGGCAGGTGTGCAATTGATCATGGAAGCGATTGATCGCGCCGGCTATACGGCCGGTAAAGATATTTACCTTGGTCTGGACGTGGCGAGCAGTGAATTCTATCGCGATGGTCGCTATCACCTGTCTGCGGATAATACCGCCTATGATGCCGGGGAGTTTGTTGATTACCTTGGTAAGTGGGTGGATCAGTATCCGATTATCAGCATTGAAGATGGCATGGATGAAGCCGATTGGGACGGCTGGAAAACTCTGACACAGCGTTTTGGCAAGCAAATCCAACTGACGGGCGATGATTTGTTCGTGACTAATCCTGCAATCCTGAAAAAAGGTATTGAGCTGGGTGTGGGTAACTCGATTCTGATTAAATTCAATCAAATCGGCACCCTGAGCGAAACGCTGGACGCGATCAAAATGGCGCACGACGCCGGGTATTGCACTACCATTTCGCATCGTTCCGGTGAAACTGAAGATACCACTATCGCAGATCTTGCGGTGGCCACAGGAGCGGGCCAGATAAAAACCGGTTCATTGTGCCGTTCTGAGCGCGTTGCAAAATATAATCGTTTGATGCAGATAGAACAGGTATCCGGCCTGGCGTACCCGGGGATGGATGCATTTACCAACTTAGGGTAGAATAGTAGCAACCGGTACCAATTGAAGTGATGGAATACAGGCAGTCTCTTAAATACGTGAATATTGCTTTGCTAAGCACGTTCCTGATTTTGCAGTTTGCCTTATGGGCAGGCGATAAAAACCTGTTTGATTTGTATCACCTGAACAATTCAATTGAGCAAACACAACTGGATGTCGTGCAATTAACCCAGCGTAACGACAAATTCCTGGCTGAGGTGCTGGATCTAAAAAACGGCGGTCAGGCAGTCGAAACGCTAGCCAGGCAGGAACTGGGTTTTATCAAGCAAGGCGAAACCTTCTATCAGGTTATCACCAAATAACCTGATCAAAGTCTATACGTAAGGTAGATAAGCGCAGCGCATCTACCATAAGAAAGCGGTAACAAGGAAGTGGGATTTTAACCCCGCAGTTTTTAAAATGGAAAAAAGGAGCAAGGAATCATGCAACTCAAAACAAAGCTATGCGCAACAACCTTAGTTTGCGCTCAACTATTTATACCCGTTAACCTACAGGCTGCCAGTTATGGTTCAGCCACCTGGAATGAAGCAAATAACCGAATTCAATTAAAGACGGTTTGTGCAAATCACAGTTATGGCAGTATTAATTCCCGAAATTGCAGAGCGAAGGTCTCAAAATATTTTGGCAAGCAATGTAAAAGCTATAAGAAAAAGTATAGTAATGCCTCCACCAAAACCCGCACGAAATATAAAAATGGCAAAAGCAAATTCTGTTACGCCTCCCGTCATTTCAAGATCGTGAATTAAGTACCTGCAAATTCACCGGGGCCAATCATGTAGTAAACAAGTTTTTATCCGCGTTGTATACCCGCTTATATATCGTGCATTGGATATAATTGGAAAGGTATGGATTTGACAATAAGGAACCGGTGTTGATGCGCAAAAATACGATATTAATTTTACTATGCACGTTGTGCATGCCCGCTTTTGCTGAAAAAGCGGATGAAACAGCGCCCATCACGATTGTCATAACCGGTTCACGTCAGGATAGTAATCTAACGAGTCGATCAATAAATACGATCGTAATTGACGAAGAGCAACTAAAAACCAGTCGCGATAGTAGTGTACAAAATGTAGTCTCCAGAGCTCCTGGCGTTTTTGCCGATCACGTTGGCACAATGGGAGCCACAGGATCGGTTTATCTCAGAGGAGGCGACCCAAACTTTACCGCGGTCAGAATCGATGGCGTACAAGTTAATAATCCAACCAATAGTCGCGGTGGTTCCTTTGATTTGTCATCGCTGGGCGCCTCAGAAATTGACAGAATTGAGGTCATGCGCGGGCCGCTTTCTGCCTTATATGGCGCCGATGCGCTAGCGGGTGCCATCAATCTATTTACCAAACGAGTGTATACGAAACCGGTTCAGGATTTTGACGCAGGCCTGGGCGAATTTGGATACAAACGTCTTGGAATGCACCTGGCCGGACCGGTAAAGGAAAATGGTGGCGCATATTATTCTCTGTCCGCTAACTTTCTTGATAATGGTGAGCCCATCGAGGGAGATACGTTCGACGGGCGATCTATCAATGGAAAATTGTCCTATGACCTGGGGTCCGAGTCATTTATTGATGTTGGGTTTATGTATCGTGACTACGAAGCAACCACGTTTCCTGAAGCCAGCGGCGGGCCGGGACTCGCGGAGATACGGGCGCTCGATGAGATAGATGCCAGTAATTCAATCGCGCATATTACCTATAGCACTTCGGGTGAGAACGTAGATCACAAGTTATTTTTGAGTTGGTTCGGGGCGAAAGATGATGTGAGCTCTCCTGGCGTTGCGCCAGGCCTGATTGATCAATTCGGTATACCTGCCAATGATAGTTTGGATGATTACACGCGCTCTGAAGTAGTATACAACGCTATTTTTTCACCGGGTAAACAGCTAAGTTACACACTTGGCCTGGATCTTCTTTCTGAAACAGGAGATAGCGAAGGCAATCTCAATTTCCCTTTTGGCCAGGTTCCAACTTCCTTCGAGCTTGATCGTTATTCAGCATCAGCAATTGGAGGCTTGCGATATACGAGTCTTTCGGGCGTAACCGTGAACGGCGCTTTACGGTATCTGCATCCGGATTCGTATGACTCGTCTTTAATCCCCACCCTGGGTTTGCTTTATTCCATCCCGAATAGCGAGGTTTTACTGAAAATGAACTGGAGTGAGGGGTTTAAACTACCCAGTTTTTATGCACTGGGCAATCCCATAATCGGCAATCCAGATCTGAGGCCAGAGCAAAGTAAGGGTGGAGAGTTTGGTATTGAATACGGATTCTCTCAGGATACGGTGTTATCCGTAAGTATTTTTAAAACACAGTACCAGGATCTGGTTGATTTTGATCCGGGGCCGCCAGCAATGCTGGTTAATCGGTCGAGTGTCAACATCGACGGTGTAGAACTTTCTCTACGTAGCAAATTGTCAGCCAACCTGCAGACAGACCTGGTCTTAACCTATGTCGGTTCAGAAATTCCTGATTCAGGCGAGGTCTTGCGGAATAGGCCGGATCTCACAGCGGGTATAAATATTGAATGGCAGGCGCTTAGGGATATCAGTGTCATTGCTGATATAACGTATATAGGTGAAAGGCTTAGCTATTCTATCCCTACGGGCGACCAGGTGCTTAGTTCATATACACGTACTGATTTGGCAGCCGTATGGCAAGGCGCTTCGAGGTATTCGTGGGTACTCTCTGTTGACAATATATTTGATAGTGAATATGAAGACGCTATCGGCTTTCCCGGCGCGCCGAGAAGGTGGCGGCTTTCGATTGGATTCTAAAGCTGGGTTTGGCTGGGATTAGATTTGGAGCGTCTTCTTTTGACTTTGTGCTGAATCAAGGTAGTAGAATTAGTATTGATGTGGCCATATAGAAAAAAGAACTTCTAAACGCTTCCATCTAAGCGCTTATATAGTTAGAATCGCGTCCGCTTCTGAATGAATTTGATTCAAAAAGAGGTAAAAAAGAGGCAAACCCTCTTTATCGATCATAAGGAAATGCAATTAAATCTAAGGTATGGCCAGGTAGCTCAGTCGGTAGAGCAGGGGACTGAAAATCTCAGGCTGCCATAGCCGCTGCTGAGAAAGGCAGAATAAAATAATATAAAACAATCAGTTATAATGTTTTTCTTGGCGAAATTGAGTGCCTTATTACAGAATTAATGAGCACTGACTATTTGTAATGTTTCCAGCATGCAGTGAAGCTTCTTTTTCAGGGAATACTATTTGGTAGCCCATAGCTTTGTAACCTTTCTCCCGCTTATTGTACATGCGCTGTAGCATGGGTATCGAAGTATCAACATAGTCAAAAATCGTAACCTGTTCCTTGCCGGTAGACTCCCGATGTATCCTGCCTGCGTATTGTGCCAGTAATCCCCTCCAGGGGATGGGCATGGCAAGAAATAGGGTATCCAGCCTTGGCAGGTCAAAGCCTTCGCCAATATATTTTCCCGTCGCAACGATTGCTTGAGCATTGTTTAGTTGTTCTCTTGCCGCTTTTCGTTCTTTGGCTCTCATAGCACCTCTAAGAATGACCGTCTGAATGTTCCTGTCAATAAGAAGCTGATTAATAATCTCTGCATGTTTTCGCCGCTCAGTCAAAACTAATGGGTGTTTTCCTTCGCCAATATTTGCAATAATATCTTCCGTAATTTTACTGGTGCGGTTATTGTTCTCTATCAGCCAGCGGTACACATCGCTAATGTGAGGCCTTTGTTCAGGATTTATTAGTTCGATTGGCGGTTGCTCATAAATATGATTTACCACTACCCGTTGTTCGAATTTTTCTGAATTGTTTGATTTGACCTTGTAGCGTATTGGGCCTGCTGACATAAAAATTATTTTCTGGTGGCCATCTTGTCGTTCAGGTGTCGCGGTTAGCCCCAGAACATATTTTGCTCTTACTTCATTGAGTACCATTTCAAATCGGGGTGCAGAGAGATGATGGCACTCGTCTATAATATTTTGACCGTAGTCCTGAACAAGTGAGTCGATAGTATTATCTTTCCTGTTAATGAGGCTCTGGTAGGTGGCAATATCTATTTGACCCGTTGGTTTTTTCCTGCCCCCACGGATAATACCAATTTCGGTATCAGGCAGGAACGACTCTAAGCGTTCTTGCCATTGTTCAAGGAGTTGCAAATTGTGTGTAAGAATCAAGGTGTTCGTTTTTCGTTTTGCTATGATATTGATTGCAACAACTGTTTTTCCGAATGTGGTGGGTGCATGCAAAACACCGGTATTGTGCTGGGTTATCACGCTTACTGCTTTTGATTGATCCTTTCGCAATTTGCCGAGAAACTTTAGAGGTTTCAGTTTTTCTCCTGGTTCGCGCTTGTCATCGATTTCAGCTGTGATGTTTTGTTCTTTCAGTAACTCTATAACTTCGTCGAAACAACCTCGAGGTAAAAACAGGTATCCTTGTTCTATTCGAGCACAAGTGATGTACCTTGGAATACCATGGGTTGAAAATCTCATTGCTTGAGTTTTAAAAAATACCGGGTTGGAGAAGCTCGCCATCCGTTTGAGCCTGGCAGTTAACGCTGACGGAATTTCATCTATCTTGATGTATATGTGATTAGCTAATGTAAGCGTGATCTGTTTTGGACAATTGTCGATTTTTATAGATTTGATCCTGGTTCCCTGCTCCCAGGGAGGGCGCGTATCCTTTACTTCCTGCTCCACGTTATTTTGGTAATCAGGTGGTAATTTTGCGAGCAGGTCGTCCAGTTGCTTAGACGAAAGTGTTTGCATTTGTGCTAAAAAATGCCATTGATTGGTACATGGTAGTAGTTCCTGGTCAACGAACTGACTGTTACCCTGCTGTCTGGCCTGGTATTGAAGAAGAAGTGCGATCAGGTTGCCAAAGCCGCCTTCGGGCATGAAGTCCTGGTTGGGAATTAAACGGTCGTAGGACTCAAATGATAGGTCAGGATAAATTTCCATTGCCTTATCTAGTAGGGCGAACCCCAGCAATCTGGCATCTCGTGCTTTTACCGCTTCAGAAAAGAATATCCAGAGGTGGGCACCGTTACCAGAGCGCGAAATCTCGGTAGCGTACGGGATGCTTAATTGCAGGCAAACTCGAGCCAATGCCTTTACAGCATCTCGCCAGTCGGCCTTATCAAAATCTATTGCCAATAAATGACAAGTATTATCAGTGAGCAGCGGATATAAACCAATAATCAGTTTGCCAGTTAAATGAGCATAGACTGCTTGGTCATCAAGTGCCTTATATTTCCGGTAGAGGCACTCATTACATTTGATTCTGGGTTTGTTGCAAGTGCCAGATACCCACTCATTATGGCAGGCCACAGAATATCCACTTCGGCCTTTAGAATTTTCCCATCGACTGGCAAATACATCAGGCCGGCCTTTGAAGAGCTGTTTGAATAGCCCAATCTTCTGGCTCTTTGATAGCGATACGGGTGTTTTCGAAGTGGTGCCTTGGTGGAGGGGGATTTGTTTTACCAGAGCATCTCGTTTTTCTGTCAATACTTCGCGTTCTTGCTCAAGTAGAGAAATTCTTTGATTGATGGTTTTGAGTTCTTTGCTGGCGTCGCTATGAGTATTGGCGATTTTGTTGTTAGCAGGCTGGATTGACGAACTCATTTTGGTTCAGCACCACCTGTTCGCTTTAACCCAGCGTTTAGAAAATGGTTGGTCGGAACGTACAGCATCCGCTACAGGTCTAAGAAATCGTTCCACATGGGCAATGATGTCGGTGAATTTTATTGGCACATGTTCTTGATTTATGCGTTTGCAGAATGCCGTCCATTGAACATGTTTTTCGGCAATAAACGAGTCTTCAAAAGCAGAAATATCTTCTACCATGGTGGTTCCACGTTGCTCAAAAGTAAGCTGAATGGCTCTCGCTAATTGGGTGCCATTAAAATCAAACTGTCTGGACAATAGCCATATGTCATAAAAATCCTTCATTCGGCTGTTTAGTATACCGAGCTTAACCATCACTTCAAATTTCTCGGCAATCGCGCTTTCACGGCTATAGCAGAGTATTCTTGGTGGGGCAAAATCAAGCATGGCAGGGAGTTCTGAGACTTCAGGGGGAGGGTATACAACATCACCAAAATCAATATCTATTTGCATATTAATCCGGGCTGTATCCAGTGTCCCAAGAAATCGAATTCTGACACCATGGTAATCTGCGTCTTCTGTTATACGTTCAGATTGGATGGAGGTAGAATCAAAAATTAGGCCGTCTGGCTCAACCTTTACATTCAATATTTCTCTAATCTGAGAAACAACTGTTTTTTCCGAATAAGGTGCTTCACCTTTTTCGGTTTTACCTAGCATATCAATGTCCATGGTCGGGTGAATTTCCGGTGCCTCCCAGACCCTTAGCATAAGTGCTCCTTTGAGAATAAATCGTTCTGAGTGCACGGATTGCGACAGGTGATATATAAACCGTTCCATCGCATAATATTGCAGCAACTCATTGAAAGGTCTATGATCACTCCTTGCACGATTTAGAAGATTTTGTCGGACGGAAGCGGCGATATTCTTTTTCGTTGTCATATCATGGCTTCCAGATAAGGGCGCATTATCTTTTCAACCCGGCAGAGTTTCGCATAGTGTAGTAGATCGTTAAGCTTAAATTGTTTTCGTGCTTTGTATAGTTTCAGAGCTTCAAGTACGACATCCATACCAATCTTATTACGGAATTTAAAACAATCCGCTATAGTTTTCTCCGGGCAATAAACCTTAATGTTTAGTCCGTCAACCTGCTGTTCCTTAATTCCTTCCGTCAGGGCCGCCCCGGAAAATCTGTGTACGCTAAGGGGCGGGTAGTCCAGGCGCGGAGATTCAGCTCCTTTGGGTAGAGCAATGGATATATGGTGAGGGATTTGAGTAGTGATATCGTGAAAAGCCAAGGCCGAAATGAGGCAAATGACGGCTTGAGGGATTCTGCTCGCCACTATCACGAGGTCAGGGGAGGATACCGCTTCCTGGTCAGCCAGTCGATAAACACCTCGGGAAAGCATGTCTAGATCACCATCATCCCTTAGTTGATACAGGGTCCGGGGATGAATTCCAACTCGGATAGCTTCAGCAGTACGGATTGTGCCCCCCATTTCACGAATAGTGATCAAGGCTTTACAACTTGCACTGTTGGATGACGAGGTGTGGGGCATGGATAGAAATGCCAAACAATATTTATAAATATAGGTAATATTATCCATGCTGCGTAATTAAAGCAAGATTGTTAAGTTCAGAAGAATATGTAATGTAGTGGTCAAATAGAAAAAAGAACTTCTTAACACTTCCATCTAAACGTTTATATGGTTAGAATCGCGTCCACTTTCGAAGGAAATATTTTCATCGAGAGCCTAAAAAGAGCCTAAAGCTCTTTAATAAACATAAGGAAATGCAATTTAATCAAAAGTATGGCCAGGTAGCTCAGTCGGTAGAGCAGGGGACTGAAAATCCCCGTGTCGACGGTTCGATTCCGCCCCTGGCCACCATTTTAATCAAAGACTTACAACAGATCAGAAAGTGCGCAATATTTACGTGTAAGCACAATGTAAGCACTTTGACTTATTCAGCGCCAATTTTATTCGCTACCCTGCACTAACTATCACCCAACGACAACACCCCGACACTGGGCCGGGGCAATGTTTCCTTAATACGACGTTCTAAAGTAGTGCCCTGTTAAATTATATTTAAAGTGGAGTTTAACCCTGATTTCCTGAATACGGTGACACCAAGCCGGCAATTCGCGTGTTTAGAGTAACTCTTTAGAACCATAAACCATAAACCAAACGGAGAACAAATGAAAAAATTTCTGTCACTAATTGTTATTGTATGGAGCGTGCTCGGTACAGGGCAGAGCATTGCCGGAGAACTAAGCGACGAAGATGTTGAAAATATCGTCCGTCGTTCATACCAATACGTTGCGATGTACAACACCAATAACAACTTCGCAATGCAGAACGGAAACCCATTCAGCACGCATGGCTGGAATAAGATGTATGTGCCATCTGGCCTGATGGATGCTACTGTTACCGCAATTGCAAGACCGAACAACGACACTCTGTATCTGATTTCTATGCTGGATATGCGTGATGATGCCGTTGTCATTCAGTTTCCTGCATTTGACTCTAAGTT
>JAUVBY010000139.1 GCA_030590945.1 Gammaproteobacteria bacterium | reverse complement strand
TTTAGCATAGCAATCAGGCCGGGAAGATGAAACACGCTTTTATCATGGACCCGCTGGAAGGCGTTAAACCCTGGAAGGACACCTCTTACTTTTTGATGCTGGCGGCGTATCAGCGCGGTCATGAAGTTGCATACATGGATCAACGTGATCTGTATCTGGAGCACAATCAGCTCATGGCCAGGGTAAAGTGGCTGAAGGTCTCTGAAGACAATGAGAAACCCTTTGAGGTAATTAGAGAGGAAATATTTAATATGTCCGGTATGGATGTAATCTGGTTGCGTACGGATCCACCTTTTGATCGTCGATATTTTTATACCACGCTGTTTCTCGATTTTCTGCCGGCTTCGGTTAAGGTGGTTAATCGTCCGAGCTGCGTGCGTGACTGGAACGAAAAGCTCGGGGCGATACATTTCCCTGAGTTCACGCCAAAAACCTGCGTATCAAACAAAACCGCTGAAATAAAACAATTTGCGACTAAGTTTGAGCGCCTCACCATCAAACCAGTCGATGGTTATGGTGGTAAAGGTATCTTTTTTTATACGCCGGGCAAAGAACCGGATTGCCTGCTGGATAAAGCGACGCACGACGGCGCGCACTGGGTAATCGCCCAGGAATATCTGCCCGCAGCAACGCAGGGCGACAAACGCATTCTGCTGGTAAATGGCGAGCCGATTGGCGCCATATTACGCGTGCATGCGCAGGGCCAGGAATTGAACAATATGGATATGGGGGGCCAGGCAATAGAAGCTGATCTGGATGAAGACGATCTGGAAATATGCGCTGCGCTCAAGCCTCAATTGATTGAAAAAGGTGCGTTTTTTGTGGGCATAGACGTGATCGGCGGCAAGCTGATCGAAATCAATGTCACCAGCCCGACGGGCTTGCAGGAATTAAGCCGGTTTTCGGGTGTCGTGCACCATCATAATATGATTGAGGCGTTGGAGTAAAGCACACAATTGGCGGGGCTGAAGCCCTCACTTCCTTTATTCCAAAGCTCCGCCACAGCTACTGCCCGCGCCTGCGGTACAGCCGTAGCAATGTGTATTGACCGCAATGGGCGATTTGTCGAGAGAATGGATATCCACTTCCCATAATTTCATTGACGCTTTACCGGCCAGTGGCAGGTCCAGCATTTGATTGAAATCGCAATCATACACCTTGCCCTGCCAGTCAACACTAATCAGTTGCCGGCACATCAAATTACCCACCGTGCAGGGATTGAAGTTTTCTACCAGCAGGGACATATAAGATTCCAGCTGCCCGCTACGGCTTAGATAGTGTTCAAAGCGCTTGATCGGCAGATTGGTGATGGTCAGAAGGCTGGAGAACTCGATGCCAAAATCTTCTTTAAGGCGCATTTTATAGTCCTGCTCCAGGGCAATCTGCGCGGGCGGTAGAAAAGCACCACCGGGGTTGTAGACCAGATCCAGCGGCAGGTCGGCATCACGGGCATAGCCGGCTTCGTTCAGTTTGCGCAGGGCATCGATACTCTTGCCAAACACGCCTTTACCGCGTTGTTGTTCCACGTTCTCCTTCGTATAACAGGGCATAGAGCTGACCAACCTGATTTTATGATCGGCATACCACTGTGCCAGGTCTTCATAACCGGGTTCCACCAAAATGGTCAGGTTGCAGCGGGATATAATGTCTGCGCCCTGTTCCTGAAATGCCAGGATAAACTCGCGGAAATGCGGGTTCATCTCGGGCGCGCCGCCCGTCAAATCGACGGATGTAATGCCGGCTTTTTCTGCCCACGCGAGGATTTTTTCCATCGTATCCCAATCCATCAATTCTGTGCGCTTTGGCCCGGCTTCAACATGGCAGTGTTCGCAGGCCTGATTGCACAGGTAACCCAGGTTGATTTGCAAATCGCTGAGCTGCGTTCGACGCAAATCAGGCAGATCGTGTGACTGAAGCGTTTGGGTGAAATTATGTTGTACGCGGATATCCATTAGCAGGGTGTTTGGTTGAATGGTTTATTAGTCATAAATATAGTAAACAAGTTCAGAGTAGCAAAAAAATATCACAGGAGTATCACGCGGAACCGGGGTTTTAAGCCCGGAATAAGCAGCTGTTAAAACCCCTATTCTCATTCACCCCATAATCTTATCCTTAAACGGGCAAAGCTGCTCCACAGCGCATTCCATACATTTGGGTTTGCGCGCCAGGCAGGTGTAGCGCCCGTGCAGAATCAGCCAATGATGGGCATCGAGCATGAATTCGTCGGGAATAGCTTTTAGCAGTTTCTTTTCAACCTCAACTACATTTTTGCCCGGTGCCAGGCCAAGCCGGTTGCCAACCCGAAATATATGGGTATCGACCGCCATGGTTAGCTGACCAAAGGCCGTATTGAGTACCACATTCGCCGTTTTTCGACCTACCCCGGCAAGCGCTTCAAGATCTTTACGATTGTTTGGCACTTCACTGCCGTGTTTTTCGACTAGATCATGGCACAGTTTAATCACATTCCTTGCCTTGGTGTTATACAGGCCAATGGTTTTGATGTAATCCTTCAAACCAGCTTCACCCAGGGCCAGGATCGCCTCCGGCGTATTGGCTATGGGGTACAGCTTATTGGTGGCTTTATTCACTGATACATCCGTCGCCTGGGCCGACAATACTACTGAGACCAGCAACTCGAATACGCTGCTGTAGCGAAGTTCGGTTTGTGGTTTGGGATTATTTTCACGAAAAATCGTGAATAACTCTACCACGTCTGCTTTTTTCATTGTTCAGGGTTCCTAAGCTGTTGCTTGCGTTTGACTGCGTCCAGGATGGCCTGTTTGCGTTTGTTTTGGTCTAGCATGGCCGGTGTTGTTTTTTGCCCGGCTAGTCTGTTTAAGCGTATCTGCCGCTCCTCATGCCGAGTTTTCCCAAGTTTAATGTCGTCTGGAGAATAGCCGGGCCAGTCGCTGGCAGGTGCAACTGCATATTCAAGCGCGTGCATTTCAATACAATCTGTGGGGCATACTGGCAGACACAACTCACAGCCCGTGCATTGCGCCTGAATCACGCTATGCATTAATTTATTGGCGCCTACGATTGCATCGACCGGGCAGGCCTTGATACACAGTACGCAGCCAATGCATTTATCTTCGATGATGAACGCCAAAGTTTTAGGCTGAAATTCACCGAATTCGGAGTCTAGCGGTATGATGCTTTGCCTGGTCAGCTCGGCGAGCTTTTTAATGGTCACATCCCCGCCAGGCGGGCATTGATTAATATTTGCTTCACCCTGGCAGATCGCTGTGGCGTAGTCCTTACAACAGGGGTATGTGCAGCGTTGGCATTGCGTCTGCGGCAGGCAGGCATCGATAGCGTCTACGTTCAGCATGATGCCGGTGGGGTTTCAGCCCTGCGTGGTTTATCCGGGACTGAAGTCCTCGCTCCAATTCGTGAGGGAATTCCTGCCGGGATTAAAGAACGGGCTGGAAGTGGGGCTTTAGCCCCGCATATTTTTGCATGCCAAGGCGAAAACCCTGGCTCCGAACAACTACACAGCAGCGGCATCCGGTCGATTTAGCCTATCCTAAATTGGAATAATGCTGCTCAACCCATGCTTCCAGCTGCGCAAGAATTTCAGCCTGAGCTTCATTTTCAGCTTCCGTCTCACCCATCACCGCGAAATAATCATCCAGCGTAAACTGACAGCCAAATTCGCCATCAATCAGTTTTTGTGTGACGTAATCTTGCCATTCGACGCGTTGCGCTTCACTGAGCAAGTCCGGCCAGTTGCGGCCCAGATAGCGGGCGTACAGGCTTTGCAGGCGTTCGTCTTGAAAAGGCGGCGCCCAGTTGATGCGATCTTCGGGCGAGCGTGATAATACCTGATCACACACCTTGCGCTCGCCGCGAGTGATAAACCCCTGATACAGAGCGCCGTCGGCATCCTGTTTAGTCGGAGCGTTTTGTGAGGCGGTGGTATAGATTTGATGAATCTTGGCTTCGAGACCGTCAAAATACAGGATACGTTGGCGATTGGCTTCGATCTGCTTGAGATCGATTTGCCATTTTTCGGCGTATTCGGCACTTAGCGTATTCATCGGTGCGAGCGCAGGCGATTTATTGATATGCACGCCCTTTAGCGCAACTCGCTCGAAGCCTTCGGGCAGTTCGTCTTTTTTAGTGAACAGGGTTTCGCCAATCTGTTTGGCATCCCGGTTAAATAATTCAAACGGGTTCTGGCGTAAATCAAACACGATGATTTCATTTTTATTGCGCGGGTGTGTGCACAAGGGCATCACCGGTGCGATGCAGCCTATAGTAGAAGGATACATGCCGCTGATATGCAGTACTACGGGTTTTTCGACCAGGTTGAGCAAGGCGGCCGGTTCGGCTTTACGACGGAACTTGAAATAGTATTCGTACAGCTTTTCCTGTTTTTCTTTGATCAGCTTCGCCAGTCCGAGCGTGGCGCGTACGTCAGCAAGCGCATCATGCGCATTGCCATGCTCTATATCGTTAGCTTTGGACAGATCTTCCAGGCGAAAGCTGGGAATGCCGGGTTCACGCTCGGGCCAGTTAATGCCTTCGGGGCGCAGGGCGTGGCACATGCGCACCAGATCCAGAATGTCCCAGCGTGAATTGCCGTTTTGCCATTCGCGCGCATAGGGATCGTAAAAATTTCGGTATAAATTAAAGCGCGTTACTTCGTCATCAAAGCGGATTGAGTTATACCCTACGCCGCAGGTGCCGGGCACGCTGAAAGCCTCATGCAGGCCGCGAGCGAATTCGGCCTCAACGATGCCTTTTTCAGCCGCGACCTGTGGTGTCAGGCCGGTAATCAATGCGGATTGCGGGTGCGGGATAAAATCCAGCGCGGGTTTGCAAAATAATTCAATCGGGTCACCAATCGGGTTTAAATCCAGATCGGTGCGAATGGCGGCAAACTGCGAAGGGCGGTCCAGGCGCGGGTTAAGCCCCCAAGTTTCGTAGTCGTGCCACAGCAGGGTGGTTTCACTCATAAAATTACAGAAAAGGGGTTTTAAGGCAGAACGATGGTAGGGGTATTGGCCGGTCGGTAGAGTATACCCACGCGGCCGATTAGCTGAACCTGCATAGCTTTGAGTTCGTCACACAGCGTATTCAGCATCGACTGTTTCACGGCTTTGTCATCTGCAGGCAGTTTTAGCTTGATCAGTTCGTGCACGGAAAGCGCCAGTTCGACTTCTTCTTTAACCGGATCTGTCAGACCCTTGGCGCCGATGGTGACCACCACGTTTAAAGGGTGCGCCCGCGCGCGTAGAAATTTTCGTTGTTTGGTGTTTAACTCCATGTTAGGCATCCATGAGCATAGCATCGCTCATGCCGGTGATATTGAACCCGGCGTCGACATAGGTGATTTCGCCGGTAATTCCCGAGGCCAGATCTGAGCATAAAAAAGCAGCGGTATTGCCGACTTCTTCGATGTTTACTACGCGGCCTAACGGCGCTACTTTTTCAAACTGGCCCAGCAGTTTTCTAAAATCTTTAATGCCCGCTGCGGCCAGGGTGCGAATCGGCCCGGCGGAAACGGCGTTAACACGCGTTCCCTTAGGCCCCATTGACTGCGCGAGATAGCGTACATTAGCCTCAAGGCTTGCCTTGGCGACACCCATCACGTTATACGAAGGCATGGACTGCACCGCGCCAATATAGGTCAGCGTCAGCAATGAACCATTGCGGCCTTCCATCAGGGGTTGTGCGTATTTCGCCATTGCAGCAAAACTATATGAGCTGATCTCGTGAGCGAGCAGAAACCCTTCGCGGGTAACCGCATCAACATACGGCCCTTCGAGTTCTTCACGCGGTGCAAAGGCGATGGAATGAATAACGCTATCAAGGCCGTCCCAACGTTCTCCCAGCAAGGTAAACATCTGCTCGATTTGCTCGTCGGTTGACACATCACAGGGCAGCACGATATCTGAGTTACATTCCGCCGCGAGCTTCTCGACGCGAGGTTTCATCTTTTCGTTGGGATAGGAGAAGGCCAGTTCGGCGCCTTCACGAAACATCGCCTGGGCAATACCCCATGCAATGGACCGATTACTGGCAATACCACAAATTAAGACTTTTTTACCTGCTAGAAAACCCATATTCTTACGCTCTCGATTAATGATCAAATTATATGCCTGAACTAGCCCGAATAATTCATGAATTACACACGCCCTCACTTGTCTATTGATTCCACAGTGACCAATTGTAATCAGCCCGGGCTTCAATCGACCGTACACGCGAGTACGGCGCTCAATCAGCCTAGTTTAATCTACAAGGCCCACTGTGGAAACAATATCCTACGTGACCATCATGCGAATTCATAAAATATCCGGGCTAAACTGCCCAGAAGCCGGTGCTGTTGCTATTTCATGGGCGGAGGGTTGTGAAACCCCGGCCCGGAATTTTGCGCGCGAGCACAGGCTGCCGATTATAAATGAATTGCCCGGCTGGCGTGGGCTGTGTTTCTGTCTGCAAGCGGGTGGCTGGGTGTTGAAGGACCTGAGCGGCGAGATTCAAACGCCCTTTAGTTTGCGGTTCGAGGCCCGACATGGTTCGCGAGGCAAAGACCCGTTACTCAATGCAATGGGCAAAGCCCAAGCGGTGCTGGATTTAACTGCGGGCTGGGGTGGCGATGCCCTGCATATCGCGCTTTCCGGCCGACGCGTGGTGTCGGTGGAACGAAATCCTGTGGTGTATCAGCTGTTGGTGCAGGCTCGTGAGCAGCTGGGGGATGCAGATTTGGCCGGGCGCCTGACTTTTTTGCACCTTGATGCCGCGGGGAAAGATTTTTCTCAACAGCTAAATCAATGCCTGAATTCAGGCGACGCGTTTGAGCTGGTCTACCTCGACCCGATGTTTTCTGACAGGGTGCTCAAAAGCGCCAAAGCTAAAAAGCCCATGTATTTAATGCAGCGTCTGACGGATACGCCCTCGGATACTAATGAGCGGCACTTATTTGAAAATGCAATGGCCATCGCGCAAAAGCGTGTGGTGGTCAAGCGGGGCCTCAAGGCGCCGTATATCACGGATTCGCAGCCACAAGGCTCTATTAAGAGTAAATTGTTGAGATTTGACCTCTATAATCCACTGTAATAATGCCTTATGCCTGAATGCGGTTAGCATTACTGGCACTTCTGAAAATTGTTTTAGTCTATTGGAGATTCTTTTAAATGAAATTATTTACCTTGCTCGGCCTACTACTTGCCACTGCGTTTTCAGTTCAGGCATCAGACTTTGAAAAAGAGCAACGCTGGAAAGAGCAGGTCGTCGGTGATCTGTTTGATGGTGAGCCCATCACACTCAACGATGGTCAGCACGACTTTCTGGGCCTGATCATTCAGGC
>JAUVBY010000143.1 GCA_030590945.1 Gammaproteobacteria bacterium | reverse complement strand
ATGCTCTTTCGGTAAGATTCAGCTGCGTCGATTGATTCAACGTGATCGACGTATTTTTCCCAATCAAAGCCGATGAGCTCTAGCAGACCTTTGGTACGCACGCCGGGCACATAACTCGAATCTTCGCGCATGACGCCGACTACCTGAATGGAGTCATTTTTCTTTTTGAGCTGTTTGGCCGTGCCTGATATCGTACCGGTTGTTCCCAGGCCTGCGCACAGAACATCGATTTTTCCGTCACTTTGTTTCCATATCTGTTTGGCGGTCCATTTCTGATGGGCCTTCGGATTATCCGTGTTGTCGTATTGGCCGGGGTTGATCCAGCCCGGCTGTGATCCTTTTTCCCTGGCCTTGTATACGCCTGCCCTGGGATCATTGGCATCCGGTAGCGGCGGTTCCTGATTGACGATAGGCTGCACGCCAAAAAACAACAACATCAGTAGTTTCTGCTGAGATATTTCATGCGGAACGTATGAAGAAGTATTATGAACGCCAAATTGTTTAGCGGCCAGCGCAATGGAAAATACGGTATTGCCTGACGAGTTTTCGATTACGTTTTCCGCTTGATCCAGCTCGCCGCGTTGATGCAGGCCCTGCATCATATTAAAAGCCGGCAGAGCCTTTACGTTACCCAGTGGCGAAAAAGTCATGAGCTTGGCAAAGATACGAACTCGGTGACTGGCAAACGGGTTTAGCGTATCGGGTAATTCAACCATGGGTAGCATGGGATGCTTTCCAGGGTTCAGAAATTTCTCGATGGATTTCTTACCCTTAAATACATTGTGCTTGTTGCTCATAGTTTTGCTTCTGATGGATGGGTCATATAGTCGTTGGTACGGGCGATGCGCACAGCTTAAAAAGCTTAATGGTGCAATATTTTGGAAAGAAATAATTGTGCGCGTTCGCCCCTTGACTCACTAAAAAACTCTTCTTTTGTGCAGTCTTCTTCTATGCGTCCTTCATCCATGAAAATCACTCGATCTGCCACATTTTTGGCAAAACCCATTTCATGCGTAACCACCATCATTGTCATGCCCTCCTTTGCAAGCTCTACCATTACATCCAGAACTTCATTGATCATCTCAGGATCCAGAGCCGAGGTGGGCTCATCGAAAAGCATGGCGACCGGATCCATTGCCAGGCCCCGCGCGATCGCAACGCGTTGTTGCTGCCCTCCTGAGAGCTGGCCCGGGAACTTGTGCGCATGTTCAGAAAGCCCGACTCTGTGCAGGAGCTCCATACCGCGTTTTTCGGCTTCTTCGGTGGTTCTACCGAGTACTTTTTCCTGCCCCAGCATGATATTTTTTATCACTGAAATGTGCGGGAATAATTCAAAATTCTGGAATACCATGCCAATGCGCGAACGCAGTTTGGACAAATTGGTTTTTGCATCCCCGACCGAAATATCATTAAAAGTAATGCTGCCCTCCTGGAAAGGCTCGAGGCCGTTGATGCATTTTATGAGCGTACTTTTACCTGATCCTGACGGCCCGCATACAACGACTACCTCGCCTTTTGCAACCGAGGTGGAGCATTTATTTAAAACACAAAAGGTGCCGTACCATTTGCTCACATTTTTCATTTCGATCATCCTAAACTCCTCGGTTGGACGCCGTAAAGGGTGCGTCTGTGGTGGTGCAGGGCAAGGCATAACGACGCGTAATAGTCGTTCTATTGCAAGGAGTTATAACGCCGCCTTGTGCCGCCACAGGCGTGCAATTTGTGGTGTAGCGCTGTTCACTTAATGGACTAATATCTATCAAATCTATATTTTTCATAATTTTAAATCGTTACGGCTGCTCATAGCGGTCAACCGAGGAATTTAGGATCAAATGGAAAATCTCTTTTGTAATTTGCGTATGGACAGCGAAAAAGACAGACACAGCACAAAGTAAACGACTGCGACCGTAGAAAACAGCTCTATCAGGCGATTTTCCCGGGTAGCAACAATTTCAGCGTTTACCAGAAAATCATGGAGCCCGACCACATAAACCAGCGACGTGTCCTGAAACAGGATCACGGCCTGGGTCAAAAGAATGGGTGTCATGTTTCGAAATGCCTGTGGCAAGACGATATATCGCATATTCTGTGAATAGCTCAGGCCAATCGCCTGGCCGGCCTGTACCTGGCTTATTCGAACGCTTTGTATTCCAGCACGCATGATCTCGCAATAATAAGCCGCTTCGAACAGCGTGAATGCAACCAGTACGGAGTAAAAACCACCGACGGGTCGGCCTACTATGAAAGGCACCAGAAAATAGAACCAGAAGATAACCAGTATGAGCGGCATCGAACGAAAAAAATTAACGTAGGATCCAGCTGCAAATGACAAAACCTTAATATGCGAAAGCCGGCTCAATGCCAGTAGCACGCCGAGGAAAAGGCCGCCTGTTATGGCCAAAAACGTGAGTAGAAACGTCAATTGCATGCCTTCCCAAAGAAAAGGTATGGCATTGATAACTACGTCAAAGTCAAAGTCACTGAACATGTTATTTGGCCCCCAGTGAGATCATTCCAGGTATAGCCATTTTTTTCTCGACAACAGCCATTGCTGTCATGACGATAAATGTAACGGTTATGTATAAAATTGTGGCAGCCGTAAACGCTTCAAAGCCTTGAAAGGTATATTCTTCTATTTGCCGGGTCTGAGCAGTAAGTTCCAGCACACCTATGGTCAGGGCTAAAGACGAATTCTTAAAAATACCCAGAAACTCGCTGGTCATGGGTGGGATGATGGTTCGATAGCTGACCGGCAGTAGAATATAGCGATACACCTGCATAGGGGCGAGGCCGATGGCCATGGCGGCCTGTTTTTGGCCCAGACTGATGGCGTTAATGCCGGCGCGTACCTGCTCAGCAACCCTCGAAGCGGTATAAGTACCCAGACACACTACTGCTGTCCAGAATTCTGGCAGGGGGATGCCTCTTTTTACCCATGTGCCCCATGCTTCAGGCAATAGTTCGGGAAAGATGAAATACCACAAAAACATCTGCACAAGCAGTGGAATATTACGAAAAACTTCAACATACCCGGCCCCAATACTACGGGCAACAGGGTTGTCAGTGGTACGCATGATGCCGATGATCGAACCCAGTGTGAATGCAATTAACCAGGCACAGGCCGCGACTGCGAGCGTCCAGCCCAGCCCGGAAATAATCCATCCAAAATAGGGCGCGGTAACCAATACCCCCCAGTCCCAGTTATAATTCATGGATTTTCTCTCTTTATATCAGCGTAGCGCTAAGCAGACTCAAAAAGGCGCCAGGATTAAAGCGTGTTACGACCTTAATCCTGGCGAATTTAGAGAAAGAACTTCTTAGTTTGCCTAGTGAGGTAGTGCCTGAACTTCAAAAGCGGTTTTTAAAGTGCTGCTGATCGGCATACCTATATCAGTAGGGCCGGGGTTGAACCAGGTATCGTAGATCTTTTGCATTTCACCGCTGCGCATCATATCAGCAAGAACGACATCACCCAGTCGACGATAAGTCGAATCATCGTGAGGAACCATAATTCCATACGGGTCATAGCTGAGGAATCGGCCGGTTACCTGAAAGTCATCCGGATTCTTTGATTTGGAAATCAGTCCGTACAGCAGTACATCATCCGAAGCATACGCATCGGCGCGTCCATTTTCCAGGTTCAGCCATCCTTGAGGATGATCTTTCACCATGACGTATTTAATATTAAGCCCCTTTTCCTCGGCTACGCGCTTGATAGCCTTCTCATTGGTTGTACCCAGAGAAAGTGCAATCACTTTACCATCCATATCTTCAAGCTCTGTTATGCCGGATCCTTTTTTACTGGCAAGTTTGGTGCCGGTAATGAAGGTTGTTGCCAGATAATCAACCTGTTTCTGGCGGGTCAGGTTGTGTGTGGTTGAGCCGCACTCCAGATCAATTGTTCCATTGGCCATCAGCGCAATTCGAGTTTGCGAAGTAACCGGGACATAATTGATTTTCAAGTCAGGATTCTCTGTGGATACTTTAATTTGCTCAACAATTTTGTGGCACAAATCGACCGAATATCCTTTTGGCTTACCATCGTCCCCTATGTATGAAAAGGGCACAGATGCTTCTCGATGCCCCATATTGACGACACCACGTTCCTGAATGCGCTTTAATACAAATGAGCTGTCTACTTCGCCCGCCATTGAGCCCGCAGCATAAAATGCGGCGAGCGAAATAGCGACTATTCCCAGGTTTTTAAATTTCATTGGTTTACTCCTCGTTTGGTTATTTGATGAATACATCGAATGTATTTCAAGTTTAGAATTACTGGAATATTCAATAATTTGATATTTCACTAATTCATGAAAAATGGTAACCTCCTGCCATTGCATTGTCAAACATTAATTACCCCGACCATGTTGCGGTGCCCTGCCGGGCGTCTACCGAGCCCCTGAACCTGAATAATAATATGAATAGTAAAGCACTCAATCTGGACCAGGTCGTTAACCGGGCAGAAGTACCCACGCTGAAGTTTGATGGTGAAACCATGCGAAGAATATTTGGTACTGCGGATCTGTGGCCGTCATGGGTTGCGGATATGGACTTTCAGGCCGCGCCAGAAATACAGGAAGCCCTGTCTAAACGATTAGCGCATGGTGTATTTGGCTACGAAGCCACCTTAAATGAATTGCCAAACGCTGTTGTAAGCTGGTTTCAGCGAAGATATGACTGGAGTTTTGAGGCTGATCACATCATCACTACCCCGCGTACGCTAAATTCCCTGGCCACGCTTATATCACTGTTCTCATCTGAAGGTGACGGTGTGATTGTTCAGCCGCCCGTATTTTATGATTTTAAGCTGATTCTTCGGGCCGGTAAGCGCCGCCTGGTGAAAAATGCTTTGAAGCTCGAACAGGGTCAATATCAGATGGATTTTGCCGGCCTCGAATCCGTCACTGCAAAAGCTGAAAACACGCTATTGATTCTATGCAATCCACACAATCCAATTGGGCGGGTTTGGTCAAAGGAAGACCTGGCCAGGTTATCGGAAATCTGTGTTCGAAATAAGGTGTTTGTTATTGCTGATGAAATTCACAGTGATATTTATTTTCAGCATAAATACACCCCTTTAGCAAGTGTATCTGAGGCTGCCGCGCTGAATACCGCGACCTGCATTTCACCGGTGAAATCCTTCAATTTGTCCGGTGTTGCCAATTCGATGATCGTTATCAAAGATGAGGAAAAGCGTCAATACTGCAAAGACTGGTACAACCGTATGCAGATCAGTAAAAATAACGTGTTTACCAATGCGGCCATGCTGGCTGCCTACACAAAAGGTGAAGCCTGGCTTGAGCAGGTAACGGAATATTTGCGCGGCAATTTAAAAACACTCAGAGCCTTTCTTCTGCAAAATACCTCTTTAATAAAACTTATCGAACCGGAAGGAGGCTTTCTGGTCTGGCTGGATTTTCGGGAACTGAGTTTTGATGCAAAGCAGCTGGAATCCTTTTTGGTAATCGAGGCGAAAATGGCGACCAATCCCGGACACTGGTTTGGCCGCGAAGGTGCCGGGTTTGCACGCATAAATATTGCCTGCCCACGCAGTGTTTTAGAAGCCGCCTTGCTCCAACTTGGACAGGCATATTCAAATTCTTTAAATGAATCAGGAAACAAAAATGGCGCGTAAATTATTTTCTGAATGGCTCGGGACCTTCTTTTTGGTGGCGGTTGTTATTGGCTCAGGCATCATGGCTGAGCGCCTGGCGGGTGGAAATGTGGCGATCGCCCTGCTTGGTAATACCATCGCTACCGGTGCTATTCTGGTGGTCATCATTCTGGTTTTCGGGCCAATTTCAGGAGCGCATTTCAACCCGGCGGTTACTCTGGCCTTTGCTATACGTGGTGAAATTGACAAAAAATCAGCCACTTATTATGCGTTTGTGCAAATTCTTGGCGGAATTTGTGGCGCTATCGTAGCGCATATAATGTTTGAATTGCCGTTGATTCAAGCGTCTGAACACGCTCGTACGGGTGTTTCTCAGTGGGTGGCAGAATTTGTCGCCACCTTTGGTCTGCTTGCAACCATTCTTGGTTGCCTGAAAGCAAAGCCTGAGGCGATACCCTACGCAGTAGGCTTATTTATAACCGCCGGTTACTGGTTTACATCCTCGACTTCTTTTGCCAATCCTGCGGTTACAATTGCGCGCACAATGACCAATACCTTTTCCGGTATCGCACCGGGGGATGCGCCCGCGTTTATTTTGTCACAGTTATTCGCAGCGAGTGTTGCTGTACTGGTGTTTGGCTGGCTATTGGAGGAAAAGCAAAAATGAAGGGGACCTAAGATCCTGTCGGATTTGGCTTGTTTGATCAGCAGACGTTAACTGATGCCGATAGTTCAGCGCAAATTTCGGGGTGCCCCTCGCAGCATTCCTGGGTCAGAAATCGTAGTAGATCACGTGTTCCGGAAATATCAGCAGAATAAAGTATTTTCTGCTTTTGCCGTGTAGATTGTATTAAACCGGCACGTCTCAGGATATGAAGATGGGCCGTGAGCGTGGAAGGCTGTACTGAGAGTTGCCGGGCGATGATGCCCGCTGACAGGCCTTGCTCGCCTTCCTTAATCAGCAGCTTGAAAACCATAAGTCGAGTCTCATGGGCAAGTGCCGAAAAGGCTTCCAGAGCTTGTGAAGTATTCATGTATCAATAATACATGAGAAAATGAATTTCGCAAAAGGTTTTAGCCTAACTGTTAGCCTGGCAAACTAATATGCGGCAATATTTTTGACCAGCTCACTTTAAATTAACCGGCGTAATTTCGTAGCTTTGGCTGGCATCCCCGAACCAGATCAAACCCTCCTGAACGGTACATTGCAGTGACATTGTACGAACCACGTTTTTGCTCAATTCACTGAGCTGTTCAGCGGGCAGGTTTATAATACGAAGTTTGGTTTGCCGGGAAAACTCCTTCTGATTCTGTTGCCACCAGACTTCGGCACTGTGTCCGGAAAAAGTATATATCGAGACTTTTTCAGATTGATT
>JAUVBY010000111.1 GCA_030590945.1 Gammaproteobacteria bacterium | reverse complement strand
GCCAGATCTGAAGTAGATGGCACGTGTATATCAAGCAGCAGATTCAAATTCCGGTCGGGTAGAATCGGGCCCCATTCTCCCGAAATATTGAGTTTATTTTCACCCAGCTTGCCGTCGATATTCAGCAGCGTCGATGTTTGATCCAGAGCGCTGTTTATATCGCCCAGATTACCCGATAACAGGATAGGAATGCCTCCTGCATTTGCTTCTAATGAGAGGGTGGTTTCCAATTCGGGCGTTTCGATAAGCAGGTGTTTTAAAGCCACCGTTTTTGATCGGTCGTGGGTTTTGTCAATAATGCTAAGTGTCAGATTATCAATACGTAACTCACGAATGATGGGTCGAATTGGCAGACCGGAACTGGCCTGTTCTTCATCTGTACCGGTATCCGCATCCGGCTCCGCAGGGCTGCCCGTGCCCAAATCCCAGTTGGCCAGCCCTTCTTCATTACTTTGCGAGATTATATCTGCGGTATCAAGTCGCGTGATAATCTCCGCGTTACCCGA
Organism: Gammaproteobacteria bacterium; assembly: GCA_030590945.1. Taxonomy (GTDB): domain Bacteria; phylum Pseudomonadota; class Gammaproteobacteria; order Arenicellales; family Poriferihabitantaceae; genus JAAELZ01. Next base: position 9,433 of record JAUVBY010000111.1, on the reverse strand, counting down.
AAGCAATGGAAGCAATTTAAGCTCCGCTTCCAGGCGATTGACCGTCAGCATTTCGGGCGTATCTGCCCAGTCTGCGTTCGCCAGCTGAATGTTGTTTGCGCCTATGCGCAAAGAAGTACCAAAATCCAGTTCCAGCGTTTCCATAGAGAAATCGCGTCCGGTGGAAGATTGAACGGCTGAGGTAATCCATGACCTGTACTGGCTATCAGGAATTAGCTTTAAAATGACAATCAGCAACAGGATCAGACCGAGTAATATGGACAGCGCAATGCCTGCGTACTTGAGTATTTTATTCATATTATTATGGCGGGAAGGTCGGGTATCATCAACGTAATAGTATGACATGATATTATTCATATAATGAAGTTTCTTCACACCTCCGACTGGCATCTTGGGCGCCAGTTTCACAATGTTTCCCTGCTCGAGGATCAGGCATACGTGCTCGATCAGATTGTAGAGATTGCGTCCCGGCAGGAAGTGGATGTACTGCTGATTGCCGGTGATTTATATGACCGCACGGTTCCACCTGCCCGGGCAGTAAAGCTGCTTGATTCGGTGCTGGATCGTTTGTGCCGTGAACTGGCAATACCGGTCATCATTATTCCCGGTAACCATGACAGTCCCGAGCGCGTGGGTTTTGGTGCGCGCCAGCTCTCCGCGTCAGGTTTGCACATAATCGATTCACCTGAAAGTATTCTAAAACCCGTTTTGCTGAAGGATGCCTTTGGAGAAATCGCGTTTTATGGAATTCCCTATCTTGAGCCGGCAGTGGCGCGCGAGTACTTTCAAACGGACCTTTCTGGCCACGATGAAACGCTGGCTTTTGTCACAAAACGCATTGAAGAACATAATGAGGATAACGGTAAGCTTCGCAGCGTTGTGATCAGCCACTGCTTTCTCGATGGTGGCGAGGCCTGCGAATCAGAGCGGCCCCTGTCGATTGGTGGAGCGGACCGTGCCTCAGCAAAGCATTTTAAGGCTTTTAACTACACTGCTCTGGGGCATCTTCACGGTGCTCAGTATAAAAGCCTCCAGCAGATTCGATATTCCGGTTCAATTCTCAAATATTCATTCTCAGAAGAGTTTCATCATAAATCGGTAACCATGGTTGAAATGGATGCGCAGGGTAAATGCTCGATCGAAAAAATAGCACTTCAACCGCTACACGATATGCGTACTCTGGAAGGTTGTCTGGAGGACATTCTGGCGCTGGGTAAAACGGATAAAAATGCTCTGGATTACGTTCAGGTACGGTTGTCAGATACCCACGCGATACTTGATATCATGGCTAAACTTCGCGAGGCTTATCCTAACGTCTTGCATCTGGAAAGACCGGGTTTGATGGCCCGCGCGGGCGAACAGATCGCCAGCCGGGAACGGCTTAAAAAAGGCGAGCTGTCGATGTTCGAGGATTTTTATGAACAGGTGCGCGGCGAGAAAATGAGCAGGCCCCAAACTCGCCTGATCGAAAAAACGATTGAAAAATTGCATCATGAGACTTCAGCAGACTGAATAAACGATATGCGCCCCGTTAAACTGACACTCTGCGCTTTTGGCCCGTTTTCGGGAGTGGAAGTGATCGAGTTTGACGCGCTGGGCGATAAACCCCTGTTTTTGATCAATGGGCCTACCGGCTCGGGAAAGACAACCCTGCTGGATGGAATTTGCTTTGCTCTATACGGGAAAACCACGGGCGATGAGCGCGAGGCCGCTCAGATGCGCTGTGATACCGCCGCAGCGGACGTACTAAGCTATGTGGAGCTGGTGTTCAGCCTGGGGAATAAGGTGTGGCGTATTCGTCGCGAGCCTGAACAGCAGCGCCTAAAAGGTCGCGGCGATGGCTTTACCACGCATAAGCCCCGGGCAGAGTTATATAGCCGTGACGACGCGGGAAACGAGACGCTTCTCGTGGCATCAAAGGTGACGGAAGCCACGCAGGCCATCGAAGAGTTAACGGGGCTGGATATCGGCCAGTTTCGTCAGGTGATGGTGTTACCCCAGGGCGAGTTTCGAAATCTGTTGATGGCGAAATCATCGGAGCGGGAAAAAGTATTCAGTCATCTTTTTCAAACCCAAATTTATAGCCGCATCGAGTTTGCGCTCAAAGAACAGGCTTCGGGCCTGCGCAAAGAGCTTGATGCTAGCCGAAACCAGCAAACCGGAATTTTGCACGGCGCAGATGTTGAAAGTGAAGCCCAGTTGATTGCAGATATTGAGCTTCAGACCGCACACTTGCAGGAATCAGCAATACTCAGGGACAAGGCAAGCGATACGCACAAACAGGCAGAGCACAGCCTTTCAGAAGCGCAAAACATAGCAGCAGATTTTGAACGCCTGGCACAGGCTCGCGCTGCGCTGCAGGTGTTGGAGCAACAAAATGAGGCGATCGAAGAATCCAGCCAGCGATTACACGGGGCTCGTGCGGCATTGCGCCTCCAGCCGGGGTTTGAGAAATGGTTGTCGGCGGTAAGCGCGCGGGAGAACGCGGAATCAGGTTTGGATGAAGCGCAGCAGTACCTGAAGAAAAGCCAGGGTCTGTCGCATCAGGCGCGAGATAAATTAGAGAAGTTAATAACACGCGAAGCGGAAATTGAAACCGTACGGCGTCGCAGACATGATCTTGAGGCATATCGAAGTCGGGTTGGTCAATATGAAGAAGCACGTACTTTACTGGAAGCCAAGACGCTAAATTTAGAGCAAAGTAACAAACGGTTGAGTGAGTGTTGCTCGCAGATGAATGACAAGCAGCAGCGTGTAGAGGCGTTCTTACAGCAGCAGAACAAGCTGCGCGAAGACCTCAAAGGCCTGGCAAATCACCTGTTGGAATTGCGCCGGCTCGAAGATGTTCATCAGCTAAGGGCTGATGCGGAAGATATTCATACACAGCTGGATGGGTGTATACACGATTTGCAGCTATTATCTGCTGCGCGCGATGATGCCGTCCGGCACCGAGACGAATCTGATCAGGCGTTGGCGCGTATGGATCTGGCGTGGCATACCGGGCAGGCGGTGATATTGGCAGCCAAACTTGAGAATGATAAACCCTGCCCGGTATGCGGCAGCGAGCGCCATCCACTACCCGCAACCACAAGCAATGAAATACCCACGGAGCAGGCGCGCAAAGCGACGGCATCGCAGCTTGCTGATGCCAATGATACGCTGGTACAACTAGAGAAAAATTTAGCCGGTCAGGGAGCGCGAAAAACTCAGCTATCTGAGCGATACGAGGCACAAAAATCTACGCTGGGAGACGCGATTGATCAGTCTGTAGATGATGCGCTCAAGGCGAAAAAGGTGCAGCAGTTGCGAGTGCAATCGTTGCAGGATGAACAGTCAAAGGAGGAGCAACTCAATATACAAATACAACGCCTGGAAGGCGAGCTGGCGAACCTGGCGGCGAAAATGAAAGAGGCTGAGCGAGGCCATTCTGAAGCCGGAACTGAAAATAAAGTTGCGCGCAGCCAGTTGAGGCAGGCAGAAACAGAACTGCCCGAAGAGTACCGCATTAGCGGAAAACTTAAATTACGTATAAGCGAGTATGATGCGCAACTCGCTGCCTTTCGCGAACAGAAAAAATCTGCTACTTTAATGGATGATGAAGCCCGCTCCGTGCTTAGTAAAGCAGAGGCAAATTTCGATAGTACCAGCAAGCATTTGCACGACGCGCAGCAGGTATCGAATGTTGCGGCAAAGCAGTGGCGGCGATCTCTAAGCGAAAGCCTGTTTCAAAATGAGAAAGTTTTTCAATCAGCGCGGCTCGATGATACCCAAATGTCCTCGCTGGACAAACAAATTAAGCGGTACGTAACGGAGCTGGAACAAGCCAGGGGCGCGGTAAACTCGCTGGCGAAGCAGTTGTCTGGCCAGGAGTTGCCGGATATTGCTGTAATACTGCGTGCCTCCGGGCTAGCACAAGCAGAATTTGAAACCGCTAATGCAGCGTATGCGAGTATAGATAAACGCCTTAGCCTTTTGCAGGGTATTGCCCGAAATTTTGATGCAGCGAAAGGCCGGATGAAAAAGATCGAAGAAGAGTATGCCGGGATAGGAACGCTGGCGGATACCGCCAGCGGAAAAACCGGTAATCGTATTAACCTGCAGCGCTTTGTGCTGGGTGTATTGCTGGACGACGTACTAATCCAGGCAAGTGAGCGATTTAAACGCATGAGCAAAGGGCGTTATACACTGTATCGCCAGATGGAGAAAGGCAAGGGGGCAGGAGCCTCCGGTCTGGAACTGGTGGTAGACGATGTGTATAGTGGTAAACAACGACCGGTAGCAACCTTATCCGGCGGCGAAAGTTTTATGGCCGCATTGGCGCTGGCGCTGGGCTTGTCGGATGTGGTGCAGGCCTACGCCGGAGGCATACAGCTTGATACGTTGTTTATCGATGAAGGCTTTGGCAGCCTGGATTCTGAAGCGCTGGAACTGGCCATCAATACCCTGGTTGAGTTGCAATCCTCCGGTAGAATGGTGGGTGTCATTTCGCACGTTCCGGAACTCAAAGAACGCATTAATATTCGGCTGGATGTCATACCCTGCCGCACCGGCAGCCATACACGCACGGTATTAGCTTAACGGGCCGTGAAGGCCAATATACAAGCCGCGGATACATGTGCCTGACCTATTTTTATACTATAATCCTATGCCTGTTTATGTGTATTCAAAAGGGTTGGAAATGAGAAAATCTAGTGTGTTTTTAGCAGGTCTGTTGTTCGCAACATCTGCGAGTTATTCAGTGGCCGAGACGGATAGCAAATTGTACCTGGGCCTGGGTGTAAGCTCACTCGCTCTGGACGGTGAAAGGGTGCTGGGCGTGCCCACGTCTTCTCCCGGGCATGCACCTAAAGAATTCAATGTAATCCTGGGTTATCAATTCGATGAATTGTGGGCGGCAGATCTCACCCTGGGAACGGATTTCAGTGGTGAAACAAGCGCTGATCAGTTTATGCTGAACGGGTATCGTTTTTTTGGCTCCAGCAAATGGAGGCCATTTGTCTCAGCTGGCCTAAGCGCGTTTAGCGTTGATGAGGCGAGTGACGATAGCACGCAGCAAATTCAGGCTGGATTCGGGATATCCAGCGCCTTATCCGACAATCTCGAGTTTCGTGCCGGATACCAACTTTTTAGTGAACTGAGTGGTGATTCAAGCTTTGACAAAGCGCTGGGCATTTCGCTTAACTGGCATTTCGGCAAGCCTGTTGCTACTGCTGCGACGACGCAGCCTAAGCCCGTGCCCGAGCCTGAATCCGTTCCAGAAAACAAAGAGGTGGTTGATACTTTTGAATTACTAGTGGAATTTAGTTTTGATCAATCAGATATAACATCCGCATACGAGCCTCAGTTTAAAGAGATTGCGCAGGTGTTAAGCAGTAGTCCTGAGATAAACATGACAATTGAGGGACATACTGACTGGACGGGTACGGATGATTACAATTTGAGCTTGTCAGAACGTCGTGCGGATGCCGTCAAAAATAAGTTTGTCCAGGATTACGCCATTTCGGCAGATCGCATTGATGTCATTGGCTACGGCGAATTACGGCCTGTAGAAGATAATTCAACGGCAGCGGGTCGGGCGCGAAATAGACGCGCGATCTCCGTTATATTGAGACCACGCATGGTGTCCGAATAAGGCGAACGATTTTCGATGCCTTAGTATTGATTGATGCCCTTGTATTAATTAAAGAAAGGCCCGGCGGGAAATTTCCTCCGGGCCTTTCTTTATTTTCTCGGCTTTATTTGCCCGGCGTTATCTATTATCTACCCGGTAGAACAGGCCATATCCTGGCCGCAGCACAGGGGTGATTTAATCTTTCCGTGGCCGTTGGGGCATTCAGAAATTTGAACTTCTGCTCCGTCTTCAAGCTTCAGCGTGCCGTCGACTAACGGCGCGTCGCATTTTCCGCAACTCGCATTTACGCTCATACCACAGATACTACATTCGTAGGTGGCCATTATTATTTACCTCATTATAGATTTTAGAGAGCTTTAAATTATACTGCCCGTACTAGCTGGTTGCAGCGTTATTTATTATTTCACAAACGTTAGTATTTGCTGCTCAATGAGTGGATAAAAAGGGTTCCAGCGCAGTCGGAGCATATCGCCCGGAGGGATGCGTACTACTCCGCGTTCTCCGCGGAGTGCAAGATCTCCCAGACGAATCCCTGACTGGCTTGTTGCGCCCGCTTTACCGTATAGAACGTCGTTCTCACTGAACGGCAGTGCGACGTGCGACAGGGAAAAAATGCCTTTGGGCCAGGAAAAATTTGTGGTGATTGCCTGTAGCGAGGTGCTACCCTCGGGCCGGCGAAAAATGGATGTCGCACGGTCTGTTTCGCTTTGATTCCTGACAACCGACAGCGTAAAGGGGAGCGCGCTGTCTTCGAGCATCGCATCCAGGTGTGGTCGAGGGTCTTTCTGCAGTAATTGTTCGATATCCGTTTGCCGGTTGATGTCAAATAGCACCAGTTTGTGCCTGCCAGGCGACAATCGGGAAAACAGGCCATCAATCAATGCTTTTGATGAAACAGTCGCATCCACACTGGATTGAAAGGCGAGTAGCGTGGGGAAATCAGTCAGACTCCTATCCTCGCTGCGTGCGGTAATCAGGCGGGAAATCTCGTCTGTGAGGCGGTAGACCTGGTCGCCCGCATTAACCGAAAAAGAGTTGTACTTGTACGGGTCGTACTCAAGTTTGATATCGGTCCATACCAGTTTTTCCAGGCCTAAAAGATGCCCCAGGCGTGCTTGCCAGACCGCCAGTGCAGCAAGCGGCGTAACCCCGATCGCGGGCGAAATCAGCACGACACCTTTTACCCGCGGCAGCTGTGAATCTTCGAGCGATTTAAGCGCATAGTGCACTGCGAGCGCGCCGCCCACAGAATAGCCAACAATATAAATTGGTTTGTTGCCTACTTTCTCGCGTAGCTCGTCCATTGCCAGTTCTATGGCGTGCGCCATATCCTGCCAGCGAACGCTGGTTAGCCCTGCCGGCGCGGTACCATGCCCGGGGTAGCGCAGACCCAGCACCCAGGCATTATTCGCATGAAGGTGTTCGCCAATGCTTTTGAGGCTGTAGGGAGAGTCAGACATGCCGTGCAAAAGCAGTACACCGGCATCGGGTGACGGGGAGGGTAATTTAAATGTTCGGTTCCAGTTTTGCGGCCATCGTTCAGGGTTGCTCAGGCTTCCCCGGCTAAAGCGGTTGATAATTTGCTGGGGGCCAGTTGGAACCTGGTCAAAGACAAGCTCGTCCAGTTGCTTAAACACCTGGTCTTCTATGCGAAGATAATCAGAAAAATTTTCGACTTCACTCTCGACAGTGAATTCAGTATCCAGGTTTACCGTATGCCAGATTGAAAGGTCTGTGCGATTCTCCATGAGGTAAACGAAGACGCCCAGCAGCGTGAGGAAGCCGCCCGCTACGCACCAGGCAAGAATTTTAGCAATTTTGAAGACGAAACTGGTCAGCTTTTTGTGCATGAATGTGGCGCCAGGATTTAATTGATTTTTAGAGTGATCTTTAGTTTATTTTCGCCGTTTTATACGCTCCGGAAGCGGCCCAAATCCTATGGCGAACTTCGTATCCTTCCGGCGCATAAACCACGATCGGTAAGCGGCTGTTATACCGAATAAATAACGGTGCTGTCGTCACAAATTGCATTACTTCAGGGGCGCCTTCCGGCGCTGCCATCATGGTGCTGAGGGTGGCCGATTCGGGCTTGGCTTCGTAGTAGGTGTATCCCCAGCCTTTCAGCGGCAATGCTTCAATCGACGTACCCAGACGAACCAGATTGACACCATCGGTTTTCATCTTCTTGCCGACAATGAGCTGTACGCGAAAGTCCTGTTCTTCATTGCGTTCTTTGTGAGCAAGCTCTATAACATACCGCTGCATACCCTGTTGCGCGTCCGGAAAGGCTTTTAACTGAGCATTTTCGGCCGCGTATAACGATAAGCCTGAAAGTAGCAGGCCAAACGCCAGCCAGCGTGAAAATTGCCGTATCATGTTTATCGTTTCTTCAATTAATACTATAATTTTGTAGTGTATATCATCTACCACTTTCAGAAAGAAATGAATCCATCAAAGTTTATGAAATTACCTGCTATAGCGCCTGCTTTGTATGCCCTTATATCGCTGATGCTGGTTGCAATACCAGTGTTCAGCTACGCAACCGAACCAGACAATGAGAAGGCGGATCAGGAATTGCGTTCCGTTTTTTATCTTACTCTGCGCAATATTACCGGCGACCCCGATCCCGAGGACCGGTTTGGGGATGAACGGGATTCCTTGCGTGCCGGGCAGTGTACATTTTCGCTCGCGTCTTTGCGCCTGTTAAAACCTTTGTCTGAAAACGGGCTGGTCTTTATTCCCGAGCATTTAAACCAGCTGGAGTCTGTCAGCGAAGTCGATGATTCAGCTTTCTGGTCTGAATTACACAGGCAGGCCAGGGGGTTGCGACCGCTGTTATATCTGCATGGATACAATACCAGTTTTGCCAAGGCCTGTGATCAGGCTGCGCTGTTTCAGGCCAACCTGAATCTCGATCGCCGTCTTGTTTTATTTAGTTGGCCATCTGATGGCGCCTTTCTCAACTATGCGCGGGATGAGGCTGATCTGGTTTGGAGTGTCGCGCCGCTGGAGCGCATTATGCTGCGTATGGTGGAAGAGTTCGGTGCGGGTGGCTTTGATGTGGTGGCGCATAGTCTGGGAGCACGAGGCATGTTGTTTGCCCTGGTACAGTTGGCGAACAGGCACTACGATGTTATACCCTTGCTCAATCAACTGGTTCTAACGGCGCCCGATATTGATGCCGGGATTTTTCAGCAATACCTTGAGGATATCCTGCCACTCGCTGCGAATATTAGTCTGTATGTATCCGCGAACGATAGACCGTTGGCGCTATCTCGGGAAGTACATGGTTATCCGCGGCTAGGCCAGTCCGGGCCACATCTCAAGGATATGGAGGGTATTGAGATTATTGATGTCACGGATGTGGGGGTGCGCTCTTTTTCCGGACATCTTTATCACCTGTACCACGACAACGTTGCGCAGGATCTCGATCTGCTACTGAATCAAGGTATTTATGCCGATCAACGTGAAACTCTGGCTGCAAGCAAAGAGGGTGGATGGCGTATTAAACAAGAGGACGAGGCTCAATGATATTGTATGTTGCATGCCGTCGCAGTCCAGGACCACTACGCCGGTACTCCGCCCCCCAAATGATAGTGTATGCTAAACACCTGTCGCTGTTGCGAAGAGTATAATAGAGGTTTAATCCCTATGTGTGTACCTTTAAAATGAGCTTGAATTATCGATTTTTAAATGTGGCATTGGCGGCTCTGGTAGTGGCTTTTATACTATCAGGCCAGGCGCACGCTCGCGCCTGGGAGTGGGCTAAACGCCTGCCTGTTAATCAATATAGCCCGGAAG
>JAUVBY010000062.1 GCA_030590945.1 Gammaproteobacteria bacterium | reverse complement strand
GGCTGGCCTTTGGGTGTTTTTTTCAGGATTGGCAAGCCCAGTTTATCGTACAAAATAGCCTGGATTTGTTTGGGAGAGGCAATATTAAATACTTCGTCGGCTGCGTTATAACAGGCTTTTTCGATCTCGTCGAGTTTGCTTCCTAATTCCAGACTTTGCTTTCCCAGCAGGCCGGCATCAAGCAGCACGCCGTTGGTTTCGGTGCGTGCCAGCACGGGCAATAGCGGCATTTCGATGTCGCTAAGAAGCTTTGCAATACTTGGCGTGCGCTCAATGCCCGGCATCAGCGCCTGATGCAGTCTCAGCGTAATATCCGCATCCTCAGCGGCATACGGGGCCGCCTGGCTGAGATCAACCTGATCAAACGTTAGTTGGTTCTTGCCGCTTCCTGCCACCTCTTTAAATGCTATGGTTTTATGGTCGAGATGGCGCATCGCCAGGGTATCCATATCGTGGCGGGTTTGGCCCGCTTCGCTGACGTAGGATTCGAGCATGGTATCAAATGCGATTCCGCGCAACTGTATGCCATGATGCTGTAATACGATCGCATCATATTTAAGGTTTTGCCCGACTTTTTTAAGCGCCGGGTTTTCTAAAATGGGTTTCAGTTTAGCCAGCGTTTCGTCAAATGGCAGTTGTGCAGGTACGCCCGCATAGCTGTGCGCCAGTGGCAGGTATGCCGCCTTGCCAGCCTCAACACAAAAAGATAAGCCGACCAGTTTCGCCTGTTGGGCGTCCAGCGATGTGGTTTCCGTATCAACCGCGAATAACTCGCTGGCGGTCAGCTTTTCCAGCCATTCGTCAAGGCAGGTCTGATCGAGAATGGTGGTGTACTCGGCTTCAATTTCCGTAGACTCCCCGCCTGTTTCCTGTCCTGTTTCGCTTCCAGCATCCGGCCACTGTGATTCATCCAGCGCCAGCTCGCGTGCCCAGGTATTAAACTGAAGTTCCCGGTAGTACTCCGCCAGCGCCTCTCGATCGGGTTCTCCGAAATGCAGTGTATCGCATTCGTACTCCAGCTCAACATCAAGTTTAATCGTGGTAAGCGCCTGCGACATGATGAGCAAATCGAGGTTTTCGCGCAAGCTCTCACCGACCCTGCCACCAATGTCTTCAGAGTGGACCATGAGATTGTCGACCGTATCGTACTGGGCAAGCCATTTGGCCGCTGTTTTGGGCCCGACCTTGGGAACCCCGGGAATATTATCCGAGCTGTCGCCCATCAGGGCCAGGTAATCGATTATCTGATCCGGGCGTACACCAAACTTGTTCTCCACACCCATGATATCCAAGGTCTGGTCTTTCATTGTATCGATCAACGTAACGTGCTGGTTGACGAGTTGCGCCATGTCTTTATCACCGGTCACAATCAATACGTCCAGCTTCTTTTCAGTGGCCTGGGCAGCCAGCGTACCGATCACATCATCGGCCTCAACGCCCGGCATGCAGATTAAGGGCAGGCCCATGGCGCGTGTGATATCGTGCACGTATTGTATCTGGCTGACCAGTTCAGGCGGCGCGGGTGGGCGATTAGCCTTGTACTGATCATACATATCGTGGCGAAAGGTTTTCCCCTTGGCATCGTAGACGATGGCGATCAGCTCGGGGTCACATTCCCTGATCAATTTACGCAACATGTTGGTGACGCCATAAACCGCGCCCGTCAGTTGCCCGCTACGGGTTTGCAGATCGGGCATGGCATGATAGGCGCGAAATAAAAACGAAGATCCGTCGACCAGTATGAGTCGTTTTTTAGTAGACATTATTCAATGTTTTCTCTTTTGTAGCGTAGGGATGAATTACAATAGCGATATTACCGCTTAATCGTGGATTGCGACACGCGCATTTGAATTAATGTACACACCTGACAACGACAAAACCTTTGAAAACTGGCCGGGATCGCCTTCGGCTGAATTAAACCGCGAATCCTGGAAAGTGTTTCAGGTGATGGGCGAATTTGTAGAAGGTTTTGATAAAATGGCGCATGTGCATCCTGCGGTGAGTATTTTCGGTTCCGCACGTACCACGCCTGAAGATCCAAACTATCAACTTACCGAGGATATTGCTAAAGAGTTGTCTAATAGCGGTTTTTCGATCATAAGCGGTGGCGGGCCGGGCATTATGGAGGCCGCTAACCGGGGTGCGCAGCAAGGGCGCTCACCCAGTATTGGCCTGAACATCATATTACCGGGCAAGCAGGAAGTACCCAACGATCATCAGGATGTCAGTGTCAATTTTCATCATTTCTTCGTGCGTAAAATGATGTTTGTGAAATATTCTGCGGCTTATATCGTAATGCCGGGTGGATTTGGTACGCTGGACGAGGTGATCGAATGCCTGACATTGATTCAAACCGGGAAAACACCCGCAATACCGGTGATACTAGTTCAGTCATCATTCTGGAAGGGTATGCTAGAATTTTTCAGGAATACACTTCTGAAAGAAGGCACCATTAACGAAAGCGATCTGGATCTGATTCAAATGCTGGATACGCCGCGAGAGATTTGCCGGGCAATTTTTGATTTTTACGCCGATAATGGCTTTCATCGCCCTGTGGGCAAGCCGGATTTCGGGCTGACGTTTTAGAGGATTTAGATTATGAACAAAAGACTGTTAGTGTTGTTTGCCACCCTGGTGGGTTCAGCATGGAGCTTTTCGGTGTTCGCGCAAAGCGGGCAGCCGGCATCATCGGATGACGAGGTGCCACCGCCACCACAATTTGAGGATGAAATCTTGCTCAAAACTGCTCCGACCGGTTTTCAGATCGAAGAAAGACGATTCGAAAACCGTCTGGATAGTGTGACGGTCGAGCGTGATAATAGCGATGTGAGTGATCATTTCAACCTCAGTGACCCTGATGTCGAACGGCGTGAGGGCGGCATTGCAGAAGGCAGTGCCATGCGTACCTGGCGACTAGGCGGAAAGTAGTAGTACTCTGGATGGCGCGAGAAAGGAATAGAGGCGTGATTCAGCGTAAATTAGCGGCCTTGTTGTTGTGTGGTGCCCTGGCGTTCTTGTGGTCTACATCGGCCTCTGCGGGCCAGAAAATCCGCATGTACAAAATGAATTCAAAGCTGCAACAAACCAAGATTACGCTTGGCGGGGCAGTCGAAAAAGCCGGTTGTCATGATTTGCTCTGGGGCAAGCGTGTCTATCGCTTTGTGCAGGTTGGCTATGCCTGGTGCAGCGTGTATACGCAGGATGGCTGCGTCGCCGATTCAGTCGTCACCGCCTACTGGCAGGACGGCGACTATCGTAAATATAATATTGACGGCACAAAACCACAGGCAAAACTTTTTCCCGGCACCAAATGGATCATCGATTCTGCCGCGGATGATATTCAGTCCTGGTATTGTGAAGCAAAGTAGACATCAGTGGTTGCGGGTTTAAAGGCGTTATGGTCGAAGCGGCCTTCTGAACGAAGGACTAATACTCAATCTGAATATGTGCGGGTCAATGATCTGAGTGTTTTATGGCGAAAATCAAGTCGCCGAACGCGAAGTATGGCGCTTAAACTTGATAAACAAGGCCAGCTTTTAGTAATGACGCCTTTGACGACACGCGTTTCTGAATTAAAGCGGTTTGTCGTTACGCGCGACGTGTGGATACGCGAGCATTTGGCGCAATACAAGCAACTTCAAGAGACAAAACTTGAAACATTAGGCCAGAGCCTCTGGTTTATGGGCGAACAACTCAAGGTGGAGAGTCTGGTGGGAGTGAAAAACGGAATTGATCACACACCGGGACTGATCACGCTTAATTCGCGACAACCACTGGAAAGGGCTGCGCTGGACAGGCGATTAATGAAATGGTTACGGGCACAGGCCGAATTGGCCCTGCCAGCCTGTGTGGAAAAGTCGTCACAGCGGACAGGCTTGCACGGTAGCGGCGTGCAGATCAAAGCGTATACCGCACGCTGGGGTAGTTGCCGGCACGACGGCTTGATTCAACTCAATTGGAAACTGATTCAAACGCCGCCTGAAGTGATCGATTATGTCGTGCTTCACGAACTTAGCCACCTGCGTCATTTTAATCACTCGGCTTTGTTCTGGCGCCAGGTTGGGCAACACTGCCCGGATTATAAAATCCACCGAAAGTGGCTAAAGGACAACGGCCGCTTATTGATTTCCTGCTGAGCGATTCCTTAAGGCTTTTCTGGCCTATAGATGCTGGCAACCCCAGCCCCCCTTGTCGGGTGGTGGTCCGCAAACTATGCCGTGTTCAAAACGAGCACCCTCAAATTGCGTGCCAATAATCTCGACATATTCAAACACCAGATCAATATCAAGATCGGACAAATCAGCCTGCTTCAGGTTCGCACCGGCCAGCGAGGTATCAGATAGTTTGAGCCTGAGCATGGTCGCGCCCTGCAAATTTGCGCCCCGCAGGTTGGTATTACTCAGGTTTGCGCCGCTAATATTCGCCCCGGCCAGATTCACGCCAATCAGTTTCTGGCCGGATAGATCGACGTCGCTTAAATCGCAGGCAGGACAGTTTCCCGTCGCCAGTAATTGAGCTTTTGCTGCTTCTCCAACGAGGGTTTCCGCCGTAGCGGCCAGGTTCAAGCATAGCAATAAAGCACTTGTGGTTATGCCTTTCATGAAGTATAAGACCCCGACAGGTTAATTGAGTTCCGAAGAATTGAGCTGAATTTAAATGCAATTAGCCCGGGTTCTGTTTTCCCTGATCTAGCAAAGGTGAATCACGTCATCCCCGCGAAGGCGGGGAACCATAATACAGTTAAAGACAGGCATATAGATTCCCGCCTGCGCGGGAATGACATATATTATTCATAATTATGCTGAAAAAAAAATCCCATCGATACGTTGCTACTGCCCTGGTTGCCGGCATAGGTCTTTATGCTTTTTACAGCATCGCCAGTTTTTTACTGTTGCCCTCCAAACACGCAGGTGTGTTCGCCGAGATTGAGCGCTTGCAGGGTGAAGTTGAAGTGGAAATGTTTGGCCGGGGCTGGCCGCAGAGTTTCGGGCCGAAGGTTCGTGTGGATCTAAGCGGCACAACGATTAGCGATGAAACGTTGAAGTCGATCGCAGCGATTCCGGAGTTGGAAATCCTGGTGCTTAAATCGACGGGAATTACCGACGCAGGGCTTAGCTTTCTCAAAGAGGCTACGGGCCTGTTGTACATTCGTCTTGACGATACCGTGGTCAGCGATACCGGCATGGAAATATTAGGCGCCATGCCGCAACTTTCGAGTTTGTTTCTAAAGGGTACGCGTATTACTGACACAGGTTTGCAATCGTTGCAAAACCTGGTAAAACTGCGCGATCTTGATCTTTCTGAAACGGCCATTACAGATGCGGGTCTAATTCACCTGAAAGCAATGAGCCGCTTGATTGACCTGGAACTTAACCATACTGCGATCACTGGTGCCGGCCTGGTGAATTTACAGGGGCTGGTGCAATTGAAAGACCTGGATCTCAATGATACCGGGCTCTCAGACGATGATCTCTTGCTGCTACGCCCTCTGGTAAACCTCGAAGAACTGGAGCTTTCGCGCACTGCAGTTACCGATCAGGGGATGGCATACCTGACCGGTTTTCCACAGCTTGATGAGCTGGAGTTGGCCGGCACGAGCTTAAGCGATGCGGGGCTTGGGCCGATTAAACGCATTCGAAACCTCCAGTTCCTGGATATTGCGCAAACGCAGGTGAGCGATGCCGCGATCAGAGAAATGCAGGCAACCTTACAAAATTTAACGATCCATTACGCTCCGAAGACACAAGGCAGCCTGTAAGTATCTGCCGAATCTCAGAATTCATCTTCAATTATCTCAGCCACCACATTCAGACAGTCGCCCATTTTAACCAAAGACGGAACATGTCGGGCGATGACCATACCATCACATTGTGCATGATATTCGTAAGGGGGAACCGCGGTTCGTTCGATTATGTGAATACGCGCCATCAAATCGCCTTTTTTCACGTTATCACCCAGATTTACGCAAGGTTCAATCAAACCGCTGTGTTTGGAAAATAAATAAGCTTCGTCACCCGTCATATCCAGGCACATGGGTTTTTCTTTACCATGTTGCAGTTCACCATCGAGAATGCCGGCGTGAATGAGGAAGTTGTCGACCCCGCGTTTGGCAATTTCAATCGATTCAACACGCGTAGTTCCACAGCCGCCAAGTTCGGTGGAAACGAACACCTTACCCATCTCTTCGGCCTGCGTGTCGTACATGCCGCCCGAATCAATCTCTAACAGGCTGACATAATAAGGTGCACCAAAGGCGCGCATGGCGGCGCGGCATTTTGCCTCCTGTTGTTTGTCTTCAAGCTGATGGCTGGCGGAAAAAGGTACAAAATCCAGGGTTTTGCCGCCAGAATGAATGTCTAACACGTAATCGGCCATGGGCAGCAATGTCTGGCTGAAGTAATCGGCCAGTACCTGGGTTACCGTGCCGTCCGGCTTGCCCGGGAAGGTGCGATTCAGGTTAACGCCATCGATGGGGGATACCCTGCTGGCGACCTGAAAGGCCGGGTAATTCATCGCCGGGACCACGATCACGCGGCCCTGGATATCTTCAAATTCGGTGCGCCCGGCAAAGTTAAACAGGGCCACCGGGCCTTCGTATTCGTCGCCGTGGTTGCCGCCGGTAATCAATGCGGTAGGCCCGCTACCGTTCTTGATTTGCATGATCGGGGTCATCACGGCTCCCCATGCTGAATCATCACGTGAGTGCGGCAGGCGCAAAAAACCGTGCTGAATGCCATTTTTTTCGTAATCGATACTGGAGTAAATCGGGTTTTTTCTCATTTTGGCTAATCTCGGTGCTTGTTTTTTCTCGGGTTTATATAAGCAGCAACTGGCGTGGAACATTAGACAGGCATAGGCCGCCTTTATCGGTGACCTGCAGGCTTTCGGTGGTCTCAAAGCCCCAGTTTTCGAACCAGATGGCGGGCATGAAGTGAAAGGTCATGCCTTCCTGCAGAACCGTGGTATCGGTTTTGCGCAGGCTCATGGTACGCTCACCCCAGTCAGGCGGATAGGATAAACCTATTGGATAACCGCAGCGATTATCTTTTTCATAGCCGTGTTTTTTCAGGTTTCTGAAAAAGGTTTCGGCCACTTCACCGCAGGTATTGCCGGGTTTGAAAACAGGCAGGGTATTTTCGATGCATTCGTTAATGACTTTCTCTATGTCACGGTATTTTTGCGGGGGTTCGCCAAGATAAAGCGTGCGTGAACAGGGGCAATGATAGCGGGCATGTACACCCGCAAGTTCAAGAAACATGCCGGAATCCGACTCCAGAATTTCTCCGTCCCAGGTCATATGGCAAGCCGCCGCCTCGTCGCCCACGCCAATCAGAGGCACGATGGCAGAATAGTCGCCATAGTGTTCCTCGGTACCCATAGCCTGTGCATGTAGAATCTCAGCCACGAGCGCATTTTTTTTCATCCCGGGTTCGGCCACTTGCATGATACGCTGGTAGACGTTTTCGACTACCTTGCCCGCGCGCCGCATGTATTCGAGTTCAGTCGGGGATTTTACCGCACGTTGCCAGTTGACCAGCGCCGTCGCATCGGTAAAATTAGCCTCCGGTAGGCTGGCGTACAACGATTCGGCCGCACGAGCGGAAAAATAATAATTATCTTTCTCGATGCCGATACGGCCGGTGTGAAAGTTACGTTGTTGCAATATACCGGCCAGGTACTCCATCGGATGGTAGTCATCCGATTGCACGTAATGATCAGGGTAGCTGATGATGTCTGCATCCGGAAGGTCGGTAGTCAGTCTCGCGCCATTGGCATCAATACCACGCCCGAACCAGAACAGGGCGCCTTCTGCGCTGATTACTACGCATTGGTGCACATAAAAGGACCAGCCATCATAACCCGTCAACCAGCACATATTGGATGGATCATAGACAATCAGCAAATCAAGGTTTCGCTCGATCATAGCAAGCCGGGTTTTTTGCTGACGAGTTGCGTATTCATCAGCTGAAAATCGCCGTCGGATTTCTTTCATGGCATTTGCGATTGGCCTCAAGGAATAAAGCACGATTTTCCAGCAAAGATACACGTTAGCGCAAGCAGAATTTTCTATCTCTCCGGTTCAGCCAGAGTGGGGTCCTTAATACCCAAAGTAGGGCACCGAAGATATATTCATGGGCAATGCGTATTCGCCGAAAATTACTACGATGCTCTGTACCACCAGAAGGGATTTGAGATTCTGCAAACCGCCATGTTAAAATACCGTCCTCAAGATAAAGGCTCCCGAAGCGCTGCCTTGAACGTAGATCAGAGTGTCGTGTAGCTATAAACATGGCTCTGTTTTTATAATCAACCAGCATATATCGATAGGAGTTATCATGTCTGACAAAATATCAAATCAAAACATAGGGAAATCCACTCTCAGCATCTGGGGTGGCGAGCAGGAACACGAACTATACGAACGCTCCACACAAGTCCCCGTGGTTCACAGCGTCTCGTTTGCCTACGAGGATATCGATACCTGGCACCAGGTTGCGCTCAATCAGTTGCCCGGGCATATTTATTCGCGCAATACCAACCCCACCGTTCGTGCTTTCGAAGACAAGGTTAAAGAACTCGAAGGCGCTGAAGCGGCCACCAGTTTTGCATCCGGCATGGCTGCCATTAGCAATACCCTGGGCACTTTCTTAAAGCCAGGTGATCGAATTGTTTCGATCAAGGATAGTTACGGTGGAACCAACGTTATTTTTAACGAATTTTTGCCGCCGCTCAACATTGACGTGACCCTGTGCGAAACCGGCGATTACGAGCAAATTGAAGCCGAGGTTAACAAGGGCTGCAAGGTGCTTTACCTGGAAACACCGACCAACCCGACCATCAAAATCACCGATATAAAACGTCTTGCTGCGGTCGCAAAAGCAGTGGGTGCGCTGGTTGTGGTGGATAATACTTTTGCGACACCCATTAATCAGAACCCTCTGGCGCTGGGCGCGGATATCGTGCTGCATTCGGCTTCGAAATACCTGGGTGGCCATGCTGATGCGCTAGGCGGGGTGATTTGCGGTAGCAAAGAACTGGTAGAGCAGGTTTATCATTACCGTGAAATCAACGGTGCGACTCTGGCGCCCATGGATGCTTACAGCTTTATCCGTGGTATGAAAACTTTAAAGCTTCGCGTGGAACGCCAGAATGAGAACGCTATGGCCGTGGCTCAGTGGTTGGAAAAGCATCCCATGGTCGAGCAGGTAAATTACCCGGGTCTGAAATCTCATCAAGGGCATGAGATTGCCCGGCAACAAATGAGCGGCTTTGGCGGTATGCTGAGCTTTTCGGTCAAAGGTGGCCTGGACGCGATCAAGAAATTTCTGCCAAAAATGCAGTACGCGCACATGGCAGCGAACCTGGGTTGTGTTGAAACCGTGGTCGGCCCGCCGGTCACCACCAGCCACGTAGAATGCACCGATGCAGAACGCGCCGCAGCGGGTATTCCAGAAGGCCTGGTGCGTTATTCAACCGGAATCGAAGATATCGAAGATCTAATTGCGGACCTTGAGCAGGCGCTTAGCTATTTGGAGTGATCTAAATCACTCAAACACTTCGCAATTCTCTAATGCCGCCGGGTGTGTTGATCAACGCCAACAGGTAAGGCGTAGAATTAGCGGGTAATGCTTCAATTTTGATCTGCTGAGTGATGCCAATTGACTCCAGGATAGACTTAAGCCAGGCAGCATTAGGATGATAAAGCGTTAAACTTCCAAGCTTGCATCCGGTATTCTTCATGGCCCCGGCCGGGTGTTTATCGGTTTTCCATTCAATAACATATGGCAGCATTCCACCCGCCAGCAGGCGACCATCGTCAGGCAGCCCAAAATACCAGCTTAAGTCACCCCGGCTGATGGATTCTGCTCGTCCAAAATCAAAGCCGGTATGTTGCATCAACGATTTAATGTCCTGAGTATTGACTACCCAGCTCAGTAGAGCAGGCCCGTCTTTCAGGCTGCGTCGTGTATGCGCATCATCCAGCCCAAACCAGCGTGGACGTGTCGGTCCCGTGGCATTTGGGTTGATCGCAATGACTTCCAGAAACATCGTACTGCCCAGTTGCATCAGCAAGTTGTGCGTGCCCATTTTAGGGTGTACACCACCGGGAGGAATATCTACGCCCAGTATTTTATGGATATAGTTAGCGCCTTGTTCCAGAGTTTCAGCGGCGATTACAAGGTGGTCAATGGCGCTGCTCATTTAAACTTCATTTCAGTGTGTAGAGCATCCACCATTATATGTATCATTCTGCGAGCGTTTATCAGCTCAATGCTAATCTACTGATCCTCATCGCTACTGACATCGTCTATGCTGTCGTCGCTGTCTTCCTGGTCCTCAGGGTTATCTTCGGAAATATTATCTTCAGACTCATTCTCATTATCTTCGCTAATATCATCTTCTATTTCAGCGGGTTCTATGACGTCGATCTCGTCTGAATTAGCGCTACCGCTATTAGTGTCAATTGCGATATTTTTAACCGTTACAGTGGCCCCTTTTGGAACCCCTCCGATGCCGAGCAGTATGGTATCGTTTCCAATGACCTTAAATGTCAGTACAAAACTCGCACTCGGGATTACGCCAGACAGCTGAAACTGTCCAGATGAATTAACCCTGGTTGATTGCCCGCCTCCAGATACGATCAGCGACCCCGGGGTCGCTGATTGCGCAAAACTCAAGGGGATGATCCATTCTGTTAGATAAGCAATATTTTGTGAACCTTCTGGCTTGATATAAGCAAAGAATTGACCATTTACACTGGACACATTGCCCTGAACCAGCGTGATACCGGTGCCCCCGATTCCCGATCCGCTCGAGGATCCGCCTCCGCCGCACGAGGCAAAAAACAAGGCGATGACAACAATAATGCCAATCCTTCGGATAAGATTCATATTAAGATGACTATTTTAAAATACCGGACAATAGGCTACTATAAGTGGGAATTGATCCCACGTCAACTGAAGTGGTAGTGTATGCTCTATAGGCACCATTTGGCTATTTTTTATAAATACATCCTGTGACAAGTAAACCAGACGAACAGGCGACAGGCGCGCCTACACCGGCGCTGACGCGAGCGGTAAAACAGCTATTAAAACCGCTGGTAGGGATTTTGCTGGATAATGGTTTGACCTATGGCTGGTTGACGAAAATACTAAAGGTTATTTATGTCGATGTGGCTGAATCTGAGTTCAGCCTGCCGGATAAAGCGCAAACGGACAGCCGTATCTCCCTGCTGACAGGTGTGCATCGTAAAGATGTGAGGCGCCTGCGCAGTGAAGATAAAGATGCCTTTGAACCTCCATCGAGTATTTTCCTCGGCGCGCAACTGGTGGCTATCTGGACAACCGAGGCACATTTCCTGGATAAACTGGGTAAGCCTGCTCCTCTGGCCCGTCTGGGGGGCACCAGCCGGCAGGGCGGTTCGGTCAGCTTTGAAGAGTTGGTTACGCTGGTTAGCAAGGACATCCGGCCGCGGGCTATTCTGGATGAATGGTTACGGCTGGGTGCCGTTTCGATCAATGAACATGATGAGGTTTGTTTAAAAGTAGACGCGTTCATTCCTGCCAGGGGTTACGACGAAAAAGTCTACTATCTGGGTAAGAATATTCACGATCATATGGCTGCGGCTCGTTGCAATGTGCAGAGCGAAACTCCACCTTTTCTGGAAAGGAGCGTGTATTACGATCAACTTAGTGAGGAATCCGTAAAAAAATTAGCCACCCTGTCGGAAGCGAAAGCTATGGTGATGCTGAAGGATCTAAATGCTGCAGCGCGGAAAATGCAGAATGAAGATAAGCGGAATAAAAGTGCAGATCAGCGTATGAATTTTGGCGTTTATTTTTACAAAGATAAAGATTCATAAAGCTGAAATCTTGTCTAAAACGCCCCTGAAACAGCGCGGGTACCTACCGTTATATTGACAGGAAGTGAATTTTAAACACAGTTTATTGCGACTAAGGTGTTGATTTGAGTTGGATTTTTCTGTAGACTCTAGTGAGTGGGAATATATCCCACATTAATATGCCTCATTCTAAACCAAATGGAGACTCCCATGAAAACAAATCAATTGCGAAGGTATTTTCTCTTTACACTAAGCTCATTATTTACCGTTGCTGTGCTTACCGCTTGTGGCGGCGGAGGCAGTTCTTCTTCAGGCGTTGCTGGCAGTGCATCCATATCCGGCAACGTTAGTTCAGGCATAGCGCTGAATCAACCGGTGGCCCCGGGAACCCGACTGCTGGATACCTTTTTTGAACTGATGGTATCGAACGCCTATGCGGCAGGGGTCGATGGTGTGAAAGTCGATTTGCTCAATAGCAATGGCGACCTCGTCGATAGCATGACGACGGGCCCGGATGGCGAATTTCTGTTTTCAGGCCTGGCGCCTGGTGCGTACCAGATTCAGCTGACCAAAGGTACGCAGTTGACTGTGTCACAGGCTATTCAATTGCAGGAGAATGCCCGTACCCGAGTTGAGCTGGGTATAAATGGCGGTGTAATTGGCCTGGAAGTAAAGGCTGAAAACGGTGCAATTTCCGGTGAAGTTGAAGATGGCATTAGCAGTGATGATCAGAATTCCAGTGATGATGTCAGCAATGATGATCAGGATTCCAGTGATGATGTCAGCAATGATGATCAGGATTCTAGTGATGATGTCAGCAATGACGATCAGAATTCTAGTGATGATGTCAGCAATGATAACTAAACAAACGGGTTGAATAAACGGTTTCATGGCATGATTGGCGCTATGCCCAACGAAACCCCTTACCCTAAGGCCACGGAAGGCCTGATAGCACAGACCTGGAAAAGACAGCCTTTACTGCTGATTTTTTTAGCCTGCCTGCTGTTAGAAATTGCACTGGTGCTACTGGACCTGTATGTAAACTGGTTTCGATGGGCAGACAGCAGTGCAATACGCAGGATGTTCAACATTACCCGCGAAGATGGTCTCGCGTCGTTGTTTGCGGTTATCCAGACCTTGTTTGTCGCGCTGGTTCTGTGGGTTATTTACCTTATGACTGCACGCAAACCGGGTAGCAAAAAGCAGGCTATGGGCTGGTTGGTATTGGCATTGTTCTTTAGCTATATGTTCATTGACGACGGTGCAATGGTTCATGAACGGATTGGCACCGCCTTTAAGCAGTCAAATCAGGATGTTGAATTGAGCAGCTACGCATGGCAGCTCGTGCTGGCGCCCCTGTTTGTGATTATGGGGCTGTATATGGCCTGGTTTTTATGGCGGCTGGGAAATCAGTCTATTCGGCGGGACTGGCTTTTAGCCGCACTTTGTTGTCTTGGTCTTGCCGTATTGCTGGACTATGTAGAAGGTGTTGAGAACGGCTATTTGATGCTGGTTGAAGGCTTGTCATGGCCGGAGAAAACCATCGCTCATTTTTCAAAATCTCTGGAGGAATTCCTTGAGATGCTGGGCATGAGCTTTTTTCTGATCCTGTTTCTTAATCATCTTGGCTACCTTACGGAAGATACTGAAATACGTATATCAGGCAGAAAGGTGCAGTTTATAGATCGTGCTGATCCACCTGTATGAAGTGTTTACTTACTTAACCATAACCATAACCATAACCATTACTCATACTTGATGAAATCACAGCTGTTACTGAAAATCACCATTGCCCTGATTAGCCTTGTTTCCTTTTCGCATGTGTTGGCCCAGAACAAAGTTGTAGTTATTCCGATGTTTGATACCGAAGTGGTTTTTACCGGTGTCGGAAAAACAGGGGATGCAAAGTGTAGCGAATTTAAAGATCCTTCTGGAAACTGGCAGGAAGAGAGCTGTGCCAATACCAGTCTTCCTGACTCTCTAATAAAGGGTCAGGACGCTGAGCTTAAAGTTGGCGCTGAAGTGACGCCGAGATTTACCATCAATGGAGATGGCACGGTTACGGATAATCTGACCGGGCTGATATGGTTGCGTGATGCTTTTTGTGCGGAGCAGGTGCTGGGCAATACCTGGGAGGAAGCGCTGGGTTTTATTGTGGAATTGAACACGACCGGCGCAATGAATTTGAATCCGACTGGCTGTGGCGATTTTAGTAATGGAGGGGGGTTTCAGACGGACTGGCGATTACCGAACGTCAAGGAACTGCAAAGCCTGTTGTATTACGAACATGATATGGGCATTACCGATTATCCATTCTTATCTGATGCCAATGGTGGCGGTGACCATTCGGATGGTGACCCATTCCAGAACGTGCGAATCGATGAAGCCTACTGGTCATCGACGAATTACGGTTTTCAGTTTGATGCTGATCTGAATGTGAATCTTATAGATGATGTCCTCGCCGTTAATTTTGGGGATGCGGTGACGGATGGAAAGAGTAAAAACGGGATGCAACACGTTTGGGCCGTGCGTACCGGGAATTGAAGCAAGTCGCTAACGATCCCAGTTTATGGTGTGAAGACAATGCCTCCAGAATAGGCAGCTTATAAAGAGCAACAATAATTTTCTCTAATTTAAGGGTACTTTAAGTTTGTTGAAATAATATTGTTCATCTTAAAACTTAAATTGAATGGCCCTGTGTTAAAAAGCATCGGAGAAAATTTGGAATTGATACAAAAACTAAGCAAAAGAATTGGTGCCTTGATCCAGGCAAAGTTAAAGCGTAGTCAAATTCTGCTTTTAGTGCTTTTGCTGGTACCCTCATCATTTTATGGTATAGCGGCACAGACCGCACCCGATCAGTTTCCACTGGCGGCCATCCTATTCTTATTGCTCAATGATTCAGATAGTTCGGGTGGGCCAGATGAACCTGGGTTAGAGGGAGACTATGTACTACTGGCAGCCAATGATCTGGGCATGCATTGTGCTGATCAGGACCACCAGGTGTTCAGTATTTTGCCACCGTTTAACGTGGTTCACGCGCAGGTGATCAAGCGTGGCTTTTCTCCGGTTTTGATGGATGATGAGTTGATCGAGGTGGATTATCTGGCCACCTCCAGCCCGGATGATCCGGTTGGCGTGGGATCCATTAACACTGGAAATACCAATTCGACGGATGTATTTAAATCAAATTTCTGGGAAACGCTGACCGATGTCGATAATCCGATCAGCTTTCTAACGGGTAGCAAAACGCAGGGAGGAAAAGTGTATGATGTATTGTACCCCAGCGTTTTGGCTGGTGCGTTACTGGTTCCCCCTGCCGATTTGAGTTCCGAGTGTGATGCGGATGAACAAATAGGCTGCCCAAGTATCTTAAACCTGTTTGAAACTTTGCCCATGGATCTGGGAATACCGGTTCCGGATGGCCATGAGCTGGCAGAAGGGCGCCTGGTGGTGACGCAACAGGCCATGCCCGGGCCGGACAATACTCCACAAAAATTTGAGCGCTTTGATCAGTCTGTCGGGTTTTTTACCGCCTTTGATTTTGGCTCGAACTTGCCCAATCGCAACTGGTTTTCCGCCGATGGCATCCCGGTATCGCCAGTGGACGACAGTGGCCGGGTTAATGCCTATCCATTAATGAAAGTGCGCGCCATCGATAAGGCTAACGATCAAACCCTGGCCGCGCTGGACGTGGTGCTGCCGGTGGCAGCTGAGGCAGACTGTCAGAACTGCCATGCTGATGCGATGGATTGTACGAATGAAGATTTACCTGCTCGCGTTTTTTCAACTGAATGTAATGAATCCGGTTTACAGTCCATGCTGCCATCAGAAGTGATATCGCTGGATGATGCGCCGGGCGTAAACCTTGAACAGAAATTGTACAATGCAGCAAAAGTTAACGTGCTGCGCTTGCACGATAAAAAATACGGTGCCCTATATACCTCTGCCGTTAAAACGACCGAAGGCGATCTGAT
>JAUVBY010000067.1 GCA_030590945.1 Gammaproteobacteria bacterium | reverse complement strand
TTTCAATATCGCTTTCATTGCCAATGACCGCAGCAGCCAGCCTCAATAGCTTAGCCGCCAGGTTAACGCCAACGCTGTAATTAGCCGAGAACATAAGCGGTATATGCTTTGCTGCCTGCTGCATTTTATGCATGACATCATCATTCATACCGGTGGTACCAATCACGATCGCCCGGCCCGCATTCTGACAAAACTCAATATTGAGCAGACTGGATGCGGGTGTAGAAAAATCAATCATAATATCGAACGCCTGACCTTGCGGGCTATCGATAATCGGCACATTTAGCGG
Source organism: Gammaproteobacteria bacterium (assembly GCA_030590945.1). Classification (GTDB taxonomy): domain Bacteria; phylum Pseudomonadota; class Gammaproteobacteria; order Arenicellales; family Poriferihabitantaceae; genus JAAELZ01. The sequence continues at coordinate 14,560 of JAUVBY010000067.1, read as the reverse complement.
CTCAATTTTAGCCAGCGTACCGGCATCAAGGCCCAGGGCATCTGATTCCGGTCGCTCCAGGGCACAACTTAAAAATACAGCCGGTTCAGTCTGGATCGCACGGATAATCGCGCCCCCCATTCTTCCAGCTGCACCGATCACAGCAATATCAATCATGGACAAAAGATCACTAATTTAAGTAGAGCCTGAGCATAACCATATCGATGCAGTTTGCCAATCGAAGCTGAGGTATTTTTTATAGGCAAATTCTTTACTATCGGGTTTGAATTTTTCCATTTAATCCCTAAATAAAGCATGGATACTTATTTATGAGAATTATATGATGAGAATGGACAAACTAACCTCAAAATTTCAACTGGCGCTGCAAGACGCACAAAGCATAGCGTTGGGCCGGAACCATCAGTTTATCGAACCCGCACACCTGATGCTGGCAATGCTGGATCAACAAGGCGGTACTGTTCGCCCATTGTTGACAAAAACCGGCGCAGTGATCCCTGAATTACGCTCAAACCTCGATAAAATGCTTGATTCCATGCCACAGGTTGAAGGTGCTGAAGGCGAAGTGCATATGTCAAACGATCTTGGCAAATTGCTCAATTTGTGCGACAAATACGCACAGAAAAAGGGCGATGATTACATTGCTTCTGAGCTATTTCTACTAGCTGCACTTGAAGACAGGGGCCAACTCGGCAAGGCCCTTAAAACACTGGGTTTGACGCGCGATATGATCAGCACTGCGATCGATGAAATGCGTGGTGGTCAGGCGGTCACCGACCCGAATGCAGAAGAACAACGTGACGCGCTGGATAAATATACCATAGACCTGACCGAACGCGCTGAACAGGGCAAGATTGATCCCATCATCGGCCGGGATGATGAGATACGTCGCGCCATCCAGATATTACAGCGCCGCACCAAAAACAACCCGGTTTTAATCGGTGAACCCGGTGTGGGTAAAACCGCCATCGCAGAAGGCCTTGCGCAACGCATCGTCAATAACGAAGTACCCGAAGGAATGCGACACAAGCGTCTGCTGTCGCTGGATCTGGGCGCACTGCTGGCGGGCGCCAAATACCGTGGTGATTTTGAAGAGCGACTGAAAGCTGTGCTCAACGATATTTCCAAAGCCGAAGGTGCGGTGATCCTGTTTATTGACGAGATACACATGCTGGTAGGCGCGGGTAAAACCGAAGGCTCAATGGATGCGGGAAATATGCTTAAACCTGCGCTGGCGCGCGGTGAATTGCATTGTATCGGCGCCACGACGCTGGACGAATACCGCGAGAACATTGAAAAAGATGCCGCTCTGGAGCGGCGTTTTCAGAAAGTAGTCATTCAGGAGCCGACGGTTGAAGATACCATTGCTATTTTGCGTGGTCTCAAAGAACGCTACGAAGTACACCATGGTGTAGAGATAACGGACCCCGCGATCATCAGCGCAGCCACCCTCTCGCACCGTTATATTTCCGACCGGCAGTTGCCGGATAAGGCGATTGACCTGATTGACGAGGCCGCTTCCATGATTCGCATGGAAATCGACTCCTCACCAGAAGAAATGGATAAACTCGAACGGCGCCTGATCCAACGCAAGATGGAGCGCGAAGCGCTCAAAAAGGAAACCGACGAGGCTTCAAAATCCCGGCTACAGGAGCTCGACGAAAAAATTTCTGAGATGGAGAGCCAGTACAGTGAACTGGATGAAATCTGGAAAGCTGAGAAGGCGGCGGTGCAGGGTTCCGCGCATATCAAAGAAGCAATCGAGCGAGCGCGAACCGAGCTTGAAGCAGCGCATCGTGCCGGAGACCTGGCGCAGATGTCGGAAATACAGTATGGGCGCATCCCCGAACTCGAAAAGCAGCTTGAAACTGCAAACAGCGCTGAAAATATCGAATTCACCCTGTTACGCAGCAGCGTAACCGAAGAAGAGATTGCCGATGTGGTTTCACGCTGGACGGGCATTCCTGTCGCCAAAATGCTTGAAGGCGAACGCGAGAAAATGCTACAAATGGAAGCAGAACTGGGCAAACAGGTCATCGGCCAGAAAGAAGCGATCGTGGCGGTATCCAACGCGATCCGACGTTCGCGTGCGGGCCTGTCTGACCCGGGCCGGCCCAATGGTTCATTCCTGTTCCTGGGCCCGACGGGTGTGGGTAAAACCGAGCTCAGCAAAGCACTGGCAAACTTTTTGTTTGATACCGATGAAGCCATGGTGCGCATCGATATGTCCGAATTCATGGAAAAGCACTCGGTGGCCCGTTTAATTGGAGCGCCTCCGGGTTATGTGGGCTATGAGCAAGGTGGTTATCTGACCGAAGCCGTGCGACGCAAGCCCTATTCTGTCATTTTACTGGACGAAGTTGAAAAAGCGCATCATGATGTGTTTAATATTCTGCTGCAAGTACTCGATGACGGGCGCCTGACCGATGGCCAGGGCCGCACCGTAGATTTTCGCAATACGGTGATCATTATGACCTCCAACCTGGGTTCAGATATTATCCAGAGCATGGCCGGTGAAGAAAACTACGAATCGATGAAAACGGCAGTAATGGAAATAGTCGGCCAGCATTTCAGGCCGGAGTTTATCAACCGTCTTGATGAGTCGGTTGTATTTCATCCACTGGATAAAGCAGAAATAAGGCAAATCGCCAGCCTGCAGGTAAACGTGCTCGCTGAACGCCTGGCCGAGCAGGACATCAACTTCAGCATCAGTGATGCGGCACTTGATTTTCTGGGCGAAGCCGGATTTGACCCGGTTTACGGTGCCAGACCGCTTAAACGGGCGATTCAGGCCGAGCTGGAGAACCCTCTGTCACAAAAACTGCTCGCGGCCGAGTTTGTGCCCGGCGATACGATTGAGGCTAATCTAAGCGAGGGCAACATCGTTTTTACTAAGACGTAATAAGCTTGTTACCCAATATAGTCCCCCTTTGGCAAAGGGGGGTTGGGGGGATTTTATGAATCACGATAAATACCATGCACTATTAATGTGTTTTAAGCTCTAAATCCCCCTCAGCCCCCTCGCAAGCTCTCCCCCTTTTCCTAAGGGGGAGATCCAATTCTTAACACAAGGCTACTTCGGTGGCCTTTTTTCCATACAATAAGCGCATGTCCTACCACCAGCCCACCAACAGTAAACTAAAACCAAATTGGGCCACCGCTTCACTGCTGTGGCCCTATTTATGGCGTTATCGCACGCGGGTATTCTTCGGTTTACTTTTCCTGATCGCCGCCAAGCTGGCGAACATCGGGGTGCCCATCGTCTTAAAAGGCATCGTGGACCAGCTCGACCAGCGCCCCGAAAGCGCTATGGTCATCATCCCCATGATGTTACTGATTTCATACGGCCTACTGCGATTTAGCTCTATCCTGTTTAATGAACTGCGCAATATTATTTTCGCGCGAGCATCAATCAACACCATTCGCTCAATCTCCATCGAGGTATTCAGGCAATTACATCGCCTGTCACTGGCTTTTCATCTGGACCGAAAAACCGGCGCTTTATCACGCGATATCGAACGCGGTACGCGCGCAATCAACGGATTCATGCGCCTGTTTGTGTTCAACATCCTGCCCACGTTTTTCGAGATCAGCGTGGTCATCGGCATACTCTGGTACAAATTTGATGTCAAATTCGCCTGGGTAACAACTATTACCATTCTGATTTATTCGGTCTTTACGTTTGTGGTAACCCAATGGCGAACACGTTTCCGCGTGGAGATGAACGAAGCCGAATCCAGTTCCAATACCAACGTACTGGATTCCCTGCTCAACTACGAAACCGTCAAAGTATTTGGTAATGAAGACATCGAAACCGCCCGGCTGACAACCATTCTCGATCGCTGGCGAATCTCCTCGATGAAAAGCACGACATCGCTGGCATTTCTGAATATTGGACAGGCCATCATAATCGCGATAGGCCTGACCATGCTGCTGATCATGGCGGCTGACGGCGTAGCCGACAAGAGCCTGTCGCTGGGTGATTTTGTGATGATCAATGCCTTTTTGATCCAATTATATATTCCGTTAAATTTTATGGGCTCGATCTATCGTGAGATCACGCATTCCCTGATCGACATGCAGCGATTATTCGACCTGCTCGAAGAAGACCCCGACATCAAAGAATCGGCTGATGCCAAACCACTAAAACTAAGCAAAGGCGAAATCACTTTCGAGAATGTGACGTTCCGCTACCAGCCGGACCTGCCCTTGCTCGAGTCACTCAATTTCACACTCAAAAGCGGCGAAACACTAGCCATCGTCGGCCCGTCCGGCTCGGGGAAATCCACGCTGTCACGATTGCTATTTCGTTTTTACGATCCCGATCAGGGCCGAATTTTGATCGATGGGCAGGATATCAAACACACCACCCTGGACAGCCTGCGCGAAATTATGGGCCTCGTTCCGCAAGAGGCGGTTTTGTTCAATCAAACCATCGGTTTTAATATTCGATATGGCCGGCCTGAAGCCACGCAGGAAGAAGTAGAACACGCCGCGAAACGCGCACAGATTCACAAACTGATCGAGTCCCATCCCGAAGGATACGGCATCCTGGTCGGCGAACGCGGCTTAAAACTTTCAGGCGGCGAAAAACAACGCGTCGCCATCGCGCGTATGGTGTTAAAAGGCGCACCGATTCTGGTATTCGATGAAGCCACCTCATCGCTCGACAGCCGCTCGGAAAAAGCCATCCAGGCTGCCATTGAAGACGTATCCAAAGGCAATACCACACTGATCATCGCACACCGCTTGTCGACCATCATCCACGCAGATCAGATCATCGTACTGGATCACGGCCGGGTTGCAGAGCAAGGGAATCACGTTGCCCTGATCGAAAAAGGAGGCCTTTACGCACAGATGTGGAAAATGCAGCAGGCTAGCAATGACAATGGGGCCGGGAATTAATAAGGGCCTGGTCATCGATCATTAATACCGAATTCTGTTATCTCTGCGCATATTCCGTAGGTTACTGCTGTCCGGTTTAATTTTCGTAGGATCACGATAAACGGCAGTACAACAATGTTTGCAGAAGACACTTATGTTTAAAACCTAAATCCCGTTTTATCGTCATCCCCGCATACGCGAGGATGACGCTTTAACCGGACAGTAGTATCCGTAGGTAGAAAATAACGGCCTGGATTCGGCAATTTACCGGACCTTGATAGATTTTAAGTTGGCTTCCGGTTTTTACTCATTGCATACTGGGTATAGCCTCAGGGCAGGAATTGAGTAACAGAGGATTGCCTGCTAGGCTGCTAATCGCTTCGCAAGTTTACGCAACAAAACTGAGCCATTACCTTTCCATGAGGCACCATGCATGCAAGCCAGTATCTCGGGGGCAGTTTCCGCAAGTTTTTCTGTTAGTTCGTAGACCTGTTTTGAATGTGAGAAGTAATCTAGTGCATTGCGCATGCCTTCACTGGCTTCAAGGATATCTTCGCTTATTAATGGCTGGTGTTCATGCCCTCCCTGGGTAAACAAATCTCCGCAAAATAGTGTTTTAGTCGTGGTTTCAAACAAGTGTCCACACTCCCATGCATGGGGAAGGTGCGGAGTATCAATCCACCGCACAACATGCTCTCCCAGTGACAGCTCTTCGCCATCACTCAAACCACGAGCCGTTCGTATAGCAATGTCGTCAACGCTTACCATCTTGGCAATGTTGCTGCAAAGTGGTTCAGATTGCGGCGCAATTTCAAGAAAATTGTTGAGCGAACCACACTCATCAGCCTCGAAATGCGAAAAGCAAATATATCGCAGGGACGCCACTGGAATGACAGATGCAATTGCATCTCTTATGAGTGAGAACATCTTGCGTGGTCCGGTGTGATATAGCAAAGGAGAATCATCAACAATAAGAAACTGGTTGAAGGTAAACCCGCCCGGTATTACATCGGGCAATACCGGCGTGCTGATTCTGTATATACCGTTCGCAATCTCATCGATTCTTGTATCGGATTTTGTATTGGCATTCATATTATCTACTCCTCTTTTTGGTGAGATTGTGTTTTTAGGCCTGTACTAGCTCCCACAAACAAACTAAGCGTTGCTATCAGTTCGTCTCTGGCCATATCCGGCGACAGCCGACCGGAAAGGCGCAATGCACGATAAGTGAGGAAGTCGAGCAATCCTCTAACCAGGGAAGCCCCCGGCGTATTTAATGGAGCGATATTTTCTGCAATTCCATCAGTCAGTTCTTCGTAAACACTCATTACCGCATCCAAAGCTTGAAACTCCTTGCGCTTGTAGGCGCTAAACCAGGCATATCCAAACATTGATTCGTGAATACGGCAGATTTCTGAGACGTTTTCTTCAAGGCGTTTTGATGATTCTTTGATGTCCTGAAGTGCTTTTAAATCCGGCAGTATCAAAGAGTCGGTAAAGGTCTTCGTACACTCCTGGAAAAGCACTTCTTTAGTTGGGAAGTGTTTACGCACCGTTGCCAGAGCGCAACCAGCTTCTTTGGCCAGGGGTTCAAATTCGGTAACGCCCTTCCAGTGAAGTTTCAGTGCAGCTTGTAGAATGTCGCGGTGAGTTTCCGCAGCGGCATTCTTGCGTCTGTCAGAGTTATATCGCTTTGCCATGAAAACATTATAGATGGAATATTAACTTAATACATTATTTAATAACTTATGTCAATATTTAATATTTTTCAAACCACCGCTAATATTAGACGGCTAACGTACTGGTGACCTTTATGTGCCTCCTCAAGGACGCACAAAATCTTTACTTTTGTACTAATATTTATTATCTAACTCCAGGAACATCAAGTTGCTGGCTTAACAGCACGCAGAGAAGGAAGTCGGACAAAGAGCCCAATTTTCATTGGCTTCAAATAGTCAGTGGGTTTATTATCAGGCCCTAAGTTCACTGACCCGTTTAGCCATGAATTACCCAACCGTTTTAGGCGTTAATATCGACCACGTTGCAACGATTCGCCAGGCCCGCGGTACGCCGTACCCCGACCTGCTTGAAGCGGTTAAAGAAATCGAGCAAACCGATGCCGAAGCAATCACTATTCACCTGCGCGAAGATCGGCGGCATATACAGGATGTAGATGTTCCTGCGGTGATGAACTACACATCACGGCGTTTGAACCTTGAACTGGCCGCCACGCAGGAAATGGTGGATATAGCGCTTGCGGTCAAGCCTTCTGATTGTTGTATTGTGCCGGAAAAACGGGAAGAACTGACCACTGAGGGCGGGCTGGATGTGGTCGGGCAGTTTGACCGAATTCAAAGCGCTACGCAGCAATTGGGCGAAGCGGGGATTCGGGTCTCGCTTTTTATTGAACCGGATCTTGCGCATATCGACAAAGCGAAGGAAATGGGCGCGCCTGTCATTGAATTACATACGGGGGCGTATGCGGAGCAGGCAACACCCGAAGGTGAACAGCGGGAGTTTGAACGTATCGTAAGCGCAGCAGAATATGCCGATTCGCTTGGCATTCGCGTGAATGCGGGACACGGCTTACACTATACTAATACGCGCCCGATCGCGGATATTGGCGTTATTCGGGAATTGAACATTGGGCATGCGATTGTGGCGCGTGCATTATTTGTAGGTTTGAAGCAGGCCACGGAAGAAATGCTGGAACAGATTGTTTAGATTTTGGTGGATGCGCTGCGCTTATGCCACCCTACATCAGGGCCGGTTGTAGAGTGGCATAAGCGGAACGCGCATCCACCAGGAAATTACAACGGAAATTTTTTATATGCCACACACCGCCGTAGACAAGGACGCTAAGCAGGCGCAGGTTCTGCTCTCGAAATATTTCGGTTACGATAATTTTCGCCTCAATCAGGCGGATATTATCCAGGCCATTGTGGCGGGAGACGATGCACTGGTATTGATGCCGACCGGCGGCGGGAAATCATTGTGCTACCAGATTCCAGCGCTGATGCGTGATGGTGTGGGCGTGGTTATCTCACCCCTGATTGCTTTGATGCAGGATCAGGTCGATAGTCTGCAGGCGCTGGGCATACGCGGTGCGTTTATTAATTCCAGCCAGGATTTCCAGACCCGGCGCGCGGTAGAGCAGGATTTAATGCGGGGCCAACTTGATTTGCTCTACATCGCGCCGGAACGTCTGCTAAAAGCTGAAACACTGAATCTCCTCAGTCAATCAAAAATCGCCCTGTTTGCCATCGATGAGGCGCACTGTGTCTCACAGTGGGGGCACGATTTTCGCCCGGAATACCAGCAGTTAAAAGTTCTCGCGGATTATTTTCCCGGTGTGCCGCGCATAGCATTGACCGCCACCGCGGATCAACGCACGCGAAAGGAAATTGTTGAGCAGCTTTCGCTGCATAAAACTCGACAGTTTGTAAACAGCTTTGATCGCCCGAATATCCGCTACACCATCGCAGAAGGCGGGCAAAGCAAGCAACAATTTTTGAAGTTTCTGCAGCAGCAGCACCACGATGATGCGGGCATCGTGTACTGCCTGTCACGTAAAAAAGTAGATGATATTGCAGCATGGCTGTGCGATATGGGCCACCCTGCTCTGCCTTACCACGCGGGCTTATCCAATGAAGTGCGCGAACGGAATCAGTCCCGGTTTCTTAAAGAAGAAAGTCTGATCATCGTGGCCACCATCGCCTTTGGCATGGGCATTGATAAACCCGATGTCCGCTTTGTAGCGCACCTGAACCTGCCCAAAAGCATCGAGGCGTATTATCAGGAAACCGGTCGTGCCGGGCGGGACGGCGAACCAGCGAATGCCTGGATGGCTTACCAGCTCAATGATGTTATCACCCTGAGCCAGATGCTGCAGGCCAGCGAAGGCAGTGAGCAATATAAGCGCATCACCCTGCAAAAACTCGATGCCATGCTGGCCTTATGCGAAATGACTGCCTGCCGGCGACAGGCCCTGCTTGCCTATTTTGGTGAGACGCTTGATGAGCCCTGCGGGAATTGCGACAACTGCCTTAATCCTCCTGTTACCTGGGACGGCACCGAAGCCGCACAAAAGGCACTTTCCTGTGTTTACCGTACCGGGCAGCGCTTCGGTGTCTCTTATCTGGTTGATGTATTAAACGGCAGCGACAACCCGCGCATCAAAAACAATAATCACCATCAAATTTCCACCTTTGGTATTGGCGCAGACTTGAACAAAACGGTCTGGCGCAGCCTGTACCGTCAACTCATCGCACGAGCGTATCTTCAGGTTGATGTCGAAGGCTATGGCAGCATTCGCTTAACCGAAAAATGTCGGGATGTTCTTAAAGGCCAAAAAACCATCTACTTTCGCCAGAGCGTAAAAACAAGAACATCGGCCACATCAAACAAACGCGCTAAATTGGCTACGCTTGAACTCAAAGACCATGATCTACCCCTGTTTGACGCATTAAAAGCCCTGCGAACCGAGCTCGCATCTCAGCAAAACGTGCCACCTTACGTGGTTTTTCATGATCGAACCCTGATCGCCATGGCAAAGAATCGCCCCGCGGATACGCTGGAGATGGAACAGATTTCAGGCGTTGGTGTTAAGAAACTGGAGCGCTATGGCGATGAGTTTTTGAACGTGATTGCCATGACTCCCCTGGAAAACACGGCATAAACACTGGCATTTGATACGCTATTTTTTTATTTTTCTGCTCTGGATTTATGAGTTTGCCAGCTGCCCTATTGACTCACCTTCGAGCCTGTAACCCAACCACTCATCCTGTGATTGCGCCCCGATCGCTTCATAAAATTCGATCGATGGCGTGTTCCAGTCCAGCACGCTCCATTCAAACCGCCTGCAACCCTGCGCAATAGTTTCCTTGGCCAGGTGTTTCATCAGTTTAATACCCGCGCCTTTGCCACGAAATTCAGGATCAACATACAAATCTTCAAGATACAGACCTTTGGCCGCCAGCCAGGTTGAATAGTTGAAAAAGTAAATCGCGTAGCCAATGGAGCGCCCGTTTTCCTCGACCATCAGGGTATACGCAACAGTTCCGGGACCAAATAGACTGTCCACCAGGGTTTGCGGCGTACATTTAACTTCATGCAATGCTTTTTCGTATTCCGCCAGGTCGCAAATAAATTGAAATATTTGTGGTACATCTTCAGCGTTTGCGCTGCGTATGGTAATAGACATAGGGCATCTCATTTTTAGATTTGTGCGTGATTCTAACGCACATTAATGGTCGGCAAGCTATACGCGTATGACGAACTAACGCATTCACCTGTCGTTTCGAATTATGAATGACGATCAGGTGCAGGCTTTAGCCGTATCTGGAATGATCTAAAGAATTAACAGAGTCATTATAATTGCAAAAACTGCGGTAAAAAGCTACCTTTGTGCCGCAATAACTTATGCTAAACTTCGCGCGGTAATTTCCAGCAAAATGATTTTGAGAATTAAATATGAAGTATAAATTAGCCCGTTTTATCCAGCTTTCTGTGGCATTCCTGATGCTATCTGTAACCAACGTCTATGCGGACACCCTGGATAACATCCTAAAAAGTGGCACGGTAAAAGTCGGTGTTTCTTTATTTACACCCTGGACACTGCAGGACTCATCAAAACAACTGTCCGGTTTTGAAATCGATGTAGCGAACAAACTGGCTCAGGACATGGGCGTTGAAGCAAAATACAGTATCTACGAATGGGACATGCTTCTCGATGCACTCGAAAAAGGTGAAATTGATGTCATTGCCGGGGGCATGTCGATTACGCCCGCACGCGCACTCAAGGTAAATTTCAGCCTGCCCTACGCCGAATCCGGGCTTAGCCTGATCGCACACTCGGCGAAAACAAAGAATATAAATAGCCTGGAAAAAGCCAATCAGCCGGAGGTTAACTTTGCGATTGTGGAAGGGACGGTAGCACATGACCTCGTATCCAGCCTGTTTAGTAATGCGACACTCAAGCAGTATAAAACACCCGAAGCAGCAGCCGAGGCTCTGGTTGCAGGCGCGGTACACGCCCTGGTAGCCAGTTCACCACAACCTGAATTGCTGGCGCTGGAACACCCTCAAACATTAGATTTGCCCCTGGATAAACCGCTGGTAACATACAAGGCTGGTTTAGCCGTACAAAAAGGCCAGCAGGAATGGTTAAATTTCCTCAACGCCTGGGTCACCGCACGCAGTGCTGACAAATGGCTTTCAGCAACGCATGACTACTGGTTTGAAAGCCTGGAATGGCGCACGGAATCAAATTAAATATGTACCGCATTATTGAACAATTCAGTCCTGGGCCCCTGCTGCACCACAAGCTCTCTTTTTTCGGGTTAATGCTGGTATCCGCTATGGTGCTTGCGCAATCGGCGGACCGCCTGAATCCCAATGCCAGTTTTGATACCCGGCAAACCGATCAAATTTTTGACAATGCGGGACAGTGGCGACAAACCGAACCGGTCGAAAATGCATGGCGCAGCGCACCGATTACACCAGTAGATGATCGGCGCTTTCATTTTGGTGCGGATTCAGCTTATGAAGAGATGCAATACCAGAGCGATGATCGTTTTCGCAATAAAGGTTCTTTGTATGATGAATACCGACCTAGCCCATTATTTAGATATAACTTTTAAGCCATTAATTAAAAAAGGTATTCCTATAGTATTTTATCCCGGCTACATTATAATGAACGAGTGAAAGCCAATACCTAACAAACAGGAACGTCACCATGGAACTACAAGCTTGCCTGAAAAAACAAATCGAATTACAGGGTTCTGATTTGTATATTGCTTCCGGTGCTCAACCCATGGTTAGAGTTGAAGGGAAAATTTTCCCTATTTCAGATGAAATACTGGATAGAGCGCACACGCGAAAAATGATCTACGCGATGCTGGATGAGGATCAAATCCAGGAATTCGAAAAAACGCTCGAATTGAATATCGCCTTGCACCTGCCTAAAACCGGGCGATTTCGTATCAACGTATTTAAACAGCGCAGCGGTATTTCGCTGGTTGCGCGCCACATCAAAACCAATATCCCGTCAATTGATGAACTGGGTTTACCCGAACAGCTCAAAGAATTTATTACTGAACCGCGCGGGCTAATTCTGCTCGTTGGGGGAACCGGAACCGGAAAATCTACTACCCTCGCTTCTATGATCGATTACCGGGCACGCACGCAATCCGATCATATATTAACGGTCGAGGATCCCATCGAATTCATCCACGAACACCATAAATCCTTGATCAATCAGCGTGAAGTGGGCCTGGATACGCATTCCTATGAAGCTGCACTGAAAAACGCCATGCGCGAAGCGCCGGATGTCATCATGGTCGGCGAAATACGCGATGCAGCAACCATGAAACATGCATTAATGTATGCCGAAACAGGGCATCTTTGTTTGTCAACCCTGCACGCTAACAGCGCGAACCAGGCGCTGGACCGGATCATTAACTTTTTTCCTTTTGATGTTCGTAACCAAATTTTAGCCGATATATCGCTTTATCTTAGAGTCATCGTAGCGCAACGCCTTTGCGAAGGTGTTGATGGTAAGCGCGTTGCTACCACTGAAATAATGATCAATACACCACATATTTCAGATCTCATCCTGAGGGGCCGATTGCACGACATCAAAGAAGCCATGAGTAAATCCCGGCACCTGGTTCATCAAACCTTTGATGACGATTTATATCGTTTGTGCCTGGACGGAAAAATTACTCAGAAGGAAGCTTTGCGCAATGCGGATAGCCGCACCAATCTTGCTTTAATGTTCCGGCAAAACAAGGATAAATTTGTCACCGAAGAAACGGCATCAGGAATGGAAATATCCTACAACAAAGAAGCGCCATTTGATGACTACATGCGGTTTCGTATCCAACCACTGAAGGTTGACGATGAACAACGCCCTGATCAGGTTAAACTGTTTAGTAAAGCAATCCTGTCCGCGCTTAAAGATAAAGGCTTACGCTTTCAGAACGACAATGCCGATATTGTCGTCCAGTATTTGTATGAGCTTAACGATATCGATGGCCCTCAGCTCGAATCGACCAAAATAAAACGACGCACCCTTTCAGATCGCATGGCAGTACCGAAAAAAGACGCGACGCTGACCATTAATATACGCGACATCCAGGCCGATACAGACATATGGCGCCTGTCCTTAACCCGGCGGCTTACGGATAAATTGCAATCTCAGGCAGACTATAATGAAGATATCGCATCAATATTGAAAAAATTTCCGCCGGTAATAGACAATATACAACCAATGGAAAATACGGCTTCAAAATAACGCAGCATGACGCCCTCGCTATTTGCCTAAATAATTCATGAATTACCCAGACTGGACTCGAACCCGGTCATCTTTCCAGATACTGAGTATATGATTCTGTTCGCCGCATTTATCGCCGGCCTGTTTGGTTCGGTTCACTGCATTGGGATGTGCGGCGGTTTTGTCGGGCTGTTTAATCAGGCGCCTGAAAATACCGTTAATGGCCGTGGCACAGCCTATTTATTGGGAAACTGGTTGCTCACCAACCTTGGCCGTCTGAGCAGCTATATGCTGGCCGGCGCCCTCGCGGGGTTGCTCGGTGGTTCGGCTGTCGCACTATTTGACCCTGCGCATGTGCGCAATATTGGCCTGATGCTTTCAGGCGGATTTATGGTCGCTCTGGGCTTGTATCTGGCAGGCTGGTGGCAAGGCTTAAGCGCGATTGAACGACTGGGTGGAGGACTTTGGAAACGCATTCAGCCTTCGCTTAGCCGCCTGCTAACGCAACGGGGCTGGCGAAAATCTCTAATGATTGGCTTGATATGGGGCTGGTTACCCTGTGGTTTGGTGTATTCCATGCTGGCATGGTCGATGACTATCGCCACACCGTTAGGAGGTGCATCCATTATGCTCGCATTTGGCCTGGGCACCCTGCCCATGCTAATGGGACTAGCGGCGCTTACAAACAAACTGGAGGCGCTGCGCCGTAATAAACCCCTGCGCCAGGTTCTCGGTGCGATTATTATTTGTTTTGGTCTGCTTACCCTATTGGGGCTGGTGCGACCATTTCACGTTCCGCTGTTCTCTAATCCGGTGATGTGCGAAACACCAAATATCGACTAATCTATCTATCACACGAAAAACTTAAGCCATGCCCTGCTTTTTCTTCGAAACCGCGTGGCGCTCGGTAGGGGCTGTTCAAATAAACGCGGGCTAACATCGTATATCGTGGATCGAAATCAGATACTATTAGTTTGCGATATAAATTAGCCGACGCCTCATATTCACCCCGCACATCGGCTGCTTTGGCAAGTGAAAAAAGGGTTTGCCAGTAGCGTATCGAGTTTGCTTTCCGGTCCAATGTAAGCAACAGTTCTTCTAATGATTTGCGTTCCCCCAATGCAGCAAGAGAATATAATTTCGCTTCGAGCAGCCAACCATCATCCAGCTGTGTAAACGCGCTACTGCTTGAATCGCCGGAGCGTTCAATTGCCGTTATTTCCTGAAGTGCTTTTTCAGGATGACCGCAAAACAGGGCCATTGAAATAACTGGTTTCGCGGCGCTGAGTGAGAGTGTGTTCAGGCTGCCGGCTTCAGAAAACAGCGGCATGTAACGACAGGTGTCCTGCCGGTTCCACGCCACATCGGATACCAGGCTCCGCGCAGCTTCAAATGCAAAATCAG
>JAUVBY010000052.1 GCA_030590945.1 Gammaproteobacteria bacterium | reverse complement strand
GGGTAATCGGAGGGGCCCTGGCCGCAGATACCGATATATTTGCCTTTGGCTTTGCAGGCTTTGATGGCCATGCTGAACAGGGCTTTTATCGCGGGATCGCGCTCGTTGAACAGGTGGGCGATTAGGCCGGAATCGCGGTCCAGGCCCAAGGTGAGCTGGGTCAGGTCGTTGGAACCAATAGACATGCCATCAAAGTATTCCAGAAAATCATCTGCCAGCAGCGCGTTTGAAGGGATCTCGCACATCATGATGATTTTCAGGCCGTTCTCGCCGCGCTTTAATCCGTTTTCAGCCAATAGATCGATCACCTGTGCGGCTTCCCCGGTAGTGCGCACGAAGGGCACCATCAGTTCGACGTTGGTCAGGCCCATTTCATCGCGTACTTTTTTCATGGCACGGCACTCAAGCTCAAAACACGGGCGAAAGGCCTCGTCGATATAACGCGATGCACCGCGAAAACCAATCATGGGGTTCTCTTCATCGGGCTCGTATAAATCACCACCCACCATGTTGGCGTATTCATTCGATTTGAAATCTGACATGCGCACAATCACGCGCTGCGGCGCAAATGCGGCGGCCAGCGATGAAATGCCTTCTACCAGCTTCTCAACGTAGAAATCGATCGGGCTTGCGTAACCGGCCTTGGCCATGTCAATGATCTGTTTCACATCCTCGGGCATGCTTTCGTAATCAAGCAGGGCGCGCGGGTGGATGCCGATGGTATTGTTAATCACAAACTCCAGGCGCGCCAGGCCCACGCCCGCGTTCGGCAGGCGCGAGAACGAAAATGCACGCTCGGGGTTGCCCACGTTCATCATGATCTTAAACGGCAGGTCGGGCAGGCCATCCAGATTAATGGTTTTTAATTCAAAATTCAGCAAACCTTTGTAAATATAACCCGTATCGCCTTCGGCACAGGAGACGGTGACCTCGCTGCCATCGGCAATTTTTTCCGTTGCGTCACCGCAACCTACTACCGCCGGTACACCCATTTCACGGGCAATGATGGCCGCGTGACAGGTTCGCCCGCCGCGGTTAGTGACAATCGCCGAGGCGCGTTTCATTACCGGTTCCCAGTCCGGGTCGGTCATATCGGTTACCAGCACATCGCCTTGCTGCACTTTATCCAGGTCGGCGATCGACGGCACGATACGCACCACGCCCGAGCCGATTTTCTGGCCGATGCTGCGGCCCGTAGTTAGTACTTCGCCCTGCTCGTTCATGTTATAACGTTCGAGAACCTGTTTGTTGGCGCGGCTTTCCACGGTTTCCGGGCGCGCCTGTAGAATCAGAATCTCACCGCTTAAGCCGTCTTTTCCCCATTCGATATCCATCGGGCGCTGATAATGATCTTCGATAGTGACCGCCATCTTTCCGAGCAGCATCACCTCTTCATCATTGATCGAGAAGCGATTCTGATCGGCTTCATCCACGTCTATGGTTTGCACGGTTTTGTGGTGCGCGCCTTCGCTGGCGCCTTCGGCGTAGGTCATTTTGATCAATTTTGAGCCACGATTACGGCGCAAAATGGCTGGGAGGTTTTCTTTCAGCGCGGCTTTGTACACGTAAAATTCATCCGGATTGACCGAGCCCTGCACCACGCATTCGCCCAGGCCCCAGGACGAAGTGATGAACACCGCTTCGCTAAACCCCGACTCCGTATCAATGGTAAACATCACGCCACTGGCGCCCAAATCGCTGCGCACCATGCGCTGGATTCCGGCGGATAAGGCCACATCAGCATGCGCAAACCCCTGGTGCACGCGATAGGCGATCGCGCGATCGTTAAACAGGGAGGCAAACACCTCTTTGACCGCGGCCAGCACCTGGTCGATACCTGAAATGTTCAGAAACGATTCCTGCTGCCCGGCGAACGAGGCTTCGGGCAAATCTTCAGCGGTGGCGGAAGAGCGCACCGCGACCTGGCCATGATCATCGGGATTGAGTTCCCGGTAGGCTCCACGAATATCGTTTTCCAGTGATTCCGGCAAAGGCGCGCCCATGACCATTTCACGGATCGTACCGCCCACTTCGACCAGTGCGGGCACATCATCCACATCCAGCGTATCCAGCATCGCGTTGATTTTGTCATCCAGCCCCTGATAGGCCAGAAATTCCCGGTAGGCATCGGCCGTGGTGGCAAAACCATCTGGCACTTTGATGCCCAGCGATGTTAAATTAGAGATCATCTCGCCCAGAGAGGCGTTTTTACCGCCAACCTCGGGCACATCATGCATTCCCAACTCAGAAAACCAGCGAATTGCCTTGCTTTCATCTGCGCGTTTAGCTGTATTCACGAATGTAACTCCTGATCAATTAAATAGCGTTTAAATTGAGGTTAAATATAAAAAGTACTAGCGTCAGTTCCGAGTTCCCCGCAAAGATGGAAATCCATTCGCGGTATTATGGATCCCCGCCTTCGCGAGGATGACAGTCGGGCGCTAAGTGCTATTTTTCACCCTTTAAGTGAGTATCAATGACATCCAATATTGAAGAATATCCGGTCCGGCCTGCGTTTATCATCTCAGACCGAACAGGCGTCACCGCCGGCACCATGGCTCACTCATTGCTATCGCAATTTCCGAACATTGAATTCGAGCGGCACACCATACCTTTTGTTGATGCGGATGATAAGGTTAAATCCTGTATAAGACAAATTAATCATTCGTATAAGACGCATAAAGTTCGCCCGCTGGTGTTCGTGTCTTTTATGGATAACAATTACACCCATGAACTGGAGACAAGCGAGGGTCTGATCATTGATTTGATCAAGCCGTTTATTCATAAGCTGGAAGGTTATTTGAAATCGGATTCGTCACACAAGGTTGGTCAGGCGCATGGCATGGCGGGTTCCGGCGAGCAGGATTACATGCATCGTATCGATGCCATCAATTTTTCGATGCGCTATGATGACGGTGTACGGATCGGAAATTATCACAAGGCGGATCTCATCCTGGTCGGGGTGTCCCGCGCGGGCAAAACCCCTACCAGCCTGTATATGGCGCTGCACTACGGCCTGAATACCGCAAACTACCCGCTCGCGGACGATGATTTCGAGAAAGGCGCGCTGCCCGATGCGCTGATTGAGAGCCGCAAGAAGCTCTTCGGCCTGACCATCGACCCTTTGCAGTTGCATATGATCCGCCAGAAACGCCGCGCTAATTCTGAGTATTCTGCGCTGAGCCAGTGCCGCCGGGAAGTTTTGCAGGCGCAACAGTTCTACAAACGCTATCGCATCCCGCACGTGGATTCTACGGCGATGTCCATCGAAGAACTGGCCAGTTTGATCGTGCATAGAATGAATCTTGAAGTGAGTTATTTGTGATGGTGCCTATTAATAATTGGTGGATGCGCTACGCTTATCTCCCCTACAATTCGAGGCCTCGAAGTAGGGGAGATAAGCGCCAGCGCATCTACCATAGTAAAATTCAACTAAAATGGTTAGGAAAAAATCATCCGTAGTCTTCGTTAGCCTGGGCTGCCCCAAGGCCCTGGTCGACTCCGAACAAATCCTCTCCGAACTGCGCGCAGAAGGTTACGGCATCAGCGCGGGATATGATGGCGCGGATGTGGTGGTGGTCAATACCTGTGGTTTTATCGACGATGCCATCGCCGAATCTCTCGAGGCCATTGAAGAAGCCCTGGATGAAAATGGCAAGGTCATCGTCACGGGTTGCCTGGGGGCCAAAGACCCGGACCTGATGAAACGCTTCCCTAAGCTGCTGGCGGTAACCGGCCCACACGCAAAACGCGAGGTCATGCAGGCGATTCATAAGGTCTGCCCGCCGGCGCATGATCCACATATTGATTTACTGCCACCCGGCGGCATCAAGCTCACGCCCCGGCACTATGCCTATCTAAAAATATCCGAAGGCTGCAATCATCGCTGCACATTCTGCATTATTCCTGATTTACGCGGCGACCTGGTCAGTCGCTCTGTCGGCAGCGTTCTGCAGGAAGCCGAAGCGCTGGTTAGCGCAGGGGTCAAAGAACTACTGGTGGTTTCACAAGATACCAGCGCCTACGGTGTAGACCTCAAATATCGCCCGGATTTGGTCGGCACAAGCATGGTACGCAACCATATTCAAGATCTGGCGCGGGAACTTGGGCAACTGGATGCCTGGATTCGCATGCACTATATCTACCCCTATCCGCACGTGGATACGCTGATTCCACTCATGGCAGATGGCTTGATTCTGCCCTACCTGGATATCCCGTTTCAGCATGCCAGCCAGCGGGTACTAAAAGCCATGAAACGCCCGGCGCACGCTGAAAAGGTGCTCAACCGAATTGCTAAGTGGCGCGAACAGTGTCCGGATATCACACTGAGAAGCACCTTTATTGTAGGGTTTCCCGGTGAGACGGATGAAGATTTCCAGGTGCTGCTCGATTTTCTGGATGAAGCCCAATTAGATCGAGTCGGCTGTTTTGCCTATTCTGCGGTAGACGGCGCTAAAGCCAATGCCCTGGCCGATCCGGTTGATGAAGCCATCAAGCAATCCCGCCTGGAGATCTTCATGAACCACCAGGCGCAGATATCCGCCGCCAAACTACAGGCCAAAATTGGCCGCACGCTGGACATCATCATCGACGAAGTCGGCGAAGATGGCGCGATCGGACGCAGCAAGGCCGATGCACCCGAAATAGACGGTGTAGTCCATGTACTGGGCGATGCTTCAAGCATGCACAGCGGCGATATCATCCCGGTCAAAATTGAAGCCGCGGACGCCCATGATTTACAAGGTGTACAGGCGGATTAATATCGTTCCGGGGTAGTTCCGGGGACAGTTTACTTAATTATTCAGGGTGGTTCCGGGTGCTTCATAATATCCACCAGCTTAACCACCTCATACGCCACCTCCTCATAGGGATGCGCAAGTAGCAGCGCCTTAACAACGCCTTTAATAAGCGCGTCCTCACACACAAGTTCAACTTTCCATTCCTCCAGCTCGCTAAGTTTATCCGATCCACCAATCGCGGGTGCGCTGCCCGGCAGTGGCCTGAACTGGCCTCGTCCCAGGGTTTGCCAGCAACACCGATCATAATTCCCGATGCGCCCGGCGCCCGCTTCAAACAACGCAGCCTTTACGCTTTCAAGCGCAAATGGTGGAACATAAAAACTTAGCTTGTACATTTTTATCACCTCTGTATACCGGGGACAGTTTACTTAATTATTGGGAATTAAGTAAACTGTCCCCGGAATTAGAGGATACTATTGCAGAACTATTTATCTTACTTCTAAACAATTATGGACCAGAACAAATTAGATGCCATTCAAGCTCAGGCTTTTCGTGGCCTGATCGCCCATCTTCAGGAACGTACCGATGCGCAGAACATCGACATTATGAACCTGGCCGGTTTTTGCCGCAATTGCCTTAGCAAATGGGTGCTCGCCGCCAGTGACGAACACGGCGAAGAAATAAATTACGACCAGGCACTCGAGATGGTATACGGCATGCCCTACGCCGACTGGAAGCAAAAATACCAGCAAAGAGCCAGCGACGAACAAATCGAGACCTTTGCAAAAACCAAACCACTGCATGCAAAGATTAGCGGGCATCGATAGAAATCAGGCCTCGCTGCGCTGTTGAGGGTGTCGGTAACGCCCCCCTTTTTCAAAGGGGGAAGTTTTTTCTTTACTTTTGCGACAACCTCCTATTACGAGGGGAATAGGAATGTAAAAAATGGACGCTAGCGCTCGGCTCAGGATCACTTTATACCTCTTTATTCCGCCCGTATTATGGGCCGGGAATTCGGTGGTCGGGCGATTTGCCAGTGATTTTATTGGCCCGTTCAGCCTGTCATTTTTTCGCTGGTTGATCGCCAGTGTTCTATTATTTTTATTCGCCGCAAAGCCGCTTTATTCGCATCGTAAGCTTGTTCAGAAGAACTGGAAAAGTCTCGTTGTACTGGGCGTATTAGGCACCGGCGTATTCAACACGCTGCTGTATTTAGGGCTGAACACCACCAGTGCGAGCAATGCGGGCATTATTATGGCCACGCTGCCGGTGATTATTATACTGTTGAACTATTTCTCCGGAATGGAACGCGCCAGCGGGACACAAATACTGGGCATGGTCATCTCTTTGAGCGGCGTGGCCTGGGTGATTACGCATGGCAAACTCAGCCATTTGCTTCAACTGGATTTCAATTCCGGTGACTTGACCATTCTGTTTGCCATTTCTACCTGGGCATTGTATTCCGTACTGCTTAAATCCTTGCGTCCGCCTGATCTGCCCACCCTGCCCTTTTTGCTCATACAATTTTTGATAGGCCTGGTATTCATCTTTCCTTTTTACATCTATGAACAAAGTCTGGGCAGCGTGATAGTGTGGAATAAACAAAGCTGGCTGATACTGGCGTATGTCGGTATATTCCCGTCGCTCATCGCATTTTTCTTCTGGCAACAGGGCGTGGCGCTGGGTGGCGCGAATATTGCCGGGTTTTTCTACCCGCTGATTACCCCGTTTACCGCCGTGTTTGCTTATGTTTTCCTGGGTGAGCTGCTTGATGAGGCGCAAATTATCGGGGCGGCTTTGGTGATTGGCGGGGTGATGCTGGCGTTGGGCAGAGCCTTGAAAAGGCGGGACTGAAGTCCCACTTCCTTAAAGATACGGGGCTGATGGTCTGGATTAAAATTTGTCCATGTTAGGAACATATTTGGTTAAGACCAATCCAGGCCAGCGACAATTGCGTTAAAATACCCTCATAAAATCACTTATCCGGAAGGACTTTTAAAATGAACACATCTATTCGAAATTTTCTTGCTTCAACCGCTCTGCTTGCGCTGACTTCCGTGCCCGCTATTGCTCAGGACGAAACCTTCCTGGAAGGCAGTCACTACGATACACTGCAAAACACACAAGCCGTTTCGACCGGCGATAAAATCGAAGTACTGGAATTATTCTGGTATCGCTGCCCTCACTGCTATACGCTAGAGGTGCCATTGCAGGAATGGCTTAAAAACGGCAAGCCTGAGAATGCTGAATACGTCGCTTTCCCGGCCGTTCTTAGCGCTCGATGGGAAGCCGAAGCGCGGGCGTTCTATACCTTCGAAGCACTGGATTTACTGGACGAACTTCACGGGAAAATGTTTTACGCTATCCACAGCGAACATCGCCAGCTGGGCACCATAGATAAACTTGCTGACTGGGTAGAAGAGCAGGGCCACAGCGCGCAGGACGTGCTGGATACCTATGAATCTTTTGCGGTAAATACCAAGCTCAACTACGCGAAGACAATGACGAAAAACTACAATATCCAGGGCGTACCCGCGGTTGTTGTAGACGGAAAATATCGCACCAGCGTATCACAGGCTGGTGATGCTGATACTTTGTTTAAAGTGATCAATTTCCTGGTAGAAAAGTCGGCTGCGGAACGCGGTTAATACCCACCCGGCGTCATCCCCGCGAAGGCGGGGATCCATAACACAGTTAGCAACAGAGTTGTCGATTCCCGCCCGCGGGAATGACAACTATTTCGGACAGTAGCGCGCCTACGCAGAGACGTCTCTATCCGGAACAACCGTGTTTGCCTCAATATTGTTGAAACCTCATATTAGTCATTCCTGATGGCCCTGCTACGCATTAAAAATCTTTCTATCGCCTTTGGCATTCATCGCTTGCTGGATGAGGCTGAGCTAATCATCAAACGTGGTGAACGCCTTGGTTTACTGGGGCGCAATGGCGAGGGGAAATCTACCCTGCTAAAAATCATCAATCGTGAAATCCCTTATGATGAGGGCGAGTTACAGGGCATGGAGTCGATTAAGATTGCCAAGCTTGATCAGGCGCCCAGCTTATTGGGACCTGAAAGCGTATACCAACTGGTCGCGTCGGGCCTTGGTGATATCGGTCACTGCATTGCGCGATACCATGAACTGAGTTTGCTGGGCAGCGAAGAAGCGTTGAACGAGATGTCAGAACTGCAGAGCCGTATTGAGGCTGAGCACGCCTGGCCGCTGATGAACAACATTGAAAAAACCATCAGCCGGCTTGGCCTGGTGGGCGATGATCGCGTAGCCGATTTATCCGGCGGCTGGAAACGCCGCGTTTCTCTGGCGCGTGCGCTGGTCATCGAGCCTGATTTATTATTGCTGGATGAACCCACCAACCATCTTGACCTTGAGGCCATCGAATGGTTGGAAAAACAGCTTTTACAATTCAATGGTGCCATCTTATTTGTGACGCACGACCGCGCTTTTCTGGAAAAAATCGCCACCCAGATAGTGGATCTTGATCGCGGAAAATTAACCGCATGGCCCGGGCGCTACAGCGACTATTTAAGGCGCAAAGCCGCCAGCCTGGAAGAAGAAAGCCGACGAAATGCGGTGTTCGACAAAAAGCTGGCGCAGGAAGAAAAATGGATTCGCCAGGGCATCAAAGCACGCCGAACGCGTAACGAAGGCCGGGTGCGCGCACTACAGCAATTGCGCAGCGAACGCGCAACGCGACGTGATCGTCAGGGCAACGCTAATCTGGCTGTCGCAGACGAAAAGCGATCTGGCAAGCGCATTATTGAAGCGAGCAATATTAGTTTTAGTTTTGAAAATAAAACCATTATTTCTGATTTTTCCACCGTGGTACAGCGTCAGGATCGCATCGGCATTATCGGCCCGAACGGTGCGGGTAAAACCACTCTCATCAAGCTGCTGCTGGGCGAACTCCAGCCGGACAGCGGCCAGCTAAAACTTGGCACTAACATTGACGTGGCCTATTTTGATCAACTGCGTGGCCAGCTTGACCCTGAAAAAACCATCGTCGAGTTTATTGGCGAAGGTCGGGATGAAATCACCATCGCCGGACGATCACGCCACGTAATTTCATACTTAAATGATTTTCTGTTCACGCCGGCGCGCGCGCGCAGCCCGATAAAGAGCCTTTCCGGTGGCGAACGCGCACGCGTTCTGCTGGCCTGGTTATTCTCCAAACCGGTTAATTTCCTGATCATGGATGAGCCCACCAACGATCTGGATATCGAAACGCTGGAGTTGCTCGAAGAAGTGCTGCTTGAATTTAAAGGTACGCTGATCCTGATCAGCCATGACAGGGTCTTTATGGATAATGTGGTTACCAGCACGCTGATACTGGATGGCAAGGGTGGTGTCGCCGAATACGTGGGTGGTTATACCGAGTCGATGCAACAGTTCAGAAAGGCTGCTGTCAACACGACCCCGGGCCAAACCTCCCCCGGGAAACAGAGCATTAATACCGCTCTTTCGCCACAAGCCGGTAAACAAAAGTTGGCGTATAAGGAACAGCGCGAACTGGAAGCGATTCCGGAAAAAGTAGATACCCTGGAAATCGAACAAAGTAAATTGACTGAGGAGCTTTCTGCCGCCGGGTTATATCAAGATCACCCACAAAAAGCACGCGAGCTGAATGATCGCTTGCAACTGCTTGGTTCTCAGATTGATCAATTGATGGAACGCTGGGCGGAGCTTGAAGCATAGGCCTCTTAAGCCCTAAATTCTCTCCGCCTCAGAGGGTGTCGAAAAATTAAAGAAAAAACCTCCCCCTTAGAAAAAGGGGGAAAGAGGGGGATTTAATAGCAAAGCAAAATCTCCCCCAGCCCCTCTTTTTAAAAGAGGGGAGCTTTTTCGACACCCTCCCTCACGAAGAGGGACAGTCAAAAATGTCGTTAGGAGCAGGGTTATGGGTTCCCATCTGCACGAGAATGACGAAAGAATTGTCTTCCCCGCGAAGGCGGGGATCCATAATGCCGTCAGGATCAGGCGTATAGATTTTCGCTACACAGAAATGACGATTATTCCGGACAGTAGTGCGTCTGCACAGGAATGACGTGGGAACGGCATTCCTGCCTAGTCTAGAAACATCAAGCTCAAAGCGGGCACGTAGGTAATCAAAAGCAGCGCGAACAGCAATACCAGCATGAACGGAATGCAGGCTCTGTAAAGCTCGGTGACGGGTTTTTTGAAGCGGTAGCTGGCGATGAACAGGTTCATGCCAACCGGGGGGGTGAAATAACCGATTTGCATATTCGCCAGGAAAATAATGCCCAGGTGCACCGGGTGTACGCCATAAGATATGGCAATGGGTAAAATCAGCGGTACGATGATGACGATTGCTGAGAAGATATCCAGGAACGCGCCCAGTATCAGCAGGAAAATATTCAGTAGTATTAAGAAGCCCAGTTTACTGCTGACGTGCTGCTGGATGGCGTCGAACAGACGATCGGGTACCTGTGCATCGATCATGAAGTTGGTCAGGGCCAGCGAGACGGCTAAAATCAGTATTATCCCGCCGACCATCATCATGGATTTTTGCAGCAGTGCCGGCACCTGTTTAAATGGTATTTCGCGGTAGATAAAAAATTCTACAATGATCACGTATAGCGTGGCCACCGCGGCGGTTTCTGATACCGCAAAATACCCGCCATAAATGCCAAACAGTACGATAAAGGGTAGTGGAATCTCCCATTTGGCTTCCCACAAAGCCGCCTTTAATTTCGCCGCGTCAAAGGCCTGACGCTGGATATTCTGGTGCCGGTTTGACCAAAGACTGTAGGCCGATAACAGCGTGATCATCAGTAACGCCGGCACGGCGCCAGCGATAAACAGATCCGTAATGGTAAACGCCTCACCAACGCCCATTTGCTGGGCGATAATACCGTATAAAATAAGCGGCAATGATGGCGCGAGCAACAAACCGAGGCTGCCTGAACTGGTGATCAACCCCAGGCTGAAACGCTGACTGTAACCCACCTGCTGTAAGGCGGGGTACAACAGCGCCCCCATAGCCACAATGGTAACCCCGGATGCCCCGGTAAACGCGGTAAACAGCGCGCAGGTAATAAACCCTACAATAGACAGGCTGCCCGGCGCCCAACCGATCAGCGACTGACTAACATTGACCAGGCGTTTGGAAGTATTGCTCTCCGCAAGGATGTAACCCGCCAGGGTAAACAGGGGCAGCGCCACCAGCAACGGGGTATCTGCGATACGATATATCTCAATCGCAATCACTTCCAGCGGGATCTCCGTAGCGTAAAACCCCAGCATAGCTGCAGCCAGAATCACCACAAAAATGGGGGCTCCGCTGATCGCCAGAAACAAAATAGCCAGGATGCCCAGACTAGTCAGCATAGGGCTCGGGTAAGGTCAGCGCGAAAAACAGAAAGCGTATTGCTATGATTGCCAGCGCGAAGGGGATGATCGCTTCGCACAGCCACACGGGCACATTTAAAAAGGCGGTAAAGCCGTCTTCTTTTTCCAGCTGAACAAACAAAAAACTGTAATAAGCCGCCACGGCGCAAATCGCTGCGCAGCAAAGTGACACGATAAAATGCAGCCTCTTTTTCAGCGTTTCGGACACATAGTGGCTTAGCAGATTGATCGAAATATGGTTCTGTAAACGACTGGCGCGCAGCGCCCCGAACATCGCCAGCCACAGCACATTGACGCGCAAGGCGCCATCACTCCAGGCCATGCCGCCCACACCAAGATTGCGCAATACCAGCTGGGAAAAACTGAGTACTACCATGCTCACAACCAGTGTGAGCAGCAGGCTGTCTTCGAGGGTGTAGAGGATGTTACGGAGTTTGACTAACATAAACGATGGCAATTCACATAACCCCCCTCTTTAACAAAGAGAGGCTGGGGGAGATTTTGCTTTACCGTTAAATCCCCCTCAGTCCCCCTTTTTCTAAGGGGGAAGTTTTTGGTCGTTGCTTTCAACCCCTCTTTAATAATGAGGGACTGGGGGAGATTTTGTTTTACCGCTAAATCCCCCTCAGTCCCCCTTTTTCTAAGGGGGAGGTTTTTGGTCGTTGCTTTCAACCCCTCTTTAATAATGAGGGGCTGGGGGAGATTTTGCTTTACCGTTAAATCCCCCTCGATCCCCCTTTTTCTAAGGGGGAAGTTAATTGGCAGCACGAAAATCGGCCAACAGGCCCTGTATCCTGCTTACCATCGCAGGGTCGATCTTGCCCTGAGCTGCAAAATTCTTTGCGGCGGCGGCCCCTGTAGCCTGCCATTCGGTCAGTTGTGCGGCATCCGGTGATATGGTCTTGATGCCCTGTTTTTTCAGCGCCGCAAATGCGCTCTGGTTATCTTTGCGGTTCTGTGCATCCATCTTTTTAAAGGTATCGCGCATTATCGCATTCACAATCGCCTGATCTTCCTCTGAAATCTTGCCAAAGGCTTTTTCGTCAATGGCGAGCACGGCGAAGATATAGATAATGGGTAAATCCAGTAAATACTTCACTTGCGTATGCCATTGCAGGGCGATCGCGCCGATAGGCGACGCCGCAACGGTATCGATTAATCCTGTTTGCAATCCCGTCAGTACATCACTGATGGACAGGGTCACCGGTGCAATACCGAAGCTGTCGCTCGCAGACTGGGAGGCAGGATCATCACTGGGCACCCAAACTTTATTTTTCTTAAGGTCGCTGGTAGACGCTATACTTTTTTTCGACATAATATAGGCGAAGCCGCCTTCTGCGAGCCCAAAATTTACAAACCCCGCCTCGCTGAATTCCTTTTCCAGTTCAGCGTCCAGTTGCTTGCGCACATAATCCACTTCTGCGTATGATTTAAACAGCAGGGGTACATTGTATATCTGCGTATTGGGTGCCCGGACCGCCAACGCGCCACCGGAGAACGCCGCACCCTGGAGCTGACCGATGCGTATTTTTTTAAGCACGGCCTTGTCACTCCCCATCACCCCGCCGGGGTAAAATCGGAATTTGACGCGATCATCTGTCTGCTTCGCGATGTCTTTGGCCGCGCTTTTCATGATCGTCATCCAGAACGATCCGTCGGGTGACAGCGTCGCTATTTTGAAGGTTTTGGCGAAGGCACTGGCGCTGATAGCCAGGCTCAAGGCCACAAAAATACTGCTTAAAATTGGTCGCATGGTAAGTTTAGTCAAAATATTCGGATTCATCGTCAAGCAAGATTTGTGCCTGTTGCTGGGCCCAGACATTCATCAGGGTCAGCCCTTCAAATTGGGGGTCCGATGCTAACACGCCTATCAACAGCTCGTGATGCAATTCCTTATCAAAAACCAGACGCGCATAACGCCGCGCGAATTCCAAATTGATGAGCAGATTCTGCCCGTCAGTCAGCTCGACCGCGCGTTCAAAATGCGCGCGGCCCACCTCCGGCTTTCCGCCCAACGCCGGCGGAATCGTTAGCGCCAACGCCCCGAGATAAAGATGTGCGCCAGCATGGTCATAGGATTCATCCTGCTCCACCACAAAACTGAACAACTTTTGCGGCTTGGGTAAATCCGCCACTGCGTTCCAGTCATCACTATGCGCTTCAATATAACTAAGCCAGGCCACGGCGTAGGCATAAACCGTTTCAATTTCGCGTTTATCAAGAGTGGTTACGAATTCGGAAAATGCCTGCTGGTCAAGATTATTCAATCCGCACCATTTCTCCATTCTCTTACAACTACCCTCTCTCGCATAACGAAAAGCGGTCGAAGTGAGCGTTTTCCGGCGTCCCGGTTCATCCACGAATGCACCTGCATAGGCGCCGTACAGTTTGGCCGCCGAAAGTTTTGCATCGCCACTGGATTTGTCTGACCGCGCATAGCTATCCATCACAATTAACAATGTCGGGATTGCAGCCGATACCGTAGCAGGATCTTCGTGATTAAGAATCGTCTGCGATAATTGCTCAGCTGCGTTGCTGGTTTGCGTATCGATAATAAAACTGCAGCCTCCCGTCAACAGGGCGAACATCGATAACAATATAATTTTTAACATTTTCATAAGCGGTATATTATTTTCCTAAACGCTAAATTTAGTCATTTCTGGCCAGGCGCACTACAATTCGGAACAAATGTAAATCACCCACAGGCGGGAACCCAAAACACAGTAACTAGCAGCATTATGGATCCCCGCATTCGCGGGGATGACAGATGAGATGACATTTTACGTTATTACTATCTATTTTTTAAATCTTAAAATGTAAACTCATCTGCCTCAACTATTCAGAACGCACTTTAGGCTCTTTTACCACAGCCTCTATGTTCTGAACCTCGACCCGTTCAATATCCGGATTAAATTTCTCAAATTTTTGGCTGATGGGTCGCACCTTATGCTCGTAAGACCCTATAACGCGGTTATAAGTTTCCACAGTTCGACTTAAATCACGGCCCACCCCTGCCAGATGACGACTGAACACCTCGAGGCGTTTATCAAATTCGGCGGCCATTTCACGCACCGCTCTGCCCTGTTCATCCAGTACCGACTGCTGCCAGCCGTGCGCAATCACCCTGAGCAGGGCCACCAGGCTGGTGGGGGTAGCCAGAACCACTTTTTTTGCCAGCGCATACTCCAGCAACTCAGGCTGCTGATCTAACGCAGCGGCCAGGAACTGATCGCCGGGAATAAATAGTACAATAAAGTCCGGCGCCTGTTCAAATTGCGCCCAGTATTGTTTTTGCGCCAGCTCTCGAATTCGTTTCTTCATCTGCCCGGCATGTTGAACAAGTTTTGCTTCGCGCACTGCATTATCTTCGCTGTTATAGGCGTCCAGATAAGCATCCAGCGGCGTTTTCACGTCTACTACGATTTGTCGATTCTCGGGCAGATGAACGATTAAATCGGGGCGTATCAAACCCTCATCGGTTTGCACTGAAGCTTGCTCAGTAAAATCGGCGTGCTCGTTCATGCCGGAAAGTTCCAGCAAGCGCCTGAGCGTGATCTCGCCCCACTGCCCACGCACTTCCGGGCGTCTTAGCGCGTGCGCCAAATGCCGCGTTTCCTGGTGTAGCAGCGCCTGGGCGCCGGACATCGCCTTGATCTGTCCGCTTAATTCCCCTTGCGTCTGGCGCGTACTCTTATCCAGCATATCGAGTTGCTCGTGCGTCGATTTTAATGCTTCCTGTAAGGGTTTAACCAGATTTTCGATGGCGGTTTCACGTGTCTGCAGGCCATGATCGGCCCGGGAATAGTGCCGCCCCAAAACTTCACCTGCCAGCTGTAAAAAGCTTTGATTATTATCGCGCAAAGCTTCGGCCGATAAGGCGGAAAAACTTTTTTCCAGGCCTGAAATACGCTCTTCAGAGGATTTCATTTCCAGCTCAAGCATGGCTTCGAGCAAACTGATTTTGCGTGTGGACGACAGACGTGCCACGAACCAGCCCAGCACAAAACTGAGCAGGCACAATGCCAAGATTGCGAGCCACAGCACGGAATCCTGCTCGCGCAGCAACAGCCACCCCGATTCCATTCAGTCGCCCGCACCAGGGAGCATAATATTTAATTCTGCGGGATGGTCAATAACGATATCCGCGCCCCAGTCATCCGGGGAGTCGCTTGCATCGTAGTAACCGTACCGGGCGGCAACCGACAACAGACCCGCTGCATTAGCGGCGTCGATATCACGACGATCATCACCCACATAAATGGTTTTCTCAGGCCGCATCCCAGCCATTTCACAGGCGTACAATAGCGGTCGGGGTGAAGGCTTTTTCTCAGACAGGGTATCACCACTCACCAGCACGTGTAGTCGATCGTACAATTGCATACTTTTGAGTAAAGGTTCGGTTAGCGCCGCGGCCTTATTCGTCACCACGCCCCAGCGGATTTTCGCATCATCGAGCGTATCCAGCAGGGCTGCCATGCCCGCAAACAGGCGGGTCTGCTCGCACAGCGCGGCACGATAAAAACTAAGGAACTCCTCCACATACGCAGCATAATCCGGCGCATCTTCGCGCAGGCCAAAACCGCATTGCAGCAGGCCACGCGCACCACGTGACACGTACGGTCGCGCCACCTCCAGCGCCAGCACAGGTTTACCATGCGCTTGCAACACTGCATTCAACGCCATCACGAGGTCGGGCGCCGTATCGAGCAGGGTTCCGTCAAGATCAAAGAGTATGGAGCGGGCTTTTTGCATTTTGGGACGCGGGACTTATACAAGCGCCGGGGTTAAAACCCCGGTTCCACGCAGGAAGTGGGGCTTCAGCCTCGCCATAGGTACAATGGCCAGCACTATTCCGGCCGCGTACAATACGCAAGATAATTAACATCAATTCCAGGCGCGAGTTTGTAGCTTTTAAATAGCGGGTTGTAGTGCAGGCCGATCAAATCATGCAATTGCAAACCAGCCTGCTCCGCCCAGGCATTCAACTCACTGGGTTTAATGAATTTCTCGTACTGGTGCGTGCCTCTGGGTAACAGGCGCAACACGTATTCCGCACCAACCACCGCCATGGCATAGGCCTTTGGGTTACGGTTTAGCGTTGAAAAATAAACCCGACCGCCGGGTTTGACCAGGCTCGCGCAGGCTGTAATGATACTGGCCGGATCCGGTACATGCTCCAGCATTTCAAGACAGGTCACGACATCAAATTCTGCAGCATGTTCCCTGGCCATCGCTTCGGCCGATATCAGCTGATAATCAATTTTCTGTTCTGATTCCAGCGCGTGCAGTTTTGCCACCGCCAGGGCTTTTTCTCCAAGATCAATCCCCGTCACTTCCGCACCCTTGATGGCCATGGCTTCGGCCAGAATGCCCCCGCCGCAGCCCACATCAATAATTTTCTGACCAGCTACGCGCCCTTGCTGTTCGATATACGCCAGACGCAGCGGATTGATTTCATGCAACGGACGAAACTCGCTGTCCGGGTCCCACCAGCGCGACGCCAGTTCGCTGAACTTGGCAATTTCGGCTGGATCGACATTCTGTGTGACGGCGCTCATTTATCTAACCTGATTTTCAAAGCACGAATTATAACAACGAAACGGGCGCGGTTGTGCCTTGTTGGCCTTTACGCAGGGCTTGTTCAGGAATCCTGCTCATGATGCAAAATAATTCCGGAATTCCGGGGACAGTTTACTTAATTAAATCGCACACTAGCTGGCACACCCATAAAAAACCCGGTCAGATTTCTCTGCCCGGGCCCCTGTCGATAGATAAAATCAGCTGACTCAACAATCTTCCGTTAATTTATGAATGCCCGCTCCGTGAGCATCAGTTGTTTTACATATCTTTTAGGTGCCTTGATTATGATATACGCGCGCAAATCCATTTGTGACTAAAGTCACATTATTGTGCAATAATTTCGTTTAACTAAATTTTTCAACATCTATCGGCATCAAAAATACAGCAATCATACTACTGTCCGGTTAAAGCGTCATTCCCGCGAAGGCGGGAATCTATAAGCCTGTTTCTGACGGTATTATGGATCCCCGCATACGCGAGGATGACGATAAAACGGGATTTAGGTTTTAAGTCTCT
>JAUVBY010000019.1 GCA_030590945.1 Gammaproteobacteria bacterium | reverse complement strand
GTTGCGTAGTCCATTTCACCAGCCAGGTATTGCCACACCTGCCGGTAGCCTACGCATCGCATTGAGGGCAGTTCAAGATGTAAATCCTGACGCGCTTTAAGCTGCTCAACCTCCTCTACCAGGCCTGCGCTAAGCATATTCCCGAAACGTTGCTGTATACGCGCATGCAATAGTCGGCGATCTGGCGTATATAAATTAAACTTGAATATAGATTCAGCTAACGGTTGCGGCGCCGAATTGGACATCACCCGGCTAGGGGCCTCCCCGGTTTGCTGATATATTTCCAGCGCACGCTGAATACGCTGTTTATCCGCCGGTTGGATGCGACGGCCTGACTCGGGATCGATACGCTGCAGGCGAGCGTGCAGCGCGCTCCAGCCCTGCTCACACGCCTCCTGCTCCAAAGCCCGGCGAATCTCTGAATTCGCTGGAGGCAAGGTAGATACACCGTTCTCAAGTGCTGAAAAATAAAACAGGGACCCGCCGACCAGTGCGGGTATTTTCCCGGCCTCATGAGCTGAATTGATCAACGCGGTTGCGTCCTGTACAAACTGTGAGGCGTCATACACCTCGGCCGGGTCTCGAATATCGATCAGCGCATGCGGGTATTGCTTTTGTAAGGCACAATCCAGCTTGGCCGTGCCGATATCCATCCCTTTGTACACCTGCGCGGCATCCACATTGATCAATGCCACATCCAGCCGGTCCGCCAGGCGCATCGCGAGCTCGGTTTTACCGGATGCGGTTGGGCCGGCAATAAATATAACAGGGAGTTCAGACGTCAAGATTGAGCCTTCTGCGGCATCGCTTTTTTAACATATAGACCGCAGAGGACATCAAGTATGCATATAAGTGATTTCGCCCTGTGCCCTCTGTGGCCTGACAAATATAAACTTGATGCTTACCAAAGCGTACATCCCCGGCTATTGCCCGCGGAGAAACCACTTGTCCAGATCATCCATTGATACCGACACCCAGGTCGGCCGGCCATGGTTGCATTGCCCTGAACGCTCAACCGACTCCATGTCTCTGAGTAAAGCGTTCATTTCCGGCAGACTTAATCTTCGATTAGCGCGCACTGCGCCATGGCAGGCGCGGCTGGCAAATATTTCGTGTATGGTTTGTTCAATTCGATCAGACATGCCCAGTTCGGCGATGTCAGACAGCACATCCTTGATCAGTCCGGATACGTCTACCTTATTTAGTACTACGGGTATCTGGCGCACTACCAGCTCGGTTTCGCCTACGGTTTCAATAATCAGCCCAACGCGTTCGAAAATCGTGATATTTTCAACCGCAGCACGCACCGACTGCTCAGGCAATTGAACCCTGATCGGTACCAGAAGTGGTTGCTGCATAATGGGCTCTTCTGCAAAAACTCGCTTTAGCTGCTCATAGCCTATGCGCTCATGAGCAGCATGCATGTCCACAAGGATTAATCCCTCGGCAGATTCAGAGAGTATATACACCCCTTTCAGCTGCGCCAGTGCAAAACCAAGTGGCGGGATTTCGCCCGCATCCTGACCGGGATCCTGCGTCTCAGTCGTTACGCTTTGCAAAGAAACTGAGTCGTCCGGATACAGGGCTTTATAGCCCTTAAGTTGCTCTTCTGCATTAAATCGAAACGCACCCTGACCTGTCGACTGGCGGCCCCTGGACTGATAATTAGCGATCGAGCTATAGGCCTGCGAAGTCTGAGGCGTAATCGTGTTCGGGTCATTCATTTGTGAATCAGATGCAAAGCTCGTCAGTTGCGCACGCGCCGGGGGAATGTTATCTCCGGGGCGTAAATCAGCAATCACTTTATTCAAGGTACGATAAATGAAATCGTGAATCTGTCGGGTGTCTTTGAAACGAACTTCCGTTTTGGCTGGATGCACGTTTACATCCACAACCTCAGGAGAAATACTCATATACAATACAAAAGCCGGATGCCGCCCCGAGTACATCACATCTGCATAGGCACGTTTAACCGCATGCGCGAGCATTGGTTCCCTGACCGCCCGGCCATTCACGTAAAAATACTGTAAATCGCGCTGACTACGAGAAAATGTCGGCAATCCCAGCCAACCCTCTAGCTTGATATCTGCCTGTTCGGCGCTGAAATGAAGATTATTTTGCGCGAACTCTTCGCCACATATGGTTGATATTCTTTGATTTTTTTCTGATTCATTAGCTGCAGCGGGACAATCCAGCATGTTTTTGCCATTGTGCGACAATCTAAAACCCACTTCAAAACGCGACAGGGCCAGCTTGCGAATATTCTGATCAATATGTTTGTATTCAGTCGTGTCCGTACGCAAAAATTTGCGTCGTGCCGGCGTGTTGTAAAACAGATCCGTCACTTCTATGGTGGTGCCCTGTTCCCGCGCGCAGGGGGCTGGCCCGGCCAGAAATTGCCCGCCATGGCACTGGATCTCAAACGCGGAATTCGCTTCGGTAATTTTTGAGGCGATACGCAGCTTGGAAACCGCTGCAATACTGGGCAAGGCTTCGCCACGGAATCCGAGGCTGTTGATCCGGTATAAATCGTCGAAGCAATTGAGTTTGCTGGTAGCATGCCTCGACAGGGCCAACTCCAACTCGTCTTTGTCGATACCGAAGCCATTATCAGATACTTCGATTCGCTTCATACCACCACGTTCTATCTCGATGTCGATGGAATCTGCGCCGGCATCCAGACTGTTTTCCAGTAACTCTTTGAGCAAAGAAGCCGGTCGTTCGATAACCTCTCCGGCGGCAATCTGATTAATCAGCCTGTCATCCAGGCGCCTGATTTGCGACCGCTTCACCCCTACTTAGCGCCCGGGCAGCTCATGAATTATTCGAGCGGCTCGAGGTATGGTAGCTGGAGCCTTTAAGGTACTTTCGGGTGCCAATTAATATGGCGTTCGCTAGTTTTTCCTGGTGGCTTGCGCTACGCAATAATTTTTCTTCGGCGCGATTGGTTATATAGGCCGTTTCGACCAATATGGATGGTATATCGGGTGACTTGAGCACCACGAAGCCTGCTTTTTCTACCGCTGGATTGTGCACCTTGCCGATTTTTTTCAGTTCGCGCAATACGGATCCGGCAAACGGGATGCTCTCATTCTGGGTGCTTTGCATGGCCAGAGACAGTAATACCTTGGCAAGCGTATCGTCACGCGCAGAAATATTCACGCCCCCGGCCAGGTCGGCAGAGTTTTCCTTATCAGCCAACCAGCGTGCTGTCTCACTACTCGCACCACTCAAGGACAAAGCGTAAACGGAAGAACCACTCGCACTACCATTCTTAAACCCATCTGCGTGTATGGAAATCAACAAATCAGCACCGGCGTCGCGGGCGATCTGAGTACGATCACGCAAGGAAATAAAGTAGTCACCCTTTCGGGTAAGGATAGACGTCATGCCTTTTTGCGCATTTATTTTTTTGTGCAGGCGTTTGGCGATTTGCAGGGCGACGTCTTTCTCGTTAGTCCTCCGCCCGCGCGCGCCCGTATCTTCACCGCCATGCCCGGCATCAATCGCGATGGTAATCACGCCGTCATTCTTATTCAGCGGCTTTGGGCGTGTTTTAGTAACAGATGCAGTCTGCGGCACTTTGGACTGAGTTGGTTTTGCCGGTTTTCCGGCCACACTCCCACCAGACTTTTTGGGGTAAACATCCAGCACCAGGCGATGCCCGAACCCGGGTACAGGTGCCAGGACCAGGGTTTTGATTTTTACCTGTTCTTTTAAATCCAGAACAATACGTGCGGTTTGTGGATTGGGCTGCCCGATACGAATAGCCTTCAAATAAGGTCCACTTTTTGCCTGATCCGGTGCTCGAGTGCCCAAACCAAACCCCGGCAAATCCAGCACAAAGCGCGCAGGGTCTGCCAGGTAAAAATGTTTAAATATGGGTGATTTATCAAGATCCACCACGATGCGAGTATGATCCGGAGCGTGCCAGACACGAATATCGTTTAGCCTTGCTGCCTCCGCAAGCGGTGGCAGAAAAACCACCAATAACAGCGCTATGTAACCCAGTTGGCTGATCACCTTATGTAATAAACGGCGTTTCGTCATATTTATAATTCTAAACTTTTTTTTAGTTGCAACCCGGCTTTCCCACCTATTCTGATGCGTCTGCCCTGCTTAGTGTGTTCAATGCTAAAATGTATATCTGGAGCCGGTAAATATCCGTCCGCCCGGTCCGGCCATTCTATCAAACAAATGCTCGACGCGTTAAATAACTCGCGCGCACCGATCAGTTCCAGCTCGTTCGCAGACTCCATCCGGTACAGGTCAAAATGATGTACGTCTACGAGATTCAGATTGTAGCTCTCAATGAGAGTAAAAGTCGGACTGGTTACCAGCCCGGTATGCCCCCAGCCAGATAGTAATCCTTTAGCAAGCGTGGTTTTACCAGCACCCAGATCACCATCCAGGAAAATAACCTCGCCCGCAGCAATAAAACGCGCGCATTTTACACCAAATGCGATCATCTCCGGGTCCGAGTTAATCATTCTAGACTGCATTTTTATTTCGCTTCCAGCGCTCTAAATACCGCGGGCAGAAACTCAATAATATCGCTGGCGATCAAACTGCGTTTAGAGCCTGCAGCCGCAGCCAGATCACCCGCTTTAGCATGCAGAAAAACCGCGGCACACACCGCGTCAAACAGATCCAGCCCCTGGCCCAGCATCGCAGCAGCCACCCCGCTTAATACATCACCACTACCGGCAGTGGCCATCCCCCAGTTGCCCGAGGTGCAAACCGCCCGTCTGCCGTTGGCATCAGCCACCAGACTGCCCTGACCTTTGAGCACGCATACACCCCCGTATTGTTCCGCAATACGTACACAGGCCTGCGGCCGGTTTGACTGGATTTCTTTGACAGTACAATCCAGTAATCTTGCCGCCTCTTTGGGATGAGGGCTTAATACCCAATGTTCGTAGTGCCGATGTTGACGGGCCAGCAGATTCAATCCATCTGCATCCAGCAAGGTGGGTAATCCCGCTTTCTGTGCCTGTTTCAACGCATCTTCATATACCGTCCGTCCCCAGGATTCTGCACCCAGACCCGGGCCAAGTGCTAGCGAGGTAATCCCGTCAGGCAAGGTAAATTCTGCGTTTGAATTAATCGCGAGCGTCATCAAAACTGGATTCGCTAAAGGCAACAGATGCGCATGCTCATCACTGGAAATCACCGTGACTCGCCCCGCGCCCGTGCGGGCTGCTGCCAGCCCGGCCAGCACCACTGCTCCGGGCATGCCGGGCTGCCCGCCTACAATGGCGACATGACCGAAATCACCTTTGTGGCTTGAAGCTTTGGGTTGCGGTAACACACGCGCAAGAAAACCCTCATCCAGCCATTCGTAAGAAGCCTGAATTTGTGAAGAAATCGCCCCGGGTATGCCCAGTGTGTCGTAAAACAGTTCACCGGCATATACCGCTCCATCGCCGGTGAGCAATCCGATCTTGGGCGCGACAAAGCAGATTGTCGCGACCGCCTGTAATGCAATCCCCATAACCGCAGCGGTATCGCTGCTAATCCCGCTCGGTATATCCAACGCGAAAACAGGGATAGAACTGATATTGATGCATTCAAACAATGCCCGCAAGGGCGAGACGATATCGCGTTGAAGGCCGTGACCAAACAGCGCATCAACGATCAAATCCGCCTGCGCATCAAAACAAAGTGGTAAATCTTCGGTAATTGGTACGCAGGACAAACCCTGCGCCAGGGCTTGCTCCCGAGCAACAAGCGCGGTATCGGATGCAGGTGAGCCCAGGGTATATAAACAGACCTGGTAACCCAGCTTTTTTGCTCCGGCGGCAAGCAGATACCCGTCACCACCATTATTACCCGGACCACAATAAACCGAGATGCGACGCGCCTCTGGCCAATACTGTACCAATTTATCCAGAGCTGCATCGGCCGCTCGCTGCATTAACTGAATCTCACTCAGGTTCAGGCAGGACATAGCCAATTGGTCGATTTCCCGACACTCGGTTCCTGTTGTAACGTATTTTGGCAAAAAAGGCTCCATCATAGGGCGTATTAACATGGTGCTTTCGCAACAAGATTATTTGTAGCGCCTGATTAAGACCGGGCGCCTCATCCGTAGAGATTGCCACGTCATAACGCTGCCCGCAATGACAACGATCAAATTACTGGCTATTCAGAAAATATGAGGTAATGCGCGGGTCGCGATTTCTTTATACTGCCATCATCGATTACCAGCAATATCCCTGATTGTTTCGCAGTTACAAAGCCTGTTAAACCTTCTGTTCCTTCGGGTATGAGATCACTCATAGCGTTAATTTTACTCGCACCGGCTTCATTATCTGCCCGCCATTTCCAGAGATCAAAGCCCGCATCGGAATCTTTCCGGCCTGCAACAATTACAAATTGTGCCAGTTTGAAATCCCAGTTCATCGAGCGAATGCCTTTGCCCTGTAAATCGAGCCAGAACAGTTGAGGAACGAGACCCGCAGCATTTTGTTGTTCAAACAAAGACTGCGGCGATTGAATACGCATTACTGCACTGAGGCCATTTTTGAGCGGTTGACGAAAACCGATGTACAGGCTCTCATCTTGCGGGGACCATGCCAGTGCTTCAATGTTGAGCTCGGATTCAATTTGCTCGTCCGTTTTGCCCACAAACGCCTCAGAAAAGCGACGCACTAAAACCGCTTTTAGATCGCTTATACGGCGCGTATCGTGTAATCGCCCGTCCGTGTAGTCAAACCGAACCAGCAAGGAACGGTCTTTTCCAGCCTTGCCTTTTTTAGTCAGCGAGTGTGAGGTAATGGCATAAAGATAGTGACCATCGAAGGTGACGCCTTCAAGGTCATTCAGTCGCACTGGATCACCAACGAACAGCAAGGGGCCAGGCTCTGTTAAATGACCATTCTGATCCAGTTTCAGTCGGTGAAATGGGCGTTCAGGTTCATCTTCCACCACCACAAATTCACCCTGCCCCAGGTGCACCACCCCTGAAGGTTCATAAATACCGCTAAATAATAACAAACGCTCGCTTGCAGCAGATTCCAGCACGGCCAGAAACAGCAAGGCCGGTATTACGCATTTGAGCCAATATGAGCTATTCAATCATCACCACAACTTTATCGTAACCAAGTGACTCATAGGCGGCTATCTGAGACGGGCCGGAAGCTTCAATATCAACGTAATCTGGAAAGTCGTCCTGGTAAAACCCACGCATATTGGCATGACCGAGACACAACTCCAGTTTGACATTGTGATCAGTGATTAAACGTTGCACATTTGAATGAATTTCAGGGTAGGCAGCATCGGCATCCTTTAACAGTGCAAACTGCTCACTACCGTGGCTAACCACCGCGATATCGAGCCCGGGAAACCGCTCGCGCAAAGATATAATCTGCTGATTGACCCAGGGAATCGCGCGTTCCAGATATTCATCATCCCAATCCACTATTTCAAACACCACACCTGATGGCGCATTTTCACTGGCAAAAATACGTTTCAGCTCATCCGTTGAGGCACTGGAAACCTGGCTGATAGACAGAGATATCACTATAAGTAATGCTTGTATATATTTGATTATTAGGGTTCTTCTCATTGCATTTATCTCAATTTATTTACTTACTGAAACCGCGACTTCTACCCCGGCCTCTGTATGATAGTGATCAGAACATAAAAGTTCAAACACCATCAGGCATGCCCTTCGTACAGACCGTCAATTAAACCTTTGTAACGCTCCAGTACACGCGCCCGTTTCACCTTGAGTGTCGGCGTAAGCAATTCATTTTCAATCGTCCATTCCTGATCCACAAGCGCAAATTTATAAATGCGCGCATAACCCGGAAACTCGCGCGTATGATCGCGAATTCGCTCTTTCAGTTCTTCGCGCAGGATATCTTCCCGTGTACCGGAACGTCTGGAAGCAAATTTCTGGTACCATTTTTCAGCCGCCCCCTTGTTTAGTACCAACAGCGCGCTCAAAAATGGCCGGCCTTCGCCGATTACCAGCACCTGCTCAATTAGTGAATCAAGCATGATCGCGGTTTCAACGTCCGTGGGCGGGATTTTCTCACCATTCGCCAGAACGATAATATCTTTGACCCTGCCGGTGATATACAGGTAATCATTTTCATAACGCGTGATATCACCGGTTTTTAACCAGCCTTCACTATCAAAGGTGTCTCGCGTAGCTTGCTCTCGATTCCAGTAACCCCGCATCACACCCGGGCCTTTAACCAGCAACTCTCCGGTTTCCGGATCATTCTTTATTTCCACATCCCTCAACAGGGAACCAACGCTTTTGGGATCGTTACGCTCTGTGGTATTAACGCTGATGATCGGGCTGGTTTCAGTCAGGCCGTAACCTTGCAACAAAGGCACGCCCAGGGCCAGAAACACTTTGGCGATGGCCTCCGGCATCGGCGCGCCACCCACAATACCGATGCGTAAGCGCCCTCCCAGGCGTTCCCGGATTTTTGCGCCCACCAGTTTATCCAGAAGGGAATGAAATAATTGCCCGATTGACCATTTCGCCCGCCCCTGCTCAATTAAGAAATGCTGCCAGCCAATGTCGACACTGCGCTTGTACAAAAAGTATTTAAGCGCGGAGCCTTCTTCGAGCCTGGCCAGGATTTTCGCATGCACGCGCTCAAAAATGCGCGGCACGGTGATCATGATAGTAGGCTTGATAATCTGAATATCTTCAGCAAGCTCGGGTATTGAACGGTTATACGCGACTTTGGCACCGGCCATCATCATCAAATAATACCCTACCGTCCGCTCCAGCGTATGCGAAAGGGGCAAAAACGACAGGTGCTGATCTTCGGGATAAATCATCATACTGTGCAATCCAGCCCAGGCGTTCCACAGCATATTTTTATGGCTGAGCATCACACCCTTGGGGTACCCGGTGGTGCCCGATGTATACACAATACTCGCCAGTGCATCAGGCGAGTGTGATCGAACAATGGCCTCGCCCTTGTCGGGCAACCAGTCATCAATACAGACCACCGACAGGCTGGCGCTGGTCACGGGTAGAACCGAGCGCAATTGCAGATGTTGTAATTCATCCGCAATACGCTCAAGCTGATCAGCCTGCTCCTGTTCTTTAATCAACAATAATTTCACACCGGAGTCTTTTAATACATAGGCCAGGTTACTCGGGCGATCGTTTGCATACAGCGGTACCAGTATCAGGCCCAGGGCGAGAGCCGCCTGATCCATAATCACCCAGTATACGCAGTTTTCCATCATCACCGCCACGCGGTCGCCAGGCTCTAAATCTTCGTTATTCAAGGCGCTCTGCCAGCGTGCCACCTGTTCCGAAACGACTTGCCAGGACATGCTTTCCCATTTATCACTGCGTTTGGAAAAGAAACGATATGCTTCAGCATCCGGGCTGCGTTTAACCCGCGCACGAAACAAGCCGTCCAGTGTCTGAGCCTCCTGAAGTTGAACCAGGTGACTGGCTAGCCCTGTTTCATCAAATCCTTCATAAACGTTTTCATGTACTTTCATGATTCCCTCCGGAAATTTCAAACGACCCTGCTTGCGCCCAATATTGGCCATATCGAAAGGAATAACGTGAATTAACAATCATATATGCACATTATTTCATGTAGAAACAGCCCATATCAGGCGTGAGTTAAGTCGTTATTTAAATAGTTTTAGTTCCTCCCATCCATCATTTGGTTTAAATCGATCGCCATAGGTCGCCTGCAAGCGCTCCAGACGATCGATCATTTTTTCGCGCCCGATGCTCTGAATCATGTGCATCGGGCCACCTTTAAACGGCGCGAAACCGGTTCCAAAGATCACTCCGGCATCCAGCTCATCTGCTGATGCCACTATACCTTCATGCAAACAGGCAACACACTCGTTTAACATCGGATAAATCATACGTCGCTCAATATCTTTGGTATGCCCCTCGGGCGGTTTAAACTCCGGCTTTTTTGCTTTATCGCCGGACCAAAGATAGTAACCCTGGCCGGATTTTTTACCTGTATCCCCCGCCTTAACCTTGCGTTTCAAGCTCTTTGGAACGCGTGCCTCGCCCAGCAGGTTCTCTGCAACGTGCAGGCAAATATCCAGCCCCACCACATCAGCCAGTTCGATTGGCCCCATGGGCATTCCAAACCGCGTCGCCACTTGATCGATCTGGCTCGCATTCACGCCCTCATCAAGCATCCTGACCGCCTCAATCAGATACGGCATCAGTACGCGATTCACCAGAAAACCGGGTTTACTCTTTACTCGAACCGGCATGCGGCCAATTTGAAGCGTATAGGCATGTGCAGCATCCAACACATTTTTCCTGGTTCTGCGACCTTTAACCACTTCGACCAGTTGCATTTTTGCCACCGGGTTAAAAAAGTGTATTCCTACCAGGCGACCGGGGTTATCCAGCGTTTTTGCAATATGTTCAATGGGGATGCTGCTGGTATTGCTGGCCAGTACTGCGCTCTCTTTAGCCCGCGCCTGTATGTCCGCAAACACCTGTTGCTTGGCTTCGAGGTTTTCAAATATGGCCTCAATAATCAAATCGGCCGAGGCCACGCCGGCGCCGTTCAGATCGGGAATGAGCCTGTCCATTGCCGCCTGCACCAGGCGGCTAATCTTAAGTTTCTTTTTAAATAATACCCGGGCACGGGCCATCGCTCGTGCAATGCTCTTCGGATTTTGATCCTGTAGCGTGACGCGCAGGCCGCGCAATGCGGACCACGCTGCGATATCCCCACCCATCACCCCGGCCCCAATCACATGCAGATGCTTTATGTTGCCGGAATCACCAGCATTAGCCTGATTACGATTTGATTTCAACCTTTCCTGCAGAAAAAATACGCGCACCAGGTTACGGGCAGTATCGGTGGTAAACAGTGCGGATGCGGATTGAATTTCCTCCGCCAGCATAATGTCCCGGTTGGCGCCGAACTGCCGCCAGAGTTTAATCAGCGCATACGGCGCCGGATAGTGCTCGCGGCTGGCACGCCGCGCTACCTGTTTTTCAAGATAGTTCGCCAGCAGGCTGCGAAGCCAGGAAATCTTCAGAGCATGGGCCTGTAGTTTTGGAGCCTGGTGTTTTTCCGGTACGCGCCGGATAAAATCTCGCGCAGCCACTTTAAAATATCGTTTCGCCAGTAGTTGATCCACCAGCCCCAGCTTTTTGGCGGCACGCGCCGGGATTACCCGACCTCCCAGCATCATATCCATTGCTTTTGGCGCACCAATGCGCTCGATCAGGCGCACCGAGCCACCGTAACCGGGGTGTATACCAAGCTTCACTTCGGGCAGGCCAAGTTTGCAAGACGGGACATCTTCCGCCAGCAGGTAATCAAACGTCAGGGCCAGTTCCAGCCCACCGCCCAGGCAAAACCCGTGAATCAGTACCACTTTAGGCACCGGCATCGCCTCGATACGATCAAATATGCTGTGCGCAAACGCAATATGCGCCTGCGCCTGAGCGACACTCTCAATCCGGGTGAATTCATTGATCTCAGCTCCCGCGACAAAACCATTATCCTTACTCGAATACAGCACCAGCCCACGCGGTAAATCGATATTCAGTTGATCAACAATAAGCTCCAGCTGTTCCAGCGCGACACGATCCAGGGTATTGAGCTTTGCGCCCGGAACATTAATCGCCAACCAGGCAATACCGCTCTCATCAATCTCCAGGTTCCATTTTTGTTTAGTTGGCATTATTTCACCCCCGCTTCGAGCAAACACGCGCCACCCTGGCCGCCGCCAATACATAAGGTCGCGATGCCGCGATTTAAGTTTTCCCGTTTGAGCACGTTCAAAACGTGCAGAACAATACGTGCACCCGAAGCCCCTACCGGATGCCCCTGGCTGACCGCACCACCGTCAATGTTCAGACGCGCCTGATCGATCGATCCCAGAGACTTCTTCAGGCCCAGCTCGTCTCGACAATAATCGTCGCTTTCCCATGCCTCAAGGCAACCTAGCACCTGTCCGGCAAAGGCTTCATTGATCTCCCAATAATCAATATCCTGTAGCGACAGATTATTACGTTGCAGAACCGGTGTGCTGGCATGGACAGGCCCCAGGCCCATTTGCGCCGGGTTCAGACCAGCCCAGTTCACATCCATGAGCCTTCCTAGAACCGGTAGTTTATAGTCACGCACAGCCTGATCTGAGGCCAGGATTACCCAGGCCGCCCCATCGGTTATTTGCGCGCTGTTACCCGCGGTTACTTTTCCATAGGGGCGGTCAAAAACCGGCCTTAATTTTGCCAGGCTTTCGATTGAGCTATCTCTGCGCAAGCCACTATCTTCGGTATACTGCCCGCCTGACGCATCAAACAGCACTTCAATTTCCCCCTTGAAATGACCTTGTTCAATCCCTGCCATCAGGCGCTGATGGCTGCGTACCGCATAAGCATCCATACGTTCACGACTGATACTGAATCGATCGGCAATGATTTCCGTGGTCTGTCCCATCGACAAACCGACCGTGTGATCAGTCAAACCGCGTAACAACCCGATCACGGGGGCCAGCATGGCCGGGCGCAGTTGGCCTAGTGTTTTAAGCTTTTGCGATAATAATCGCGCTTTCATCCAGCGCCCCAGCCAGGCCACCATCTGATCATTTAGCATTACGGGCGCGTGGCTCATAGCCTCTGTTCCGCCGGCCAATACCAGGTTTGCCCGCCCCAGTTGTATGTCTTTTGCGGCGCTGTCGATGGCCTGCATACCCGAAGCGCAATTGCGTTGTACGGTATACGCTGGAACCAGTTTTCCACAACCGAGCCGCAGTGATACCACGCGTGCGATA
This sequence comes from Gammaproteobacteria bacterium, assembly GCA_030590945.1. Classification (GTDB taxonomy): domain Bacteria; phylum Pseudomonadota; class Gammaproteobacteria; order Arenicellales; family Poriferihabitantaceae; genus JAAELZ01. Next base: position 15,083 of record JAUVBY010000019.1, on the reverse strand, counting down.
TTCACCTCGTCCGCGGTGGGCATGACGCAGCCAAGTATCACCTCATCCAGATCCTGTGCGGTGAAAGGCTGACGCAATAATAGCGGTCGGGCAGCGGCAACCGCGAGATCTGACGCCAGAAACGGCCCCGGTTTATCGCCTGCTTTTAAAAATGGCGTTCGACTGCCATCCACAATGTTTACAGCAGACATCATGTTTCGCCCCTCTCATATTGAAATTTTTCAGACTGATTACCACGCAAATTCTCAAACGAATCCACCTGAATTGCATCGTGCCGCGCACGGGCGGCAGCCAGCAGGATATCAGCCTCACCCTGATTAATCACACCGGACTTAAGACACTCTTCGGCCAGCCGCTGCATCTCGGCCAGTGTCATCGCTTTACGGCCACTTGCTTTTTTAATTTTTCGCTCGACAGGGTCGGCTTTAACACTAAGCGTCAGCGCCCTTTCAAGGCGACCGGTTTGCTGTTGGTCGTCACCGATATACACCATAGAGGTCAGCCGATCACGCGATGATCCCGGACTAAGTAATGAATTGGCGACGGCAGCATCAAGGCGATCGTCCGGCACTCGATAACGCGGCCCTAATGGGAAAACAATAAAGCGTAAAACCATTGCGACCACACGATTAGGGTAATTGCGTAATACCTCAATCAGAGCGAACTGGGCATCCGCCCGTGCACGCTTAAATGCCCAGTTCAATAAAGGCAGGTCTGCCTCGTGTTCCCCGTCATCGTGAAACCGTTTAAGGCTGGCCGAGGCAAGATAAAGCTGGCTAAGCGCATCACCCAGGCGCGCAGAAATGCGTTCTTTACGTTTCAGGGATTCGCCCAGCATCGCCAGCGTAACATCGCTAATCAGGGCGAAACCGGCTGCCAGATGGCTGAGTGAGGCATAGTGTGACGCCAGAGGGGAAGCATTCAGGCCACGCTGGCTCAAATTGAATCGACCACCGCTCAGGCCTAACCAGAAGCTGCGCATTACATTGCCAAACAAATTACTGATATGCTCCTTGAAAATTAAATCAAAGGCCTTCTGATCGCCTGTGCGCAGGGCTTCGAGTTCTTTCAATATGGTCGGATGGGAACGCATCGCGCCCTGCCCAAAAATAATCAGCGAGCGAGTCAGTATGTTCGCGCCTTCAACAGTAATCGCAATCGGTATGGTCTGGTAGGCCCGGCCAAATAAATTGCGCGGCCCCAGGCAAATACCCGAGCCGCCCTGTATGTCCATAGCATCATTCATGCAAATTCTCAATTTCTCGGTTAGATGGTATTTCAGTATCGCCGAGATCACCGATGGCCGTTCGCCTGCATCCAGCGCAACGAGTGTCATGCGGCGTGCTGCGTCCATCTGGTAGGCATAACCCCCGATTCGAGCCAGGGCTTCCTGAACACCTTCAAACTCGCCAATGGACGTATTGAACTGTCGCCTGATTTTCGCATAAGCTCCGGTTGCTCGCGCGGCCAACTGCACACCTCCAACACTCAGCGCCGGCAATGATATGCAGCGCCCTGTCGCCAGGCTTTCCATGAGCATACGCCAGCCCTTGCCCGCATAATCCTGCCCGCCGATCAGCTGGCTCATGGGAATAAATACATCCTTACCGCGCGTCGGGCCGTTCATGAACACACCGTTGAGCGGAAAATGCCGCCGCCCCGTTTCTACACCCGGCGTATCAGTTGGTATTAAGGCACAACTTATGCCCAGCTCTTCCTGATCACCGATCAGCTTATCCGGATCATATAGTTTGAAGGCCAGACCCAGCACGGTAGCGACCGGTGCCAGGGTAATGTAACGTTTATTCCAGTTCAGGCGAATACCAAGAATTGTTTCACCGTCGGCATTTTCCTGCTCGCACACTACCCCAAGGTCTTCAATGGCGGCTGCATCGCTGCCTGCTTCCGGACTGGTCAGGGCAAAACAGGGAATGTCTTCGCCCGTTGCCAGCCTCGGCAGATATTTGTCTTTTTGTTGCTGTGTGCCATAGTGCAATAACAACTCACCCGGGCCCAGCGAGTTGGGCACCATTACAGTCACCGCAGCACTGATCGAGCGAGTTGATATTTTTGCCACTACGGTAGAATGCGCCAACGCCGAAAACTCAAGCCCGCCATATTTTTTCGGAATAATCATGCCGAAAAATTTCTCCTGCTTCAGATAAGCCCACACCTTGGGCGACAGATCATACAAGTTCTGCGTGCTATCCCAGTCGTCCAGCATATGACAAAGCGCTTCCACCGGCCCTTCCAGAAAAGCCTGTTCTTCGGCGCTCAATTCCGGTTTAGGAAACCGTCTTAGCTTCTGCCAGTCCGGTTTCCCGGAGAACAAGTCCCCATCCCACCAGACCGTGCCGGCTTCCAGCGCCTCACGTTCAGTTTGTGAAATATCCGGAACCGCCTTTGACATGACCTTGAATATATGATCAGTAATATAGCGTTTACGCAGCTCAGGCATAGCAAATACGAACAATGCCGAACCCATCACGAATAGCAGCAAAATAAACCACACACTGGCACCCAGCAGGATACTCACGATCAGCATCATGGCCGACCAGATCCAGGCCGATTTTGATCCCAGTTGGTGATAGGCGATGATGCCCGAACCCGTTATCCAGAGTAGTATTAGCCAGCCGGTCATATTTTCACTTCCTCGCCCTCTTCAAGGTCGAATGGTTTTTCCAGTGCGTAAGACAGGTCCATCTCATCGTGTGGCTCAGCCGGCACCGCATCACCCGCCCAGGGCAAATGGTGGTAATAGCGCACTTCATCCTGCTCGATGGAGTACATCGGAAATTTAAGGATTTGAAAGTAAGGAGAAATATCAAAATCCGAAGGCGCAAATAGCTTTGCATTGCGTTTGAATAAACGACTTTCACCCTCCGTATCTTCCGAGACAATCGGCAGCACTGGAAATTTCACGGCCTGGAAGGCGTCCGCGATTAAGGTTGTACAGACAATTTTAGTTTCCGGCCCGGCATTGTGTTCAAACAGGCTTGAGCGCCACTTGCGGGGCAATATGCCATAGGGGAACATAAATCGTGCGAGATCGGCCAGTTGCCGCACATCATATTCCGTGCCCAGACGTTTAATCACATAACACGCAACCCGGTTTTGATCTTCGCGGGACAGCCCGGCCGGACGGCACACGCGTAGACGAAACCCTTCATAACGTTCGATAGGCGTCAGTACTGTTCCCTGCCCGAGCTCTGCTTCAACCAGGTAAATGGCATTCGGATCAAGCTCGTCTACATCAATCGTATCGGGCAGATGTTGCTGAAATTGGTCAAGGCGCCCGACACAAATAGCTGAATGTGACCAACGACTATGGCTCACGATTTGAATGATCTGGCTGACCTGAGTGCGCCCTTCCACCAGCAACACATCGGCGCTGCGAATATTGTCCTTGAGGCGGGGAAAATCCATAAGCCGTTCCGGCGCCAAAACCCGCGGCTTTAGCAGCCTGGAAATAAGGCCGTGCCCAACGGTGTTGCGCACCCCTTGCAACCACTTTCGCATCGATTCGATCATAGGCTTCCTGTTATGTTTATTATTATATATACAATGCTTAAGACCTGTCAGGATTTGTTTGGTTCGGTAGCATTCATGCGAATTAATATTTAGTGGCCGGCTGCGACATTATTCCATCACATCACCTACTTGTTGTCAGCCCGGATATTTCACAAACATCGCATAATCTCGCTAGCCTATTGTTCCCACAGAGAATTATTTTTATTCGGTCGTAAGCGCGGCTACGACACTCCCAAAAATATTCCCCTGTGAAAACAATATACTTAGCAATATCACCACGATGTTTATGAAACATCCGGGTTAAAATCCGCGCCATGCTCAATACCGCCATGCTGGCCGTTTTCATCCCCACGTTCTTTTTCGTTTCCGCTACACCGGGGATGTGTATGATTTTGTCCATGACGCTTGGCATGACAATCGGCTTAAAACGTACATTCTGGATGATGGCGGGCGAGTTACTGGGCGTGGGCCTGGTGGTGATTCTATCCATGATCGGGGTGGCTGCAATATTGCTCAAATACCCCTCATTCTTTACTGCTTTTAAACTCATCGGCGGTGCCTATCTTGCCTATATTGGCATACAGATGTGGCGTTCGCGCGGCCGCCTGGCCTTGCAGGATACGACCGGCACGAGCGATACAATTAACAGGCAATCGCGATACGAGTTAGCCATGCAGGGGTTTATTACGGCTATAGCCAACCCTAAGGGCTGGGCATTTTTCATCGCGCTGGTGCCCCCGTTTATTGATCAGTCGCTACCTCTGCTTCCGCAACTGCTGGTGCTGGTCAGCTTGATATTGATCATTGAGTTGACCTGCCTGATCCTCTACGCGACGGGTGGAAAATCATTGGCGCATATATTACGTAAACGTAGCAATGTACGCATTATGAACCGTATTGCCGGCACTCTGATGATGGGTGTCGGGGTTTGGCTGGCTACGGGGTAAGCATAAAAACGCCCGCCAATACTAGTCTCATAATTCTTGATCTAGCCTGGTGTGCTCAACATCACTTCAAATATCCTGCACACGTCCTTCATCCCCGCATTTAGATGAGCGACAATATCCTGCATTGATATAACCGCGTCACCGTCCCGGCCAGCGGCTGGATTAACGACCAGAGAAATTAGCGCGTATTGCATTTCCAGCTCCCTGGCCAGCGCAGCTTCAGGCATGCCGGTCATGCCCACAATAGTACCGCCATCGCGGTCAATTCGATCAATTTCAGCCGCTGTTTCCAGTCGCGGCCCCTGCGTCGCCGCATATACTCCCTTAGTATGCAAGCTTGCTTTTAGCGTTCCCGCGGCCGCAATCAGACGTTGCCGGAGCGCTTCAGTATACGGATGGCTAAAATCAATATGCTCAACCATGGCGTTGCTGCCATCGTAAAACGTTTGTTCACGGCCATAGGTATAGTCGATTAATTGTGAGGGTATAACAATGTCCCGCGGCTTGAGCGCCGGATCAATACTGCCCGTCGCGCCAACCGCATATATTTGCTCAACCCCCATCGATTTGAGCACCCAGATATTGGCACGATAATTGACCTGGTGAGGAGGAATTTGATGGCTCAATCCATGCCTTGGCAGAAATATAATTTCGTTTTCGCCCTGCATGCCGATAGTAAGTGGTGCAGAAGGATCTCCGTAAGGCGTGCGCCCTACTTCACGCCGGATGTCTTTCAAGCCATTTAACTGGCTCAAGCCGCTGCCACCAATAATGGCAATTTTAATATTTTTCATAATCGTCTAATGTCAATTTTCACGAGCCTGCCCCGGACCGCCTGATTCTCCGGGCCGGAACATTCCCGGTGCATACTCAAAATCTCGCCGCGCCGGCTCAATATCATAAATCAGATCACGTTCCATGCGCTTAATCATTTCACTGTTTAGAAAACTCATCCCCGGGAATAGAGATAAAACATTCAATAATCCTTTAAACACACCTTCGGATATGACCCAGAAGCGTGGTTTCTGGCCTTGTGCGATGAACACGCGTTCGATCATATGCCGATAGCTTAATTGCTCTCCGCCCGCCAGCGTATAGCCTGGTTTTGGCAACATTGGTTTACGGAGCAGCGTGTGTACCGCAACCGCCAGGTCGTTCACGTGTACCGGCTGGCGCAAACCGTTACCCCGAGAAAGCATCGGAAAAAATCTGAACACGCGAATCAGACGTTTAACCATATTAATATTTTGATTGTGTAACCCGCCATAAATCATACTGGCGCGACAAATGGTCACGTCTGAACCTGCCGATTCGCCCCATTCAAGCAGCGCTCGCTCGCCTTCAATCAACTGTTTCACGACTGCCTGCTCCCTGGAATCGGTCGTATCAACCTTTCCCGTAATACTGGTCGAACTAAAACAAATCACATTTTTCAGCTTGCCAAACCGCCCTAGTGTATTGGCCAGCCCGGGCGCAGACCAGATGGGCGACAGAGCCACCCAGGCGTGAGCACCCTGAAAATCGGCCTGCGGTACCTTTTCAAAAAACGACCAGCAAAACCAGCTTTCATTGCCAATACTTACCGGAAATTTATGGCTTCGACTCACCGCCAGCACCCGTGGTTCTCGCTTAAGTTGATTCAAGACCTCCTGCCCCAGGTCGCTGGTTGCGCCGGTAATGATAACGGGCTTTTTTTCGCTGATCAGCTGCTTAACGACTGGTTCGCCTTTTCCCCTGCGAACCAGATGCTGACGAACAATGGACAAGACGAAGTTGATATACACCACGCCACGCGTTAATAACGAGCGTAAAGCGTTTTGATGGGGTTTCTGGAATTTCTCCTGATACCGCAACATGCCCTGGTGTTTATACCACTCCGTTTTATAAGGCACGCCGTGGCTGGACGCACCATGATGATGAAACAGGGATACATTCGGCGTGAAATACACTTTTTTACCGAACTCGCGTACGCGACGGCAAATATCGAGATCCTCAACGTGCAAAAAATACCCTTCATCCATACCACCGAGCGCTTCAAATACCGGCCGATCGATCAGCATGGATGCGCCTGAAACCGCATCGATGCTTTGCGGCTCAGCTGGCAGATCATCGTATTGCAGGTTGACGCTTTGAAAGTATTTTCCCAGGCGCAGTGCCGTAACCATGCTGCGAGTAAAGGTCGGTTCCAGGCGCCGGCACCCCCGCTGCTCCGTCCCATCTTCGTTAAATACCAGGGCACCCATAATACCCATGTCCTCGGACTCTTGCGCTTCTGACAGCAGATTGCCAATGGTATGTGGATGAATTTCGCAATCCGGATTAAGCAATAAAATGAACGGCGATGTTCCCTGCCTTGCACCAATATTGACCGCCACGGAAAACCCCAGATTTTCACTGTTCTCGATGATTTGAAACTGATGCGGCCCTGCTTCCAGGTCTCGCACGGTTTCCAGGCTATCATCTGTCGATGCATTATCAACCAGTATCAGAGATATTGGCACGTCACTACGCAACGCAGACTCGACACAACGCGCCAGAAAACCACCGGCATTGTAATTAACCACCACCACGTCACAACGTGGCTGGTGTTTTTCGGGCTTAGTCATGGCGATGCAGGTAAGGCGTTAACCAGCCTTTGGTCATAACCCGGGTGATGTCTATATCAGGCAGGCCTTTTTTTGCTGTGTTTTGCCGTGCTTTGCGCTTACGGATTTGCGCGGGCAAACCCCTTATGGCATGCCATTTTGCCTTGAAGATAACGCCAGGGCGCCCTTTTGCAGTGTAAAACGCGATGCTGACAAGATTCATCAACAGATGTTGCCACATATACCGCCAGCGCGGGCCGGCCGGCATATTTTTAAAATAGGTCCAGACCAGGTTTCGATGCCCATGGTAAATAGAAAAATCACTCTCACGTTCGGTAATCGCAGAACCGATGTGATAGGTGATGGCATCGTGAAGATGCAGGCATTGATATCCCGCCAGCCGCAACCTGAAGCCCAGATCCACATCTTCAATATAGCAAAAATAGTCTTCATCAAAGCCGCCAACTTCAAGCACCGCTGAACGTAAGTACAGAGCCGAAGCCGCGCAGGGAGCAAAAAACGGTAGTCGACTGGGGTCTGAATCAACGGGCTGGCCATGCTTACGCCGCCACATCAAACCACTTACGTGATAGCAATCGCCCTGCCCGTCAAGGCGTTCGTGATCCCGTGCATCGATTAATTCTGATGAAAATACGCTTACCTGCGGATTGCTCCGGATCGCATCAAGCAGTTTTGACAACCAGTCCTTCGCGACAAACGCATCGGGGTTGACCAGCGCTACCCAGGTTTTATCCGTTGTGGCAATACCAAGGTTGTTGGCCGCAGCAAACCCGGTATTGCTGCCGGCATCAATAACATTGACGCCCGGAAACCGGGATTTAGCCGCTACGTTGGAACCATCTTCGCTGGCATTATCGACCACGATAATGTCACCCGGAAGTTCGGGCATGACGTGCAAGGCTTCAAGGCAAGCAATTAAATACTCGCCAGCGTTGTAGTTAACAACGATAACCGCGATGTCATCGGTGGACGCCGCCGGCCTGGCCCCGCCCCGGACGCTGGCCTGATTCTTATCCTGAATCACGCCCGTAAACTTTACGGATGGTGTAGGTCGGTTTGTCCTGAGACTCATGATAGGTTCGCGTAATCATCTCGGCGAGCAGGCCGGAGGTAATAAATTGCAAACCGATAAAAACTAATAATACTGCCAACAATAGCGCTGGTCGATCACTTAAACCGGCACCAAAAAACAACTTCTGTATGCTCAGATACAAGCCAATCAGCATACCCAGCGACGTACTGACCAACCCGATTGCACCGAAAAACTGTAAGGGCCGCGCAGAGTAATTCATCAGGAATTTAACCGTAATTAAATCCAGGATCACACGAAAAGTACGTGAAATTCCGTATTTTGATACCCCGGCGGTGCGCGCACGATGATTCACCTTTACTTCAGTAATCCGGGCGCCCACCCAACTGGCGATGGCGGGAATAAAGCGATGCATTTCACCATACATAGACAACTGTTTGGCGGTATCCCAGCGAAATGCTTTCAAAGAACAGCCGTAATCGTGTAACTTGACATCGGTGGTAAAGCCGATGAGTTTGTTGGCGATTTTCGACGGGATCAGACGTAAAAACAAGCCGTCCTGGCGATCATAACGCCAGCCGGACACGAGATCATAGCCTTCCGCAATTTTTTCAACCAGCATCGGAATATCACGTGGATCATTTTGCCGGTCTGAATCCATCGAGACAATTATTTCACCACGCGCCAGATCAAAACCGGCCGACATCGCTGCGGTTTGACCAAAATTACGCCGAAATTCAACTACCACCGAATTGGGATCACTAGCCTGGATTTCAAGCAGGCGATTCAAGGTTAGATCATTGCTACCATCGTTGATGAAAATAATTTCATAGGCCACCCCCATCTCCTGCATTACCGCATCAATTTCGGCATGCATTTCGACGATGTTCTCCTCCTCGTTGTACACGGGCAGGATGACCGACAGATCAAGATCAGGTTGGAAATCTTCTTTTAGTTTTCGCATTATATTTATTTATTAGAACAAATTACCCGGCGAATGCGCCCGATTAACAGTGAGAGTATACCGTCATTGCATTTATACAACCACGCCAATGACATCAGCCATCAAGCCAACCCACTATCCGTGCCATTTTTTCATCATCAAACGTCGTATCCCAGCTCGAAGACCAGTTTACCTTTGCCCCCTCACGACGCTCTGATTCATCATCGCAATGCTTTGCCGCCCATTCCAATCTACCGGCCACCCCGGCAATGGTGGGCTCAGCCGCCAACAGGTTGCTCGAAATGTTGCTCAACTCGTCTAGAGACTTGTTCTCGCATTCGTTGCTCACCACCCACATTCCCGCCGCAGCCATTTCAAGCGGTAACAGGCTTGGATGCGGGGTATACATCAAACTCAAACCCAGATCATATTCCAACAAACGTTGTTTATATTCATTGAGACCAAACTTGCCCAACATTTTTAGCGTGCGCCCTCCGGGTAGAGGCATGTCGCCCTGCGTACTGCCGATGCCGTGAAACTCCCACAACGCGCCATCAAACGCACCAGCTTCAATAGCTCGCGCCAGAGCCAGGTAGGCAATTTCAAACATATTGCGCGCCGCATGCGGTTCAGGGCGTGCATAAAAAAGCAGCTTAAACTCGCCTGACTTACGGTTTTGCAATAAAGCATCCTGTTCAAAGTCGAGAATTGCATTTTCAAACGGTATCGCCTCGTTCTCATCCCCCCAGGGCTCTCCAAAAATCCCGATCTTCTTCTGCTGAAAATAGTCCCGCAACTGAGGGGATGAAAACATTGCCCGGTGTGGAAAAGTATAGGAATGATCAGCCAGCGCGAAATACGACCCCATGGCAAAGGTAAACGGCTCATACTCCTGAATCAAATATACAAACTTATCTATACCCAGGTCTTTGGCCATGCCGTGCGCTATATGCGCTGTCCACCAGGTTGTCGCGATGATTCGGTCGTCCGCTGAAACCTTTAACGCCTGGCTCCGATCAAAGCACAAAGCGACTTCCACGCGGTCAAATATATTTTCAATGCCTTTATATTGCGCCACCATCTGTCGCCATGCGACCTCATCCTTCTGGCAGGCATCCACCAGGACAAACCGCACCTTAAGGCCGGCATCCATCAACTTCTGCGCCAGGTTAAACTTGGCAATGTATCCACCAAAAAAAGTACGAAAGTTAATCTCAGGAATTAAAAAGTTCACACGCACCGGCGTGTTTGGATCAATCTCAAGCGTAATAGGCGCAATCTTATCCTCGATACGCTGTGCTGCCGAGGCATCGTAGAGCCTCGCGCGCAATTTCGCTTTCAGCCCCGCCAGTGCGGGCATCGAAGACGCTTTACGGATTAGTTTTTGAGTAAAAGACAAAGATGCTGAGGCGTTTCATCGCGCTGGAATAATGGGTGCGTAGTATTGTAAATGAATTAGGGCCCGAAGTAGGCCAAATTATCAGCACTAATTCTGCCCGTAACGCTAATCATTATCGATCGAGCGGGCTTTGCACACCGCGCCCTCCTCTATTCAGTACATGGGTATAAATCATGGTGGTGGATACGTCTTTGTGCCCCAGCAATTGAATACGACAAGGTCAATCTAGGTGCTGAAAGAGCCAAAGTACTAGCCACGGCTTTAAAATGCCATCCGGCTGTTTTAGTTTTCCCCGGCTGGAATATTGACCAGGAGATTGCTGCATAACAAAACGCTGGTGCGGGACTTTTGTTGCTTCGCGCCTTAAGCCCCACAGCTCAAACGTTATGTGTAAAAAGATAAACCACATTGACACCCGTTACGTTATAGGTTACGGTCTGTAAATGATACAGAACTTTAAGCATAAAGGGCTAGAGTTATTCTTTAAAGCTGGTCGTAAATCTGGAATTCAAGCCAAACATGTAAAGCGTCTTCAATTAATTCTAGGTCGCCTTAATGCTGCCGCATCACCTGATGATATGAATTTGCCAGGTTTATTCCTGCATCCTCTCACAGGTAATCGAGCTAAATTTTGGTCTGTACGTGTAAGCGGCAATTGGCGTGTAACATTCTGTTTTAATGGTACACATGCTGAGGTCGTAGATTATGAGGACTACCACTGAGGCTATATTATGTTAATGCACAATCCCCCACATCCTGGTGAAGTATTAAAAGAACTTTGTATTGAACCTTTAGGTTTAACTGTTACTGAGGCAGCAAAAGGTCTTGGTGTCAGCCGTAAAACATTATCAACTATTCTTAATGGTAAATCTGGCATAAGCCCTGAAATGGCTGTGCGTTTATCTATTGCTTTTAATACTTCATCAGAGAGCTGGTTAAATCAACAGTCACAGTATGATCTTTGGCAGGCTGAGCAACACCGCAAAGAGTTGCATGTTACTCAACTGTCTGCGGCATAGGCACATAACAAGTCAATTAACGGCGACCGCAAAAAGCGCGTCGCGTTATTTCAAACATTAGCGTATAAATTATGAGGAGGTTAATATGGAGATATTAGGCTATATATTTTTACCCTTTGTTTTCTACCCAATTTGGGGGATATTTGCCTGTTTTTTTGTCGCTATGATTGTATCAGCACGAATCATTGGTAAATATGGTTTCGTAGCTGCTTGTTCAGCAGCCACTCTTGTTTTATTGGTTTTCTTTACACCCGTTATTGTTTTGAGTGAAGGTGGCAACATTCCTGTAATCTTCCCGCTTATAGCTGTTTATCTTGGCTATATATTGAACCCTTTACTTGAGGCACCTATTGGACGAATTTCCATTGTTGATTTTGTCTATATTATCCCTGTCGCTCTCCTTGTGTCAGTGATCGCCTCAATCATAGTTCAACGTAGGACTGAAAAATCAAAATAGTTGAATAGGTCAGCCAGCATAAATACAGGTAAGTAATCACCTGAGTACACTATCAAAATGCTGCCCCCGACCTGCTACTCATTGCATCGCTCAAGGTAAGTATGGTTTGTTGGGGGGATTACACTTGATGCTGAGACCCAAGTTAAATTATGAGGTTCACCTCAAGAAAAGTTTGTATTTTAACCATCAGCTAACCAGCGCTTCCAGCCGACCGTAAAAAGTGTCACAAAATTTTCAAAAAGACGCAATTTTCATGCTCTATAGCTGGTTATACACAAATCAATTATCATTGGACTAATAATGGTGTGTGGTTGGTTATTGGCTTGTTTAGTATTCTTTCAATATTAGGTCTATTCGCATCAATAAAATGCAAAGATTTTTGGGTGGCATTGGTCCTTGGAGGCATTTAATAATGAGCATTAGTGTTTCAGCTAACAAGTCGTTTAAGCGTGACCTCCGCTTCGCTGCGGCCACTTAACTCGAACGTTAGAAGCCACTAAATCATTGCAAAAAGTATAATATTGGTATGCATTTTATACCATGGTATCTTTTGAATATGATGAGAATAAAACCAAACAAAATCTTGCCAAGCATAGCATCGATTTTGATGTCGCCCAATCGCTATGGGATGACCCTGGTATGCTCGAACTCCCATCCAAGAAAGCAACTACAGAAACAAGATTTTTAGTAATAGGTACTATCAATCAAAAACACTGGTCTGCAATAATCACATATCGTGGTAACAATATTCGTATTATTTCAGTTCGTCGCGCAAGAATTGAAGAGGTGAATTTCTATGAAAGCTAAAACATTAGATAAAAAATTTGATGACAACAAAGAAGATATTCTTGATGATTTTGATTTATCAAAAGTAAGAAGACCAAATCAAGAGCAAAGAAGGGTTAATGTCGACTTTCCAACTTGGATGATTGCCTCACTGGATAAAGAAGCAAAACATTTTGGTGTTACACGTCAATCTATTATTAAAATTTGGCTGGCTGAGCGTTTAGAAAAAAGAGCTTCTAACAATTAGCTCCAACGGACAATTTAAAGCGGCACCGCTATTAGGAGCGAAGGTGCAGAAATATATGTCCAGGCTTTTTTAATGCTAGAAAGGGGAATTGCTTCCTCTTTAGCTAGTCGAAATATGCCAGGGTATGATGTGCTTGCCCACAACCTAGACACGGGAAAAAATTGTCGGATACAGGTTAAATATCGAAAAGCAATAAACTCTGATGGAATGATTGTTAAAAACTTAGATTTTGATTTTGCTGTGTATGTTGCGGGCAATATTGGTCGCATTGGAAAGCAAGTGCCTCAAATGGTTTCTGATAACAGATCTGCAATATTTATAATTCCCAGAAGGGTTGTCGAGGCAAGGTTATATGGTGCAAAAAGACTTTATCATAACCCCGTGAAAGGGAAAAACGAGCCGTATTTAAATGCGTGGGAATTAATAGACGAGTTTTTAGAAATTGAACGCCCCGTGTAACATAGCAACAAGCCTAACAAGGCCAATTAACTTGGACTTTTTGTTACGCTGCGCTTCACAAAAATCCAGTTATTGCCAAGCTTAACGCCCTTTGGTAGGATGGCTTTATGAAATTGAAATTTCAACAGCCAACCTGCGTCGGGTGACGCTTAACTCGGCATTAGCTGTAGCTAAATCACTTGCAAAACTGAAAGTATCATTTTAGTATCACTCTATGAAAGTAGAACTTGTGACAACCTTAAAAAGACAGGCGACAAAAATATTAGCCGACTTGCATAAATCTAAAGAGCCTGTGTTAATTACAGAGCACGGCCAGCCATCTGCCTACCTTGTCGATGTAGATGACTACGAGTTTATGCAAAACAGAATGCATATTCTTGAAGGCATCGCCCGGGGCGAATCAGCCATTCTGGAAAAACGTATCTATTCAAATTCTGAGGCGAAACAGGCCATGAATAAGTGGCTCGAATAGTCTGGACTGAACCGGCATTATCTGACCTTAATGATATTGCGGAATATATCGCTCTAGATAAAGTTAACGCTGCTGAACGCTTAGTTAAAAAAGTCTTTTCGGCAGTTGAGCGCCTGGAACAATTTCCAGATTCAGGACGGCACCCACCCGAACTAGCAGAAACTGAGTATCGTGAAGTAATTGCAGGCCCCTGTCGCATTTTTTATCGTGCATCCAACGAAGAAGTGTATATCGTTTATGTTATGCGCGGAGAGCAGAAACTTAGAAAATACATAATCAATGAGAGAGCAAAGAACAGCAGCTAACAATTCGCTCAAGCGGAGCGCTATCGCGCCCGCTTAGCTTGGTCGTTAGCTGAGAAAAAACATGGGTATCGAAGATATATTTATGATTTCTGGAGCAATACTTGGTTCTGTTGGTGGCGCAGCTGCAATCATATTTGCATTTAGCACCTGGCTTGGACATGTATGGGCAAATAGAATACTTGAAAAGGATAAACTCAAGTATTCAACTGAGCTAGAAAAAATAAAAACACAATTGCAAAACGAATCACAAAAACAAAACTTGATGTTTTCGTTATATTTCGAAGGTCAATTCAAAATATATAATAATCTTTGGGTTTCCTTAATTGAATTGCAGAACGGAGTAGAAGCCTTATGGGATGAGGCAAGTCAAAGAAATTTAAAGTCTTTTGTAGCCGCATTAAAAAACGCAAAAAAATCAATTAAACAAAGCGCACTATTAATAGAGCCACATCATTACAATGAAATATTAAGTGCAATAGATGAACTTGAAAGCTATCGTGCAGGTAAAGAGCAATTAATATTAGCTCGAGCAGATTTAAGAAATATAGACAATTACGCTATTGAAGATATTATAGATGGAAACCGTCACAACAGAGAACGCATTACAAATTTTGTAGATACTATGCTAGTGAAAATGAGAGCTCAAATCGGTGGCGTCAGTTAAACATCAGCTAACAAGCGGATGCAGTGGATGGCAAAAAGCGCCGCTCCTTCGTCGCTCTGCTTTTTGCCATCTCTGAATATGCAGCCCGCTTAGCTCAATCGTTATGTGTGTAAAAACTTTGATTCAGCATCCATATTTTTATGAAGTATACGAATTATAATTATTTTACTTTTAGAGGCTTCCCGATAAAAAAGGAGATGGCTACCTTGAGGAAATCT
>JAUVBY010000175.1 GCA_030590945.1 Gammaproteobacteria bacterium | reverse complement strand
CTAATTCAGCCAAAGCGTTCAACGAAACACTAGAACTAACCGGCCTGATCCTGACCAAGACCGATGGTGACGCACGTGGTGGCGCGGCCTTGTCTATCCGCCAGATTACCGGCAAGCCGATAAAATTCATCGGTACCGGGGAAGGTATTGACAAGCTTGAGGCCTTTTACCCTGATCGCATTGCCTCAAGAATTTTGGGCATGGGCGATGTACTGAGCCTGGTTGAAGAAGTTGAGCGCAAGGTCGACAAACAAAAAGCCCAGAAGCTTGCGCGAAAAGTTAGTACAGGAAAGGGTTTTGATCTGGATGATTTTCGCGATCAACTGCTGCAGATGGAACAGATGGGCGGCATGTCCAGCATGATGGACAAACTTCCGGGCATGAGCAATATTCCTCAAGCCGCCTTAGGACAGGGCGAGAAGCAAACCCGCCAGATCGTCGCCATTATCAACTCTATGACGCCCCAGGAGCGCAGCTACCCTGCGGTTATAAAAGCCAGAAGAAAGCAGCGCATTGCAGCGGGTTCCGGCACTCAGGTGCAGGATATCAATCGCCTGCTCAAGCAATTCCTGCAAATGCAGAAAATGATGAAAAAAATGCGCGGTAAAGGCGGTATGCGAAAAATGATGGGCATGATGAAAGGAATGGGCGGTGGCGGTGGATTCCCTGGTATGCCGAGATGAAAAGCCGTCATTGCGAAGAGCGTAGCGACGCGGCAATCTAAATACTCAAATCGTCCCAATGTAACGTAGGGTGGCATAAGCGCAGCGCATCCACCAACACAAGCTAAACTTGTGCATAATATTTAAACTATTCAAAGACATAAAGATCATAAGTGAATATTTATAGCACCCTGACAGGATTCTTGAAATCACGGGTATTCTGGCGCAATATCTTAATTTACTTTGTCACTCTAGCATTGTTCACCGGCCTGTTTGTCGCATTCCACTACGTCGCCAACCAGGTACCGCAGGCCTTCATCGCCAAGAAACTGGAACGTGAATTCCGTAACCATAACCTGTCAGAACACAATTATCCGTTCAATGTATACGGGGCACATTCGGTTTTGTCAAATATTGGACAAAATCAATATACCGAGTGTGAAATATTGCTGAGCACGCTTGCGACCCCAAGCGATAAATTGGAAGACGCGGTCCTTCCGCGAATCGTTTCCAGTGCATACGAAGAACCATACTGCTCATCCCTCAAACAAGTTGTACAGGAATTGAATGGCCCGGGCCACGGCGAATTGGAAACTGCCCCTCTTAGAACGCGCTATTGGTGGGGTACTCGTGCGGTGTACAGCTATACCTTGCGCTTTTTCAATGTTTATCAAACGCGAGAAATGATCCGTAACCTTACATCGCTAGCGTATCTGGGCCTGGCAATTTCGCTTTTATATTTGTCGGCATCCTTATTCTGGGCAGCGCTGCCGTTGCTGATATTTGGCACACTGTTTTCCGGTGTAAGCTACTACAGCGAGGTGGTACTCGGCACGCCTTATTTATGGGCTTTAATCGCGCCCATTGTGCTGGCCACTCTGCATATTAAACGTGCGCCTGATCTTCTAAAATATCTCAGTGTTTTTGCCATCGGCATGGTTTCCTCATTCTTATGGTTACTCGAAGGGCATATTCTGCTTCTGATCGCCTGGATAATGCTGATAGCTTATTTCAGCGCGCTTAGAACGACAAATTTATCAGGTTCTTTAGTAAGCGTCATAAAGCATGGAATTGCATATGCAGGGGGATTTATCGCTGCCGCGATATCGGGACAAATCATCAAAATGCTATATGTTGGTGTGAGTCCCGTGTTAGGTTCGATGTCCAAAGCGATTGCGCATCGTTCATCAGATATTGCGAACGGAGGAGGCGACTTGGGCTGGGCCATAGTGATGGATAAGGTATGGGGGATAGGCTACTGGTGGACAGGTCTGTTCCGGCATGAACTATTGTGGCAAATGGTCATTACATCCTCCATTGCAGCAGCGATTCTGGGCATAGTAATAAGTCTGGTAAGAGGCTTGAAAGGGCATTGGCAGCCCATGGTTTCGGTGTTGGTGTTTGTTGCCATCGTGGCGATAGTATTTGCGCGCCTGTTTTTGACGCAAAACCACGTTGTCATCCATGCTTTTTTTATCGGCAGATATATGTTTATCCCGCTGGCAATGGGGTGGGCAATGCTGATTGTTTCACTGTATAGATCAAATCCGACGGACACTTAGGAAAATATGAAACTAATTATTCAAATCCCCTGCTACAACGAAGCGGGAACGTTGGCTATCGCATTGGACGCGTTACCTCGCAGCATCCCCGGTTTTGACAGCATTGAGTGGCTAATCATTGATGATGGCAGTACCGATGATACGGTTAAGGTTGCACGAGAATGCGGTGTGGATCATGTTGTTCGACATAGCCGTAATCAGGGTCTGGCAAAGGGATTCATGACGGGTCTCAATGCATGTATACGCCTGGGCGCAGATGTAATCGTTAATACCGACGCGGATAACCAGTACAACGCCGATGATATTCCGCTTCTAACGCAACCCATCCTTGAGCAGTGCGCCGATATAGTGGTGGGTTCAAGGCCCATTGAAGCCATCGAGCACTTTTCACCGGCGAAAAAAATGCTACAGAAACTGGGTAGCTGGGTGGTGCGCGTTGCGAGCCGTACCGATATCCCGGATGCCCCCAGTGGCTTTCGCGCGATGACGCGTGCTGCAGCGCAGCGGCTAATGGTGTTCAATGACTACACGTACACACTTGAAACCATTATTCAGGCGGGACAAAAAAATATGGCGATCACGTCTGTACCCATCAGGGTGAATGAAGATCTGCGTCCGTCTCGCCTGGTCAACAGTATTCCATCGTATATAAAACGCAGCATCGTTACCATTGTACGTATATTTATAATTTATCGCCCATTCCGGTTTTTCGGCACAATTGGCGCGGTTTTATTGTTTTTCGGTTTTCTGGTTAGCCTTCGGTTTCTGCTGGATTATATGGGCGGGCAGGGTGACGGGCATATCCAGTCGCTGATTCTCGCGGCCATATTGATTGTGGCCGGTTTTCAAACCATTTTGGTTGCCTTTCTGGCGGACCTAATTGCAGCGAACCGGCGGCTAATGGAAGAAGTTCGGTTTCAGTTACATACAAATTCACCCGTGGATCAAATGTTAAAAGATGAGCAAATCGACCAGGATATTGAAAAGGCTAAGCCAAAATGAGGGTTTCACAGGGGCTGGAAGAAGAAGGTATCGTAGTCGGCAATACTTACGATAAATACAACTCAAAAAACCCTGTCGTACGCAAAATGATGCAGGGGTTTGACAATGCGCTCAACGACCTGGTTTCAAAAGCGGCACCCGACACGATACATGAAGTGGGTTGTGGTGAGGGTTTTTGGGTGATGCAGTGGGCCGGGCAGGGCATCAATGCCCGGGGCAGTGATTTTTCAACGCAAGTCATAGACATCGCCCGTAGCAATGCAAATGATAAAGAATTACCGGCTGATCTTTTTCAGGCGCGGAGTGTGTACGATCTAACACCTGAGAATGATTCGGCAGATCTAATCGTATGCTGTGAAGTGCTTGAACATTTAGAGCAGCCGGAACAGGCGTTAGAAACCCTGCAAAGTTTAGCAGGAAAATATTTAATACTGAGTGTGCCCCGGGAACCGATCTGGTGTGCGTTGAATTTTACGCGGGGTAAATATATTTCACAACTGGGTAATACACCCGGCCACATTCAGCACTGGTCCAAAAAAGAGTTTATCAAACTGGTATCAGGCTATTTTAAGGTAATTGAAGTCAAAAGCCCGTTCCCCTGGACGATGCTTCTGTGCCAGCCATTAGCATAAAGCGATGACGCCCGCGGTTAAGCGTGGACTGCACTGGCTCGGTAGTGCGCTGGCGTTTATTGGCATTATATTTGTATTTTCACGCGTTCGGCAGTACTCCGGGCAGATAGACATTGCTAATATTGCTGACAGTATCTGGGCAGCGGTTGCCGGCCTCTCGCTGGTATATGGCCTGATAAACTGGCTACTTGCCCGGGCCTGGTGGCATCTATTGAACTGGTTGAGTGCAATTACCTCTCCACAGTGGGCGTTCAAAGTATACGGCACGTCACAACTTGCAAAATATCTGCCAGGGAATATTTTTCATCTGGCGGGTCGGCAGGTGCTTGGTATGGCTGCAGGCGTGCCAGCGGGCGCGCTCGCAAAATCAACCGTCTGGGAATTAGGTTTGATATCGCTCTCAGCCGCTACGTTTGGCACGCTGGTACTGCCCCTGGTGATTAGTTTTTCCGTCTCATTAAGCGCCATAGGCTTTGTTTTGGCAATCGGGCTTGGTGCGTTGTTGGTGCGTCGTTATCTGGATGAGCAATGCGTATACAGCTGGTTTTATTACAGCGGGTTTTTGCTTGTTTCCGGCACGCTATTTTTTGTTTTACTACACCTGATTGCTGGTGTAAGTTATGTGCTGTGGTTGACCGTAACCGCCGCGTTTGTACTGGCCTGGCTGGCGGGCTTACTCACCCCTGGCGCACCAGCAGGTCTGGGCGTAAGAGAAATGGTGTTGTTTTTTTTGCTGAAGGGGTTGGTGACTGAAGCCGACTTATTGTTGACGATCGTACTAAGCCGATTGGTTACGGTGGTAGGCGATATGCTTTTTTATCTTGCCGCAACTATCGTCAGTGAAAGTTTTATCGAAAAAAAATAAAATGGTACCGAAGGCCGGAATCGAACCGGCACGGTATCGCTACCACTGGATT
>JAUVBY010000043.1 GCA_030590945.1 Gammaproteobacteria bacterium | reverse complement strand
TCGCGTGGGAAATTCTCATTTGGGCTGAACTTTCGGTTGTCATCGAGATCCAGGTACTTCAGCATAGTGTAGTTCTTAGTGTTCAGACCCAGTAGCGTTCTGAAATTACCAAAGGCGTTCACAAACCAGTTATCC
The DNA here is from genome assembly GCA_030590945.1 of Gammaproteobacteria bacterium. GTDB lineage: Bacteria > Pseudomonadota > Gammaproteobacteria > Arenicellales > Poriferihabitantaceae > JAAELZ01. The sequence continues at coordinate 19,206 of JAUVBY010000043.1, read as the reverse complement.
TCATCCAGCAGCTCCTGCATGCCACGCCCATGCGATCTCAGGTCCGTATTGAAATGGTTATCCCAGAACATGGCCATACGCGACTGCAGCTGCTTGATAGAATGCACCGGCCTGAAGGTCGCAGGAATGTCAGCATCGTCATCCCGGCGCGAAACATAGCAATCCCTCATTCGCTGTGCCGGGTCCACCGGAATATAAGATGGATCATCACAATCATATGGCAAGGGGTAGGAACTACCGCTATACAGAGGCGCGACTGCAGCACTGTCTCTGGGTGGAGCTGATGGGAGACCAATCGGTGTCAATTGCGCGGCCAGCCATTCGTCAAAACCACCAGCGAGTTCGGCTATTTGATCCAGCTCAGCTTGAGTAGGGCCAAACGTCAAGCGATTCAATTTATGCATCAGTGCCCTGTCTGCTGGTGTATCACCGCCCAGTGTATCGCCTTGTTCAGCAGAAACGTTCAAATCCAGACCGAGAAATACTTCCGCGGCGTCTTCGATTCCATCATTGTCGGTATCGATGGAATCAGGATCTGAACGATAAATATTCAGTTCATCTCCATTGCTTACCCCATCACCATCGTAGTCCCAATTTTCGCCATCCGCTTCATTAGCCACCTGATCTAAATTCCCGAAAAATTTGATTTCCTGAGAATCGCATAACGTATCTTCGTCGGTGTCGTTGCAACTACCTAATAACAGAGTATTAACGATTATCATTACTACCTGACGCTGCTGCTCGCTGAGTACCGTCTGTGCCTGGGCATACTGAGACCCCACGATAGTACATAGCAGAATCATCGGCCATGTAAACAGCAAGCTACGCATTCTGCGTTTAAGCACAGCGGCTCGTGTTCTTATATTTTGCATGCCTAATGCTCCCCTGATAGCCCATCCCGTACCTGCTCAATCGCGCTATTTTTATCGTTAAAGTTGTATTTATTAGTGTATATCTAACACCGCAATAATGAAACTTCTTTACATTTAAGCCATATTTCCCAAGTATTTACCGACCAATAAGCTTTGCATGCCGTCCATCTCACTAAACCAGCTGATTGCCATGACGCAATTGTTCATTCTGTAAAAATATTTATGCCAAAAATGCCAAAATCACACCATCAAGCCAACGCCCGGGTCTCAAACACCCTTCGATAAATCCGACATGACCACCGTTTTTAGATACCAGCATTTGTACGCTATCGGGTAACTCATCCGCAAGGGGTATACACGTATCGGGCAGAAATGGATCATCTGCTGCATGAATGATCAGGCAGGGTTTACGAATGCCAGAAAGGTACTGTCGCGAACTCGAACGCGCATAGTAGTCCAACGCACCATCAAAGCCGTTCAAGGCAGCGGTGACATATTCATCAAACATTAAAAAGGAGTTCAGTGCCGGCACGCTAACCTCAATAGGTGATGTGCGATTTTTAAATTTATCCTCAAACCGTTGAATTAAACGATCAACCAGATGCTTTTGATATACGCGGGATAAACCCGCATCAAGTTTTATACAAGCGGCATGTAGATCAAATGGTGTGGATACTGCAATCGCCCTTTCTACCCTGGCTGCATCGCCCTGCTCACCCAGATACTTAAGCAGCGCATTCGCCCCCAGCGAATAACCTACCGCCGCATAAACCGCCGCCTCTGTGCGATTTTCAATGTGTGCCATCACCTCGGCCATATCCCCGGTTTCACCTGAATGGTAGCTGCGATCCAGGCGGTTGTGCTCTGTAGAACAACCGCGGTGAAACATAAATACAACCCTGAACCCTGCCTGTTCCAGTACCTGGACGGCGCTACGCACATAGTGTGAATCATCGCTGCCCTCCAGTCCATGGAGAATCAACACGACGGGGCGATTTAGCGTCGATTCGCCATACCAGATAAGGTCAATAAAATCGCCGTCCGGTAACTCGACCCGATCCGGGGTTCCAGCCCGTTTTCGGGCTTTGAACCAGGTGGCAGCAATGGTCTGGGCATGTGGGTTCTTCAGCCACCAGCAGGGCTTGAAAGGGGTGATTTGAGCATTCATATTTGATTACGTAATTTATAGGATGCGCTTGCTTTATACGAAAACCGCCTCATGAAGAATTAGCCAGCAGGCATCACCCATTCAATTAAATTCTTATCAGACATTTTATACAAGGAACATTATGTATCATTTTTCAACGCGCCTGCAAGGCGATATCAAACTCATTGAGCAGCAACTAATCGAAGCGCTTCAAGTAGAGGGTTTTGGCATTTTAAGTGAAATTGATGTCCAGGCGACGCTCAAGAAAAAGCTCGATGTCGATGGTCGCTACTATAAAATTCTCGGCGCCTGTAATCCACCTCTGGCACATCAGGCACTAAGCGACGAACCCGATATAGGCTTATTACTTCCATGTAATGTGGTAGTGCGCGAAGAAGAGGATAAATCGGTGGTGGTGGCGTTTATGGATCCGGCTGCGGTATTCACCCTGGTTGAGCGCGATGATGTCGCGCCACTGGCGAAAGAAGTCAAATCACGCCTCGAACGCGTCAGGGAATCGCTAGGTGGTGAGTTTATTAACTGACCACTTTCCTGTCATTGCCGCGCAGGCGCGCACTAATGTCCGGATTAAACGTCATTCCCGCGCAGGCGCATTACTGTCCGGAATAAACGTCATTTCCGCGCAGACGCATTACTGTCCGGAATAAACGTCATTCCCGCGCAGGCGGGAATCTATAAGCCTGTCACTAACGGTATTATGGATACCCGCCTTCGCGGGTAAGACAGCCAACGGGTGTTGGTTTTTTTAAGCCTCTATATGTAAATGTCTTCTGCAAGCCGCGTTTTACAATCGCTTAAGGTTGTTCCGAGGTAATTATTCCGGACAGTCGTTCGCCTTCGCCGGTATGGCGAATAAGAGCAGGCCTACAATCCCAATTTTTCGGCAACAAAATCGGCGTCTTTATCACCACGGCCTGAAAGATTGATCAATATGGTTTGGTTTTTGTCCATCGAGCCTGCGATGCGCATGGCATAAGCGACCGCGTGCGCGCTTTCCAGTGCCGGGATAATACCTTCAAGACGAGACAGCGTCATAAACGCATCCAGGCATTCTTTGTCGTCAGCAGTTTCGTACTGAACGCGCTTTATATCTTTTAAATAGCAGTGTTGCGGGCCGACACCCGGGTAATCCAGACCGGAGGCGATAGAGTACACCGGCAAAGGGTTACCCTCTTCATCCTGCAGGTTATAACACTCAAACCCGTGGATTGCGCCTTTACTGCCCAGCGTTAAAGTGGCCGCGTTGTCAGGCGTATCCAGCCCCAGGCCTGCGGGTTCGACACCCACCATTTTAACCGCTTCGTCTTGCAGGAAAGCGGTGAACAGGCCCATGGCATTTGAACCACCACCGACGCAAGCGGTAATGATATCCGGCAACTTGCCCTGCTTTTCCAGGAATTGAGCACGCGCTTCGATTCCGACAATGCTTTGGAAATCACGCACCATCTTAGGAAACGGGTGCGGGCCCACAACTGAACCGATGGCGTAAAATGAATTCACCGGGTCTTTTAAATACTCCTCAAACGCGCTGTCGACCGCATCTTTAAGCGTTCGGGTGCCGCGGCTGACGGGCACCAGTTTGCAGCCCAGTATTTTCATCTTGGTGACATTAGGATGCTCCTTCTCGATATCGATTTCACCCATGTGAATTTCGCACTCGATACCCACCAGCGCGCACGCCGTTGCCAGCGCAACACCATGCTGCCCTGCGCCGGTTTCCGCCAGCACTTTGGTTTTGCCCATGTGCCTGGCCAGCAGGGCTTCGCCCAGACAATGGTTGATCTTATGCGCACCGGTATGATTCAAATCTTCCCGCTTCAGAAAAATACCCGCGCCACCGACATGCTCACTTAATCTGCGGGCGAAGTAAATAGGACTAGGGCGCCCGGTATAATCTGTATTCAACTCTGCCAGCTCCTGCTCGAATGCATCGGTTTGCCGAACCTGCTCGTAGGCATCATTGATATCATCCATGATTTCTTTCAACTGCGGCGGAATAATCTGGCCACCGTATTCTCCAAAGTAACCGTTCTCATCCGGCATGGGGGCGAAATTGTAAGGCATGCGTATTCTCCTGCTATTGTGGTTTTAATTTTAAGTGCTACTGCCTGGCATCAGTGAAATTAGAACTTAAAGTTCCACCTCCAGACGTATCCTGACCAGGCCCAAGATATCAGTTTTTAGTTTGTACTAATATGACTAAGGTCAAATTTATTCACTATCACTGGGTCATCTTCATCGGCAACCAGGTTGCAAGACCCGGAAAAGTAGTGAGCAAGATTACGGCGATCAATAGCAGGATGAAAAATGGCAGCGCATAATATGCAACGCGTAAAATGTTAATTTTCGTCAACCCCTGCAACACAAACAAATTAAACCCGACAGGGGGGGTAATCTGTGACATTTCAACCACCAGCACCACGTAAATACCAAACCACAGCAAATCAATACCGCTACGCTCAATCATCGGTAGAACGATGGAGGTGGTCAATACGACGATAGAAATACCGTCCAGAAAACAGCCAAGCAACATGAAAAACAAGGTGAGCACCGCGATCAGCATGACGGGTGAAAGACCCATTGCAGAAATCTGTTCAGCGAGAATCCTGGGAATTCCCGTAAACCCCATTGCCAGGCTCAGGAACGAAGCACCCGCAATAATAAAGGTAATCATGCACGATGTGCGCGTCGCGCCGAGCAGGCTGGCCTTGAAAGTCTGTTTATTGAGGCTGCCCGTAAGCAGTGATAAAAATAGTGCCCCGAATACGCCTAATGCAGCCGCCTCGGTTGCCGTCGCCCATCCAGCATATATCGAACCCAGCACAAATAAAATTAGCCCCACCACCGGGAACAGTCGGCGCGTCAAATACAGCTTTTGTTTGAACGGCAGGTCCGGCGTATCATCCTGCGGTAATTTCGATTTATTAAATATTGACCAGACAGCGGTATAACCCATAAACAGAGTCACCAGCATAACACCGGGAATCACGCCCGCAATAAACAACCTCGCGATTGAAACTTCAGCGGATACGCCGTAAACGATCAGGATAATCGATGGCGGAATTAAAAACCCGAGCGTACCCGAACCCGCCAGCGTACCAATCATCATTTGTACCGGATAGCCGCGCTTCTTAAGCTCGGGGTAGGTCATACGGCCGATGGTAGCGGCGGTGGCAGCCGAAGAACCCGAGACTGCAGCGAAAATAGTACAACCAAGAATGTTCACGTGCAGCAAGCGCCCGGGTACGTTCTTTAACCAGGGGGCCAGACCGTGAAACAGATCTTCGGATAACCTGGTTCGAAACAGGATTTCACCCATCCAGATAAACAGCGGTAAGGCTGACAGGGTCCAGGTTGCTGAAGCACCCCAGGTGGTGGTCGCGAACAGTAAACCGATATTACTGTTGTCATTTAACGTCAGTGCTGCAAATGCCACTATAAAAAGTGCCGCCGCAACCCACAGCCCACTTAGCAGCGCACCGAACAGCAGAGCTGACAGAACAATAATCAGATTAGTGATTTCCAGAGTGCTACTCCTCCAGTTCTATGAATGAAGGCGTACTTCCCATCATCGAAGAGACGACGTCGTCCAGCAGAGCAACCAGGAATATAACCGCGCCCAGCGCCATAGGCAGTTGCGGAATCCACATAGGTATTGCGATATAACCCTGCGATAGTTCTTGAAAGTGCCAGGATTCCCAGACCAGGTGACACAAATAGTACGTCCCCCAGCCCACCATCACGGTAAAAACAACCAGCGTGGCAAGCGTAAGCTTTCGTTGCCAGAAGGAGGGTAATAAATGAATTAGCAGGGTAACCCGAATATGGCCACCCTCCCGGAAGGTATGCGCCAATGCCAGAAATGTAGCTGCGGCGAGCAAATAGCCGGAGAAAGCCTCAGTGGAAGGAATAATAATGCCAAACCAGCGACCTACAATCTGGCTCAAAATCATCAACGTGATAAATACGATGCAGGCGCCCGCTACTATTCCGGCACCCATATAAAGTTTGTCGAGCACATCACGCATTGCTTAACCGGGCCGAGCCTGCCGGGCTACAGGCGAGGTCTATTGGTAGGCGGAAAGTATTTCCTTAGCAACGTCACCCGCTTCCGACGCCCACTCATCACCCATGGTTTTACCAATGGCCTGTAGATCGCTTTTAAGCTGTGCGCTGGGATCGGCGACATTCATGCCTTTTTCCGCAAGCATAGCGGTCTTAGCCTCGGTTTCAGCCATCGCCATCTCCCATCCACGAACTTCAGCGGCGGCCGCCGCATCCATTACCGCTTTTTGTTGGGCGTCGTTCAGGCGCTTAAACGCGCGCGCATTGACGATCACCATGTTTTTTGGAATCCAGGCCTGCGTATCGGTGTAATCAGAAACATAATCCCAGGCTTGTGAACTCACCCCGGTGCTAGGCGAGGTTACCATCGCATTGATAATGCCCGTAGAAAAAGCCTGTGGGATTTCCGGAGTTTGCACCGTGGTTGGCGTGGCTTCGAGCAATACAGCCAGACGTGAAGTTGTCGGGCTATAAGCGCGCATTTTCAAGCCTTTTAAATCAGCCGCCGAGGCAATTGGCTTTTTGGTATAAAAGCCCTGCGGCGGCCAGGGCACTGCATACAGTAATTTCAAGCCTTCGCCATCCAGTGCTCTTTCAATCGCCGGGCGTGACGCCTTCCATAAGCTTTTTGCGCTATCAAAATCAGAAGCCAGAAAGGGGATATTATCCGCCTTGAACACCGGGTTGTCATTGCCTAGCAGGCCCATAAACATTTCCCCGATCGGTACCTGACCGGTGCGCACAGCACGATGGATTTCCGGATGCTTGATCAGTGACGCACCAGAATGCACCACGATATTCAATTCGCCACTGGTTGCTTTGCTAACGTCTTCGGCAAAGCTACGGACATTTTTCGTGTGATGAACCCCATCACCATATGGTGTAGGCATATCCCACTTTGTTTCGGCATAACTGCTACTGGTGAGCAGGCCTATGCCCAATATCGTTAACGCCAATGGTTTGATCGCGATCATTATGGTTCTCCTATGGTCAAAGTCTATAATTGATTATTTCGAAGTCGTAACTTCAACCCAATTCCCAACATAGAAATCACGATGATAGCACAACCCCTTGACGCACCTGGCAAACAAACAAAACTGCTCATCACCAACGAGGTGACCACGCATTTTGTTCATTCACCATGCGCGCCAATGTCTTACACTCTAAATCGCGATTCTATATCGGGATTTGGGTATAATTTAAGTATGCCGCATTACGCAACCGACGTGCCGTTTTCCACTGCGGAGGAAGGATGCAGTAATACGGTGCCGCTTTCCTCACATACGCCCGCCAGTACCAGCACCTCCGACTTCACGCCTGCAACACGCATTGGGGGGAAATTCATCACGGCCGAAACCTGTTTGCCGATGAGTTCCTCTGGTTGATAGTTTTTGGTCAGTTGTGCGGAAGTGGTTTTGATGCCAATTTTTTCACCGAAATCCACGCGTAGCACATAAGCGGGATTCCTGGCTTTTGCATTCAGGTGAGCGTCCAGAATGGTGCCGATTTTTATTTCTACTTTCAGGAAGTCTTCGAAGCTTAAATCACTATTCATCATAATCGAAATATTGTCGGGGCTGAACCTGGTCCGCGGAGATGGGGTTTCCGGGCGCCTGACCCGGAGACAAGGGCTATTAGCAACACCCCCCGCTTCCCGTTACTGAACCGTTCGGCGCATCAACATCATACGGCAACGTCGATCCGTCGCCTTCAAATATACCAAAATGCGTTTGTTGATTTCCGTGGAACTCAAAATGCGGTGCCAGTCGGCTTTCCTTGAGCATGCGATAGGTATTGCCGCATACCTGAAACATCTTCCCGGCTTTGATCAGGTGATGCTTGTCGAGCAAATAAGTATCTTCCTGCGTAGCTATGGTGCCTTTATACACTACCGCCTGCCCATAATCCTCAGAAGCCTGTTCCAGACCATCCATTTTCCACAGTCGATAGGTTGCTGAGAAGAAACCGATGTGGCCGATTAATTTTTCTATGTCGGGGTTTTCTATACTCAATGGTCGATCCTCAACCAGCCGGGGATCAGCAAAGCCGCAGCGTTTTGCCAGATTTTGAAAATCATTCCAGTATAAGGCCCCCGACAGGCACTCGCCATACAGTACGGGGTCATTGACCAACGCCTCAGGAACCCGACGGTCTGAATACACATCAGAAAAATAAAACTCACCCCCCGGTTTTAACACTCTGAAAACTTCATTTAATACTGCCGCTTTGTCGGTCGACAAATTAATGACACAATTTGAAATGACAATGTCAAAACTATCATCCGCCAGGTCCAGTTCATCCAGTCTTTCGATATAGCCTTTTTTAAATTCCACGTTTGATTTTGCATAAGCAAATCGCTCGCGGTGCCACTCAATATGTTCCCTGGCGACCGCAAGTTGCGCGTCGGTCATATCTACGCCAAGCACGTAACCTTTCTCTCCGACCAGTTGTGCAAGCATATAGCAATCGCGGCCTGAACCGGAACCCAGATCCAGAATGCGCATGCCTTTTAGTTCTTCAGGCGCGACCAGTCCACAACCATAATATTTTTCCGACACCTGTTCATGAATATTGGCCATCGCGGTTTTCAAAAACTCCGGTGTATCACCCGGCGTGCAACAGGCATTGGTTTTCAGGTCATCGCTGCTCTGCAGGAAATCTCCGTAATAGTCTTTTACTGCTTGCGTGACGTTTTTCATGTTGAATTACTTCTGTGTTTACTTTGTTGTATATATTAGAGCTTCAGAGCACTATTTAATTCCGAAGTTTATTGCATTTCGTCACGTATTTCCCCGATCATTTCACCAAGGCTCGTTGCCAGCACTCTCCCGGGAGCCGGGACTTCAGTCCCGGCCTGGTGGTAACACCGGCTGTAGCGGCTCAATATTTCCGTACATCACGGGCTTTTTTATAAAGATCCTCTTTGATAGAGGGTGTCGTAAAAGAAAAACAAAAGCCTCCCCCTTTGAAAAAGGGGGATAGAGGGGGATTTAAAATGACAGATAACCTGCTGATAGTGCCGCATTCTGTCTGGCATCCAAATCTCCCCCAACCCCTCTTTGCCAAAGAGGGGAGCTTTTGCGACAGCCTCCCAAAGGGGGAGGCTTTGATACAAAATTCCTCTATTTCGGAATTTCCAACAGCGCTATGGCATAGAACGAATACAAGCCCAGGACAAAAGGCATCATGCTTAATATGCTTAGCCAAAATACACTCAAATTTCGCCAGTACAATGCAATTAAAGTGCCCAATATGGGCAAATAAACCATCAAATATCGCCCCTGTGGTTGGTAATCTCCGGTCCAGTTAAAATAGGCTGCGGCCGCCGTAATTCCAAACAGGGCAGCCAGCACTGATAGCACCGATAGCCGACCTATCGCCCCCCCCCTGAGGGCGACGGTAACAACCACATACGCCAGCAGCAACAAAATGAAGGCACTGGCCAACTCATAATGAACGGTTTGATTTAAGTATTCGGTATAACCATATGCTCCCAAACCGGTATAAAAAATGCGCTCGGCCCAGTTTCGTTCAAGCAGGATGTGGTACAAAGAAAGACCTTTGTCCCGCAACCTGAAGTTATAATGTGTTTGATCAAGCGGAGTAGAAGGCTTGTACTGAAAATCTGCCATTTGTTCACGACAGTCCAGGATTTGCTCACCCATGGTGAAATCATTGATTGCATGGCGTGAAACTTCCCAGCCCAAAAACAGGGCACTACCCAGCGCCAGGGCGAGCCACAGAGGCCGGGTGAAGGTCATATCCGGAATACGGCGATTCAACAACCACCATGAAGCACCCAGCATCCCCAATAGAATCGGATAAAACACGTAGTTAAGTTTGAGCCAGAATTGCATCGCGACGATTAGCGCCAAACCAGCCACCCAAAGCACAAACCCCGGCGGGCGCTCACCCCTGACCAGTCGGCGCAGCACACTCTGGGGTACAAAAATCAGATACGCCGTAAAACAGACCGTAAACAGAGACAAGGCGTCTGAATTATAGTAGCTGAACAGATACCATGCCTGCGGCGTCAACAACAGGGGTAAAAACAGATAGCGTGCCCGTACGTGGCAAAAAGCCAGCAGGACCAGCACAAAAAACATCGCGATATTGAAAAACCGCAGCTTCAGGTAATCTGCTGCAGGCATGAAATCCACCAGTTGCAAATAGCGACCGCCCGCATAATAGGCGATTTCTCGATTATTCAACCTTGAAACGCCGTATGCTGAATAGGTGTGCAGGGATTCTTTGGAGCAGACACGCGGCGCAATCAAATTTGTCGAATAATAACTGGCTGCCGCCAGGTGTACGTGCTCATCCGGGTGAGAATTTTGCCGGCTGATCATGGACATGACAATAATGCTGCAGCCTACCAGCAATAAGCCTGCAGGCACCCAGCGCAGATCTTTTACCAGCCACCCGAAGCATGAGAACAGGCTCAACAAAACTAACGCCAGCAATCCCGCCTGCACTAGCATCAACAAAGGTGAGGGCGGTGATATCGTGGCGGAAAAATCGACTATAAACCCCGGGTCAATTCCGTCTGCCACGAAGGAAAGCGTTGAACCACGTTTCAAATCACTGATATGCTGCCTGGCTTCAAATTTTTTGAACCCACCCTGTTTATTAAAACTCACCTTGCCAACAGATAAATTGTACAGGCTGATTTCAGAGATTTCGGTCTTAACGCCTTTCTTTTCTCCCGGGTCTATTCGTAGTGTTTGAATATCAGACAGCCCGACAGGCAGCCGCAAAATATGATGCTGCTTACGGCTGTTGACGTAAATCGATGCGGACTTACTTTCTGTCCAACTGGCATCGTTTGCCGTCGTCCAGTAAACCTTAAAATCATCGGAATGAGAATGGCTGATATTGATCCCCACCAGGGTGTTGTTCGCCAACAGCTGCAAACACAGATAGCTCAGCGCAAACAGGGCCAGCACTTTCAAGCCATAATATATTTTCAGACGCGGCATCAGATCATCCTTTTGGCAGTTCGACCAGCGCAATCGCGTAGAATGAATACAAGCCTAGTAAAAAGGGACCCATCGCAAGCACACTCAGCCAGCGAGTGCTTAATTTATGTGAGTACATTGCGATCAAGGTTCCCAGCATTGGTAAATACACCAGTAAATAACGCCCCTGAGTCTGATAGCTTTGATCCCAGTTATTGATAATTGCCGCCATCGTAAGTCCGGTCATGGCGGCCAATACCGACAGCACCGATAGACGGGCCAGGCCATCACCCCTCACAACAATCATTACAAGCACGTATAAATAAAACAACGTAATCAGGGTGATTGCTAATTTATAATGCCGGTCCGGGCTTAAATATTCGGTATACCCATAAGCCCCCAATGCGGTATAAAAGGTCCGTCTGGCCCAATCCATGTCAACCAGCATTTTCCTTAAGGTCACACCCTTGTCACGCAAGCGTATCGTGAAATCCAGCTCACCCAGAGGAGTAGACGGTTTAAAGCGCTTTAACGCGGTGATCTCCTGACAGTCAACAACCTTCTGGGCAGTGGCAAAATCGTTCACCGCATGGCGCGTTATTTCCCAGCTCAGAAACAGAGTCGTTCCCAGCATAAACGCCAGCACAATGGGCAACGCATTTCGCCTGTTCGGCCACCGCCTGTTGAGTAGCCACCACGAGGCCGCCAGCATTAATAACAGGATCGGATAAAACATGAAATTTAATTTGACCCAGTACTGCATTGCTACGATCAGGGCAATGCCCAGCACCCAAAACAGCCAGCCCGGCGGTCGTTCACCGTTGAGTAGGCGACGCAACATGCTCTTTGGTACAAAAACCTGATAGGCCGCAATCACCACTGCAAACATCGACAGCGCATCCGAGTTATAGTAGGCAAATAAATACCAGACCTGGGGTGTCAATAGCAGCGGTAAAAATAAAAACCGCGCTCGGCGTTGCTTAAACGCCAACAGCGCAAGAACAAACAAAAGTGCAACATTGAAATAGCGTAGCTTGAGATAGTCAGGCCCCGGAATAAACTCGATTAGCTGCAAATAGCGCCCGCCCACGTAGTAGGCTATTTCACGTTTGTCCAGGCGCGAAATACCGTAATCTGTATAGGTATAACGCGTGTCCTGTGAGCATACTTCTGGCGGCATATAATGGTGGGCATAATACTGCGCATCATAAATATGGGTTTTTTCATCCGGGTGAGTATTCACGCTGGAGACGGTAGCAATGGCCAATGCAGAGCCGGCCGCGATTAACAGACCTGCCGGCACCCAGCGTAAATTTTCAAACAACCAGGCCGATCTGCTTTTCAGGCTCATCAACAGTAACGCCAGAAAAATAGATTGCGCGAATAGCAAAACCGGTACAGGCTGTTGGCCGGTAGCAGGAAAATCCATCTGGAACTGTGCATTAGTCCCGATTGACTCAAATACAAGGCCCGACTTGCGCTTCAGGCTACCGATATCCTGGTTGGCTTCAAGCCGTGAAAAATCCTCCGGCGTTTGAAAACGCACACTTTGTGAATACAAGGAATGAAAACCAAGTTCGCTTATTTTGGTTTTAATACCCGTCAGGAAGCCCGGGTCGATGCGCAACTGCTTGATGCGCGACAAGGCCACGGGCATCGGCAATATAAAATGATTTTTCCGATGGCCCGCGTACAGAGTTGCGGTCTTGCTTTCCGACCAGGAAGGGTCTTCCGCGGTTGTCCAGTACACCGTCACATAGGTCGAATGTGAATTGGTCACATCGATGCGCATGAAGGAATAGTTTGCGAGTTTTTGCAAAATAAAAAAACTCAGGGCAAACAATACGGCAAACGTCAGCCAATACCGAGTCCGGCCGGAAAACCAGGGCATCATCCGCTAATCTTGTGCAGGCGCGGGAGCAGCTAAAGCATCGGTTCGACGACGCAACATCAACACCACCCCCCCCACGACACCTTGTGCGATGATCATGCCGAACGAGATAAAAGCAAACGCTAGCGCCTGCTCCGGCGCGACGCCGTAGAGCCCGAAAAAGAAGACGAAAATAGATTCACGCAAACCGATGCCATTGATCGATATTGGGGCCGTCATAATCAGGGTAGACAATGGAACAATTATGAACATCGCCAGCACCGGCACTTCAATCTGCAATGCCCTGGTAATTATCAGAGCATGGATCACCACGTTAATTTGTATGAGTAACGACAAACCAACCGCCTTGATCATGACGTCTGAACGCCCTTCAAACAGATGAAAGCCATAATAAAGCTTGCCCATAATACCGTGGATAATTTTCATCAAGGCATTTTGGCCCTGGGTCAGCCGCATCAAGACTTTCCCACCCGAGCCAAATACGATCCAGGCCAGCAGTACAACACCAGCCATGGCGCCGAGCAGAAATAGTCTTAAAAATGGGATTTTCGCAGCGACCTCACCGGCAAATAGCGAAACAGCGAAAGCCAGTAAAATTAAAGCAGAAAGACCAATCACGCGATCAATAAACACCACGGCAATCGCGCGCGATTTTCCGGCCCCCATACGAAAACTATCGTACATGCGATAGGCGTCGCCGCCTATGGTTGAAGGCAGGAAATTATTAAACAGGATAGCGATGGAAAAGGATTGCACCAAAGTCCACAGCCGCGCTTGCACACCCAGCGCGCCGAGCAACAACTGCCAGCGCCGGGCAGACAGGAAATAAGCAACATAAAACATCGAGAACGCCAGTAACAGCAGGCCGAAATCAGCCGTCTGAATGGTCTGCCATATTTGTGTCAGGTCAGCCCGGCTTAATAGCCAGCTTATCAGACCTACGGAAACCAGTATTTTAAAGATGATTAAAATGGTCGTTTTCATGGGCGTGTGCCAATCACCTTTGCCGGCACGCCGCCGACTATCGTATAGGGCGCAACGTCTTTGTTCACCACCGCACCCGCACCGACGATGGCGCCTTCACCAATCTTGATGTTGTCGAGAATTTTCACGCCAGCACCAATCCAGACATCATCCCCAATAACGATCGGGCCGTCAGAATACGCGCCTTTCTCTTTCATCGGAATACCGTCTCGATCCATCGGATATCGCCCGCCACCAATATAACACTGACCCGCAATCAGGACGTGTTTGCCTATGCGCAAATCGCTCACCGCCGTGATATAACACTGCACGCCAATTGAACAGTGATCGCCAATGTCTATATTTCCGCATTTGGATTGAATATAAGTACAGCGAGAAATGATGACCCCATCACCGAGGCGAAAACCATCTTCTTCACTGCCTCTGGCGCAAAGCATACAATCATTATCAATCGCCGTCTGCTCCCCAATATGCATTTTATACGCGTGCCGTAAAGTAACATTACTACCCCATTGAACACCACGCCCCATGCTGGCAAAAAGTGTGCCGTAGGTTTTGCTACGAAACAATAAACCCGCCCCGCCTGGAAAAATACCGAACAGGCTCGTAATCAGCTCATACTTGAGCAACGATCCCCAATCGCTAAGCCCGACAAAAAATGATTTGTATTGGTCAAGCATAGACTGTTTTTCGCCGTTTCCACCTTTGCCGAAGCCTACGTGCTTCTGGCTCGCTCCGGCGGCGCTTTGCGTTTGCTGATTATCTTCTGAAGACATACCTGATTGATTTCAATTATTGAATTAGCCTGCATCATTCAGAACCAGAATAATTGAAGGCATCACAAGAACGGGAATTATACCACTGTGCTCAATTAGCTTTCTATTTACATCTTTGCGCCGCATCCAAAAAGGATAAGAAACGTGCTTATATTCCCCTCCTAAATAGGTATTTAATGGTCGGCCACTAAAAATTGGTTCAGAGCTATGACCACCACCTACCTAAGGTAATCTGGAAATACCGGAGTCTATTTTGACGAAACAAAAGATTAAAACTGTATGCCCATTAAGTGTATGCACAATAATGTTTGACCGCGCCATTTATTGTCAGTACAATAAATGCATATGGAAATCTCGTATAGCTCAAGGAAGGATCAGGGCAACTTCATAATACATGGAGTGTTTCTGGCAGAGGCTGATAAGCTGGAATGGGATGCGTTGATAGTCGAGAAGGATACGCGTCATAATTACGGTGAGGATCGTATGATCGGCTTGGCGCCTATTGGTGAGAGGTTATTCTGTGTTGTTTTTACTGATCGGGATAAATTTCGCCGCATTATCAGCTTGCGTAAAGCAAACAAACGAGAGGTGAAGCACTATGCTCATAAAAACTAAATCAGGTCGCCCCCTCAAGGTGCCTACCAACGAAGAAGATGCTGAGATCAACGTCGGAATAGCCGCTGACCCTGATACTTACGAATTGACGGGTGAAGAATTTAAAAGGCTGAAGCCGGTCGGTAGGCCGAAAGCAGAGGTTACTAAAAACCGAATTACGATTCGTTTGTCACGGGAGGTGACGGAACATTTTCGAGCAACTGGAAAAGGCTGGCAGACGCGTATTGATGAAGTACTCAAAGAATACGTGAAAACACACTGACAATGATACGTGAGGCCCTGATTGGATGGAATCCTGATCAAATTGCCCTACGAGACAAGCGTTTTCGGGGGCTGGAAGATTTCCATGTAATAAAGGGGTCAACGAGAACGTGATTAGCAACAAAGCAGATAGCGTTATTATTCTAGATTTCGAGACCACGGGTTTGTCACCCGGGCACGGAGATCGAGCGATTGAAATTGGTGCGGTACGCATCGAGAATGGCGAAATTACCGATCGATTTCAGGCTTTGATGAATCCCGGGCGACCGGTTAACCGGTTCATTGAGGACTATACCGGGATCACCAATTCAATGCTGTGTAAAGCACGCGACTGCCGGGAGGTAATGGGTGACTTTGCTGATTTTATCGGTGGCCACAATCTGGTGGCGCACAACGCGTCATTTGACAAGCGTTTTCTGGATGCGGAATTAAAACGAATCTCCCGTCGTTACTCCGGGCAATTTGCCTGTTCTATGCTGGCCGCGCGCAGGCTCTACCAGGATGCGCCGAACCATAAGCTCAGCACGCTGATACGCTATAAAAATATTCGGGCCGCGGGTGTTTTTCACCGGGCGTTATATGATTCCGAAATGACCGCGAAGCTTTGGCTGAATATGCTGGAGGATATCCAGGCTCAATATGGCATTACATCGATCCGCTTTGACCTCATTCAGAAACTGAGTAAAACACCAAAATACGCAGTACAGGAACTCCTTAATCGCAATTATTAGGGAGTCGAGACGCAGCCCTCGTCCAGCAATGCGCTGTTTACGGAGAGTTATCGCGATACTGGTTTGGTATGTAGGGCTCTCCGAACAGCTGCGCAACGTGAACCAGGAGACGTTCCACCGTACTTAGTTGCGCGCGTTCGCTCAATACTCGCCTGGCCATTTCAGGTTCATCGGTAATGACGCCATCTACACCGAGCGATATCATGCGTGACATGGAGAGCGGGTCATTGACCGTCCACACATATACGCGTTTACCCGCCGCGTGAGCTCGACGGACAAAACCCGAGCTGACCATACCCATCGCGACGGCTAGAAAATCTGTGTCGAGCTGGCTCAAATCACCGATCGCGGTGGCGGATAACAGGCCGACTGTCCAGTCCGGGCGTAAAACGCGTATTTTTTTAATCGCTTTGTATTTGAGCGACATGATGGCGATATTGTTCACCATATCAGTCTCCTCAACAATATCGATTACGCGCTGTTCCAGATTTTCATCGTGGCCGTAGTATTTAAGTTCAATGACGACCCCGGCCTTATCCCGTGCTAACTCAAGCACCTGCTTCAGAGTAGGAACTCGTTCTGAAGAGAAAGCCGCGCTGTACCAGCTGCCGATATCAATACCTTCCAGGTCAGCTTTGGTGGCATCCCATATTTTGACCGGCTTACCGGCCAGTTTCATGAAATCGCTGTCGTGCATAACCACAATGTCGCCGTCGGCATTTTCCTGAACATCCAGCTCTATCCAGTCTGTCTGGTCGTCAATCGCCTGTTGAAAGGCGGCGAGTGTATTTTCCGGCGACTTGCCAGCCGCGCCACGATGCGCCGCAATGAGAACATCATTATTGGTGGGGATGCCATTAACCAGCCAGATGCCAGCCACCCCCGCGACAATCGTACCAAGCAGGATCGCTGTTGTAATAGTTTTGGGTTTGAAGCGCTGTAAAAAACGGTTCGCTTCAACTTCGTGCTGATCGACGAGATCAGCTTCTAACGCCTGGCCTGAAGGTGCATAAAAGACCATCAACAAGTTAGCGAAGCTACCCGATGTAAAAGCAGTAATCAGAACGTTGGCAACAGCCCATAGTGCCGCCAGCGCGCCGAGCAATATAACTGTTAACGGTAGAGAGCCACTAACTGCTGGAATGCTCATGTTCCCGATTAATTTTATAGTGCCCAAAATGCCTAAGCCCAATACCAGCGACAGCCCCATCCAGATGAGCAGAAGCGCAAAGATTTCTTTGCGCTGGCCAAGCGTAATTCGTTCGCTCTCGGCAAATGAATCAGCTGGTGATACGTCGCCAAACAAAACCAGCGGCAGCGCCAGACACCACTGGGTCAGCTTGCGGCCGAGAATCACCAGCAAAATGAATAGCACTGCACCGATCAGGATAACGGCTGTCCAAAACTCAGGGGGTTTTTCGGTGAGGTAGAAATTGATGTCATAATCGGTGATGAGAAACCGGGCGATCAGCGCGGCAGTCGCCAGTAGTGGCAGGGTCAGGATCAAAATACGAATGACCAGTCGCGCCGTAAATAACCACAGCTTGTGCGCACGCGCAGCGATATAGAGCAGGACATCAATCGGGCTGTTTCGCTTATCGTGTTTCGCCCCAAGCGTGATGCGCATGATGGCGGCCTGTTCGAAGGCGAGAATAGCAATTAACAGGGCGGCAAAAATAATCAACGCAACCAGGCCGATGGGGGATAAGAGGAAATAAGCGATATCCTGGTCGGCAAGCGCAGTCTGGCCAGAGAACTTAAGCAACAACCTGCCTACGAAACCGATAAGCGGTGCGAACAGGATTACACTGAGCCCGGTAAAGACAAGGTGAATAAGCAATATTTGGCGCCAGGATCGGGCGGTGCGGCGGTAAACCTGCGACCATATGCTTGAGATGTGATTCATGCCGGCATCATATCCGAATTTTTCAGCGGTAGGTGGCAAATAGAAGTGCCCGGGAAAACTTTGTTTATTCGAGGCCGGGAGCAAGATATGCCCGGAAGATATGAAACGACTGCACGCCGATTCATCCACCGCTATCCGGGTATCATTTTACAGTATCGTAGTGTTAGCGGGGCGGCGACGCCTATAATAAGGCCTGTAAGCTGGTTGAAGAAGGGGCAGCAAGTGGTGATCCGTTAACACTGGAGCCGGGTTTTTAACGGGTTAAAGTGTCTGACTCGTCACCTAAGGGTTTTGCAAAGATAGCAATAGTGAGTGAGAAAGAACTTGTCCTCGAGTACTATTAGCGAAAATTAGTTATTTTCTGTGGAGATAAAATGAAAAAAATAATATGTTTATTGGCAATGTTTGCCTTAACTGCCTGTAGTGGCGATAACAACAGTGGCCCATCAGATTATTCAAAAATAATCTCCGAAGAATATTTACGCTCACAGTTCACCTTTCAAGCTGGCGATACACTTAAATATTCCAAGTGCAAAAAAGAATCTTATCCAATGTGTACCTATATTTGGGGGCCACCACATACAAAAGATGACTCTCGATTGAAATCTAATCTTGCGCCTGAAGGTAATATGTTAATGATTGTTTATGCCCAGGCGAGCAGTAAAAAGGGGTTTGAGCGAGTATTGGCTAGCTATAAAGATGCGGTAATCGTTGAAAGTCTTGCGTCCGAGGCCGTCTGGTCAAAAAAACGTGGGCAGCTTTCATTGATTACGGACAGTAATCTGATAGTTCATATTAGTGTTAGAGATAAAGGCACCAGCGACCGTAAACAGAAGTCGATATCTATAGCACGGGACCTATTAAAAAAATTGTGAACAAGCCTGGCGGGTAAATTGAAAACATTGGTCTGAAAGAAAAATAGAGAAAACTTTGCCTGATCTTTAGAAAATACTAATCCTGGTAAAGGGCGATATAGCGG
>JAUVBY010000092.1 GCA_030590945.1 Gammaproteobacteria bacterium | reverse complement strand
TTAATTAGTATTCTGAAGTGCTCGAGTTCGTACTGCTTGCCGTCGCATTGGTAAACACAAAGTCACCGCCCGGTGCGGCTTGATGGCAGGCGATACAACCCTTAGGTTTGCCTTTGGCGACGCGTCCGGCGAGTTGCATGCCCTTCGGGTTTACGAATAGTTGGCCGTCGGGCTTATATTTTGCCCAAAACCAGTTCTTACTTTCCGGATCGTATCCTTTTTCACGTTTGAACATTACCGTGATCGACTTGAGGTATTTTGCGGGGTCTGCATTGACCGCGTCGATGGTCAGGCCTTCACCACGGAAATTCTTTTTTACAATGACCTCGCTCTTGTGGCCGGAAACTTTGACTTTTGAGGTATCCGTGGTCAATACGGCGCCATGCGGGTGTACACCTTTATACGGAGCGTTGCCGGATATGCCGGATCCCACCATTTTACTGGCACCAATCGCAGACCAGAGCTCCTCAGCATAGCTGACACTGTCAGGGCCACTAAACGGCATGGCCATGGCATCAGCGTTCATGGTGTCTTTTTTGTCCATTGAACCGGAACAAGCCGCAAGCGCCAGCAAAGCAATCGAAGCCAGAGGTATGAGTATTTTTTTCATTTTGTTGGTTTCCTTATCTGTCTGTTATGACGTCAGCCACCATTGACATAACGCTGGGGATACGACAAACGCCCGTACAAAAAGTTCCCGGGGCAAAACAAAATGAACACGCACAAAATGAATGTGCGAACCAAAAAAAGAGCGCCTCAAAGGCGCTCTTTCGTTTACGTTAATGAAACTTCGATTAGAAGTCCATTCGCATACCAATGCCGTAGCGAGTACGATCGTCAATTGCATTTGAATCGGCATCAGTCGATTCAATACCGGCGAACCAACGTGTGTGGTTAGACAGCTTCTGTCCAAACTCAAACGCAAAGTAAGAAGGCTCTGCAACTACCGTTACGTTATCTTCAGGCATAGACACGCCGTATTGAGAAACGAGGCTCATGCGATTACCGAAGCTCCAGACCCATTGAGCAGTCCAGGCTTGATCATCACCAGTACCATCGCCACGATCGTTGTTGAACCATGAAAAGCCAACGCTATGGTTACCGCCACCCCAGGTAGCGTTGAGACCAGTCAGCGAATTGCCATCATTAGTATCATCAAGACCCAGACCAATGCTTACTGGACCCAGACCGAATGTGCCTGCGAGTGACCATACGTCAGCAAAATCATTGTCTACATCTTCGTCAGCTGCCATTGAAACAGCGACGTTTCCGTAATCACCAGAGTGCTTGTACATGATCTGATCACCACGACGGAATGGAGAGATGTAGCCTACTGGCTGCCATGTACCACCCAGAAGGTTAGTCGCGTCAATCGGGCTGGTTACAGCCAGGTAGAAAGGAGTCCAGCGAGAACCGATACTGAATTCACCGAAGCCGCCTTTTAGGCCAACGTATGACAGACGACGTGTGTTGTCTTCCAGACCCGTTGTAGTTGTCAATTCATTGATTGTCCCTCCATCGGAAACGATAGTTGAAACGCCTTTCAAACCGCCACGCAGACGACCTTCATCCAGTTCAACCTGGAATTCGTATTTACCAAACGCGGTTACGCCGTTACCCAGATCCTGACTAGCAGCGATACGGAAACGTGAAGAACGGTTTTGCAGGTTACAAGCGTCATTATCGCCGCCATCAGAACATACAAGACCACCACGGAAACGACCTGAAACGGTTACGCCAGGTGCTTCAGCGCCTTCTGCAAACGAAACAGTTGCAACCGGTGCAGAGGCAGCAGCAATCGCCAGCGCCAGTGAGGTTTTAACTAAAATGTTTTTCATTATATATACACTCCGAAAATGTAAAATGATTAATAATTGATTAATCCCCAGACTATCCGGGGTACACAGACTTTAACCTGTTGATGCAGGAAAACAACAGGTGAGAATAAAACACCCCCTATTTAATTGAAAGTGTTGCAACAATGCTACAGTTTCTAATGGAAACGCCCATTCTCAGCCTCCGCATTCATATTCTAATGTTGTGAAAAATAACATCGCCCCACTAAAATCAGTACAATACGCGCCTGTTTACGTATTTCCCCCACTCTATCTACCATGCAATCAGACCATCAGATAACCTGGATCGCCAGCTTTCCACGTAGCGGCAATACCTGGGTACGCGCACTTATTTCTGCCTATCTTAACCAAGGCACCATCGGCATCAATGAAGTCATGCAAACCGGCGATAAAGACCCGGTTTATTACAACGACATCGTCAAAGCGCCCGTCAACGAGTGGACCATGACGGATCAGGCCCTGCTTAAACCCGCAGCTATGGCGCGCATGCTTGAAGATGCAGGCGGCAACGTGATGCTCAAAACCCATGATTGCAATGTCGATATTTCAGGTATTACGCAAATTCCGCATGCGCTAACTCGCGGTGCTATTTATATCACGCGTGACCCGCGCGATGTGGCCTTATCCTTTCAGAACCACTACGCAACCGATAACATTGATATTGCGGTTGACAAGGTGCTCGACGGCAAAGGAATGACACGCTACCCAAACCGCGGGCTATTTGTCTTGCAACTATCCTGGCAACTACACGTTTCATCCTGGTTGCGCGATTTGCCGTACCCGGTTTACGCCTTGCGTTACGAGGATTTGCTCGACAACCCATTTGAAATCTTCAGCGAAATCGTACGCTTTTTAAAGCTCGACTACGATGCTGAACTGGTGCGAAAAAGCATCGATGCCTGCCAGTTTGACAAATTGGCTCATCAGGAGAGAACCGAAGGTTTTCGTGAAAGCGTGGGGCAGACCTTTTTCCACAAAGGCAGTGCAGAGCGCTGGAAAACCGATCTGGATGAAAAATCTCAGGAGCGGATTGTCAATGCCTGCCGAAAAGAAATGAAAATTCTTGAATATTTGTAAGCCAAAGCTCCGTCGGGAGCCTGGCTGTTATCACCGATTCTGGTAGCGATTGAGATCGAATAGGCCTGCATACACCGGCTTTTCACGCAGGTATTGATCCTGAAACCAGTCGGCCATTTCCCAAAAATTCTGGTTAGTACGGCGTACGCCATATACACTGACAAAGCGCTCATAAGCATCACGCGATTGCAGCGAGGCGTATCGCCGGGCAAATTCCTCAACCTCATCGATATCAACGGCGAAGAAGAAATTCGGGTATGAACCCTCAAGCCAATCGACTACGGTCAGGCTATCATTAGCGTAGTCCCGAAATTCGGAATCTTCTTCATCCGCAAATAAAGAGGTGACGTTTTTATATGCTTTGTTGCGAATAATCGAATAGGCCAGATCATTTTCGGGCTCACCACCGCGCGACACCCTGATAAACGCCACATCCGGAAACGCCGCCAGCGTTTTGCCGCTCGCCTTGGTGACGTGCAGTAACGCTGAATCCGCCCTGCGCTTATCCGCACCAGCTCCTTTGGCATGGCAAGGCGGCTTCTCACAGCGATTTAAAACATCATCCCGCTGCAGCACACTGGCAAACCTCTTTTCCATATGCTGAAACAGCTCGCGCTGCGGGTCGTCGCTTTGATAACCGATTACCACGTCTTTTGTCATCCAGATATCGGTGAAATCAGATTTCGAATTCAGGCTGGAGCGCATGCCCTCATACCAGCTATCACGAATCGATCGACGATGCGTAGTGGGCAACAGGGTCAGATACATGTCCTCGCCTTCCATGCGCAGAAAGTCCATATACAGGCGCGTATTGAGTTGATGTTTTAGATTGCCAAACACGTTGAATCCCGCCACCAGCAGGTAGTGAATTCGCTCAAGCAGTGGATAATCAATAACCCACGCTGTATCCGGGTAATCACCAACGAAACCAAAATTGACCGACGCAGAATCAAAATGACGGAAGATCGTCAGGGCAGCGTTGGGGTTATTGCCGTTGCCATCCCATAGAAAGCCCAGCGCGTCGTCTATCTCATGCTGATTCATTGCCTCCAGGTATTTAAATCGCCCTTCCGAATATTTCTGCACGCGTTTATCGTAATCTTTCCATGTGCTGAGCAGGCGAATTTTGCCGCCTTGCGCAGAAGGCACCTGCAAATAGTCTGACATTTCCTCCAGAAACTCCGGTTGCGTCAACATAACATCTTTATCCGGATCCAGGAAGGTTACCCAGAAATGGTCTTCAATGACATTCAGCGCAATCATGCCGCGACACACCGGCCCCTTGATAAAGCCTTCTATAAAATAACGTGCGTCATCAAGCAGGAACTCGTATCGCGAGCGGGCAGGAATGTCCTTAAACGCCTTAAAAGGATTGGCCGCAACCAGCGGCTCCCACGATGGCAGAGACGCTACCATATAGTCAGGCTCGATGAATAATGCCCGATACCTTGCCAGGCGCGCATCGGATAGTTCGTAGACCGTATGCGTTTTCGCCACAATGTCGCCCGGATAGCGCTGCAGGCGATAATAAAAATTAACGCCGGGATCATCATAAGGACGCACCGTCGCTATTTCGTCAACCGCCTGACCACCCGGCTTTCTGGACCGCACCAGGCGATAAAATTCACGGTCATCGCTGCCTTTAAAATGCATGTGACCGATAAATAGATGTTCGTAGATATAACGCGATACAAGACGTTGCTTATTACCTTCACCATTGAGGAAATCCTCCCAGCGCGCTATTTGTACCAGGGCATTGGCCGATGGTTTTGTTGCCTCTGATACGGGCGAACCCTGCGCCAGCCACTGCACCAGAGTTCGGTATTCCTCATCGTCCAGGTTCGGCATTGCAAACGGCATACCCTGGGAGGGGAATTTCTTTGCGTATTTATCGAACGTATCCACGGTTGGACAACTCTCCGAACGATCCAGGGACAAATCAAACCTGTCAGGCAACATGCCTACGCGGGCCTGCGGGTTCATCTGTTTCAGGCGCAGCATCTGGTACATCACCGACTGTTCGAGATTTTGTTCAGGCGTGTCCAGGCCTTCATTGAGTACGCTATGGAAACCCTTCTGACGCCATTCATCGGTTGATTTGGCGTCAATATACAGGCGCGTGGGCGACATGGTCCTGAATCGTGCTCCGTTGTACACGGTTTCAGAATTAGCTCCGCGCTCCACCCCCGCCGGAGAAGACAGCTTCAACTGACAAGGCGCATCATAACAACCATGGCACACCACGCAGCGCCGTTGCAAAATGGGTCGAACGGAGTCGTTATACGAAATATCGTCACCCGGCAAAGTTTCCAGCAGAGCAAGATCAATGGTTGCTTGCTGCACGGTAATACTCTCCTTCTTGCCGCCACAGGATGACAGTAAAAAAAGAGAGACAATCAATACCAGAAATACCGAGGTTTTCATAAAACTACACCGCAACGAAAGAAATACAGACTGTTTATAGAACCGCCAAACAAGGCAGTTTTCTATAATTCAACTTAAGCAAAATCTATTCTAACAAATCAAAACAAAAAAACCGGCCAAAAGGCCGGTTTTTTAAAGCTCGATTAAAAAGTGACTACCCTTTGATTAAAGCGTGAATTATCGGCTCAAAAATAATTTCCATGGCCAGGCCCATCTTGCCGCCCGGCACCACGATAGTATTGCGCCGTGACATAAAGGAATCATGGATCATCATTTGCAGGTATCCGAAATCAACGTTGAATTTCTTTGGCTCTTTAAAACGAATGACCACAAAACTTTCATCCGGCGTTGGAATCTCTCGAGCGATAAACGGGTTAGAGGTATCCACCGTAGAGACACGTTGAAAGTTAATATCCGTCTCGCTAAACTGCGGCGTAATATGATTCACATAATCGGGCATGCGGCGAAGAATCGTATCCACAATTACATCCTGAGAATAACCGCGTTCCACGCCATCGCGATGAATCTTCTGAATCCACTCCAGATTGACGATCGGTACCACCCCGATTCCCAGATCAACGTGCTGAGCGACATCATAACCATCGCCTTTGACCAGGCCGTGCAAGCCCTCATAAAACAGCAGATCCGTGCCGGATTCCAGATCTTCCCAGGGCGTAAACTGGCCGCCCGTACGCACCTGGCTGAGACCCATTCGCTCACTGTGGAAAATGGCCTCATCATCATTATGCAGATAATAGCGTCGCTTTCCTGTGCCTGTCTCACCATAACTCTTAAACAAGGCTTCCAGCGCACAAAAGTCATTCGCTTCCGGTCCAAAATGGCTGAAAAAACCATTGCCCTGTTCTTCTGCCACCGCCATTGCGGCTTTAAATTCGACACGGTTTAAGCTATGAAAACTGTCACCTTCAATCACCGCAGCGCTGACTTTTTCGCGTTGAAAAATATGTTCAAACGCTTTTTTTACGGTTGAGGTTCCGGCGCCTGATGAGCCCGTAACCGCAATGACCGGATGTGATTGAGACATGATTGTTCTCCTGTAAATAATTAAATCTGAGTATCAATACCTTGCACGCGGCCGAAAAGATCGCACATAGAGCAGGGGTAATTTCAGGCAGCAATATACGCCACCAGTCACAATAACGTAAGCAAGTATTATTTATCTATCGTATAAACCTTGTGTGTGTGGCCGGTTCGCGTTTGGGAATAGCCCGAACGTATGCTAAGCTCAGCGCATGCAAACAGGCTGTATTGATCCCAAAAATGAACGCTGTTCCTTCAGCGCTTCGCGCCTGATATTTTTCACTTTAGCATTTTACCCGGGTTTTGCCGGGCGAAACTTTCAACCAACTCGTTCTCTTAAATCCTATGCTTGAAACCCAGCAACTCATTTCTCTGGCCGTCGCGGCCCTGGAAAACGCCAAAGCAGTGGATATAAAGGTGATCGATGTGCGCAATCTGACTGACATTACCGACCAGATGATTATCTGTCACGGCACTTCCAGTCGTCATGCCTTAGCCCTTGCGCGACAACTAAGTGATACACTGTCTGAACAGGACACCCGGCCTGCCAGCATTGAGGGAGACGATCTTGGTGAATGGATTCTACTTGACTACATTGATGTTCTAGTCCACATCATGAAACGCGAAACACGTGAATACTACGACCTTGAAAGCCTGTGGGACACCCGCCTGGCATCGCGGCATGAAGAGCGAGAAATCAGGTCTGCCTGAAACAGATATTTTATTCTGTGGCGCATAGAGGCGCCCTTAACGCCCCGTACGTCGCAACACCATGATGATGGTCTTTATCAGTATCGCAAAATCCAGCTGGATAGAATGATTCTTGATGTAATATAAATCATACTCCAGCTTACGCGCAGCCTCATCCACCGAAGAAGTATAGCGGTACATAACCTGCGCCCAGCCAGTCAGGCCCGGCACCACCAGATGGCGTAAATCATAATGTGGGATTCGCGCCCGTAAATCAGCAACAAATTCGGGCCGTTCGGGACGCGGACCAATAAGACTCATCTGACCTCGAAAAATATTTAGTAACTGCGGCAATTCATCAAGGCGCGTCGCGCGCAAAAACTTCCCGAAGGTCGTCACGCGTGGATCATTTTCCTGTGACCATACCGGGCCGTCCCGCTCCGCGTCTACCACCATCGAACGGAATTTATACAGCGTGAACAACTTCCCATTTAAACCGACACGTTTTTGCTTATAGATCGCCACTCCGGGCGAAGTCAGGCGCACCAGCAAGGCCAGCATCAATAACACCGGGCTTAATGCGATCATTCCGAAAAAAGAAATCAGCACATCGAGTACGCGCTGGAATCGCAAACCAACCCGATCGTTTATGCGCTCAAACCCGCTGGCCTGCAAAAACCAGGTCTTGCTTAACTGCATTACCGGTATACGCGACCAGTAACGCTCGTAAAACGCGCTGAAAGACGAGACTCTCATGCCGCGGAATCTTAAATCTGAAATTTGCCCCACCAATTCATCATCCAGTATCGACATATCTCCCACTATCACGGCGTTGCGTTTGACATCCAGTTCTGCGGGGAAACACTCGAGTGCGGCCGGCACATCCCTGATATCTACGTATTGAGAACTGCCAGCCAGCTTGTCGTCTAAATCGAGACGGAGCCGCGCTGCAAGCTCGGAATCCATAAGCAAAAACCAGTGTAATTTATCGCCATAACGCTGATTTACACACGTCAGCCACCACCGCAGGCTGGCAGCCCAGAGGCTAAACAGGAAAAAAGCAATCGGCATTACGCCGCGACCGAATATCGAGAGAAATGATTCCACGCCCAGGGCATAGACAAACAGCGCCGTCAACACCGCAGCCACCGGCACTGCCAGAAACGTTTGCAGCGGTAACCGGGCACGCGTGATCGGCAATTCTGTGCGATATACATCCATTATGTACAACGTCACCACCGTAATCAACACGATGCCCCAGATTGGACCGCTACTTAAACTAATGGTATCGCCCATTCGCAGCAAGTGTACTGAATTAAAAATAATCAGCAGACCCACAATATCCGCAGCCAGCAAGAATACCTTGCTGGCAAAACCGTGGCTAATAGCGTGGAGTAATCTTGACACTTTAGTTCAATACTGTTTTATGATTAAAAACATAAGCAAGACGAGCGCTCAACTGACAGGTAATCAGCGAAGGCTAAATAAACCGTGCTTGAATTACAAGCCCTGTCGTGTATAAAATGCACGGTTCTGCTGTAAACTCTGATAAACGGGGTATTCAGAAATAAATGTCGAAGCACCCGGACATCATCGGGTGCTTTTTTGTTTTGAAAAATTAAACTTTTAGGCCTGTTACGATGACAACCAGACACTTTTTATCACTGATGGATTTAAGTGCAGACGAAATTCGCGGCATCATCTCCCGCGCTATTGAACTTAAAAAACTGGGGAAATCTGCACCCAAAACACTCAGCGACTACACCATGGCCATGGTGTTTGAGCAATCCTCCACGCGCACGCGCACCTCGTTTGAAATCGGCATGTCACAATTGGGTGGTCATGCGATGTTCCTGTCTCCGGGTGATTCCCAGATTCAACGTGGCGAACCGATTCGCGACACCGCCCGCGTATTATCGCGCATGGTCGATGTGATCGTAATGCGCACCACTACTCACCAGCGCGTCAGCACCATGGCCGGGTATGCGTCTGTACCCGTCATCAATGCTCTGTGCGATCGCTATCACCCCTGTCAGTTGCTGGCTGACCTGCAAACGTTCACTGAACATCGCGGCGAAATTAGCGGCCGGACCCTGGCCTGGATAGGCGATGGGAATAACGTCTGCCATTCGTGGATGAACGCTGCACGGCAACTTGATTTCAAACTCAACATCGCCACACCCAAAGGATTTGAACCCGATGCTGACCTGATCGAAGCGTGTAAGGACAATATTTCGCTGGGCAACGATCCGGTAACCGCTGCTACCGGCGCCGCCTGTATCATCACCGATACCTGGGCGAGCATGGGACAGGAAGACGAGAAATCCGTACGTGAAACCGCATTTGCGGGCTATTGTGTGGACGATGACTTGATGGCACACGCCGCAGACAATGCTATATTCATGCACTGCCTGCCGGCCTATCGCGGCTATGAAGTATCTGAATCCGTACTGGAGGGCGCCCGGAGCGTTGTCTGGGACGAAGCCGAAAACCGCCTGCATGCTCAGAAGGCCTTATTAGAGTTATTACTCGGCCAGTAAGCTACCGGGGACTATAGACCATCCCAAATAATTAACCACGCTTTAGCTATGAATATTGATTTTACCGCCTTGACCGCACCCCAGGCCTACCACCTGATGACCCAGACCATCGTACCCCGGCCAATCGCCTGGGTGTTGACAGAAAACGAATCGGCTAATGAACAGAATCGCTACAACCTGGCGCCCTTTTCCTACTTCAACGCGGTCGATTCTAACCCGCCGACGCTGATGATTTCGATCGGCAGACAGCCGGATGGCAGCACCAAAGACACGCTGGTCAATATTCAGCGCACGGGTGAGCTCGTTATCCACATCGCCAGTGCAGAGCATATAGATGCGCTCAATCAGAGCGCGGCAACCCTGCCCTACGGCGAATCTGAGATAGTGGCCTCTTCCTTGACCACAACCGCCATGGAGGGGTCAACGCTACCACGCCTTAATGAAGCAAAAATTGCCTTCGCCTGTAAGTTGGACCACATTCATGAAATCGGTGAAACGCCTCAGTCGCTGGTCTTTTCAAGGATTAAATCTGCGTATATTTCGGATGAAATTGTGCATATTGATGAATCAAATGGCCGTACGCTCGTCGACGCAGCCGCCCTGAATCCTCTGGCCCGACTGGGTGGTAGCAATTACGCCTTTCTAGGAGAGTATATTAGTCTTAAACGCCCCTCCTGATATGAAACCCCGTTTTCCCGGGCTGCTAATCGCGCTACTGCTTATTTTCCTGGCGGGCTGCCAGTCAAAAGTCTACCTGATGCCCACACCGGCTGGCATGCAATCGGGCAAACATGACCCCTTTGAATACACTCCGGACAGGCACAAAGGTGCCCACATTGCAGTCGCCTATGCTACAAACCGACTGCCGTCTGATAAAGGCAATTACTATGCGCGCGAATTTGATGACAATTTGCGCGTCGGGATTGCCCGGGTACAGATCGGCGACGGAGATCAGAGCTGGGAGGAAATTCGACGACTCTCTATACACGGCCTGGATAAAAAAGATGCCGAACTGGCAATCAGTGAAGTAGATCAGGTGGGTATTTTCGATAGCAACGATTCAATCGATACACTGAGCCCCGAAGACCAGGCGTATATGGATATACTCAACGAAGCCATTGATGAAAGTTATGTTAAGGAAATCACCGTCTACGTACACGGCGCCAATAACAGCTTTTACCGCTCGGCAGCACAAGCCGCACAATACCGACACTTCACCGGTCGACAGGCCATCGTTACCTTTTTCTCCTGGCCATCGGCTGAGAATATTTTGCGCTATGGAACCGATGTCAGCAATATTAAGGATACCGTGCCAACCTTTGCCCGCTACCTTAAATTTCTAGCGAAGCACAGCAGCGCCGAGCGCATCAATATTCTTTGCTACAGCGTGGGGGCAACCCTTACCACCCGAACCCTCGCCTTACTGGGCAATGATCACAGCCAGACCGATCGCGAAGCGTATCGAAAATCATTGCGCCTTGGGTCGGTCTATTTTGCCGCACCGGATACCGATTTTGATCACTTCATCGAAGAGTACCGGCAATACGAGGATATTGTTGAACGCGTCACGGTAACCATCAACCACGATGATTCAGTGCTGGGCGTTTCCAGAAGAATGTTCCACGCCAGAGGCGGGTCGAAAACAAATAATCAGCAGATTAAAAGCAGTAAATCCCGCCTGGGCAAACCCGACATCAAGGATTTGACGCAAGCGCAGGCAGAATGGATTATAGAAAAGACCCGCGACCCGAATTTTGACGTGCTGGAAGTAGATTACAATGCAATACCCGATCTGCCCAAGGGCTCTCATGACTACTGGTACCAAAATCCCTGGGCAAGCACCGATGCACTGCTTGCGCTTAACTTTCATGCCCGCCCGCGAGATCGGGCGCTGATTTCCCGTGAGAGCGAGAATAGCCCCCGAATCTGGTATTTTCCTGAGGACTACGATACCCGGATTGACGACGCGCTTGAGAAGATTGATGACGACATCCAAATAGAAAATTAACGGCTGCCCCCTAATGCAGCTAAGCAGGGCAGTTAATCTGGATATTTAAGGTGTTTAAACAAACCCGCACTGGCGCCAGGCCTCATACACCACAATTGCGACGGCATTAGAGAGATTCAGACTGCGATTATTGGCCTGCATTGGCAGGCACAGCTTTTCAGCCTGCTGCTTACTTTCTCGTATTTTGTCTGCCAGGCCCTTGCCTTCGGACCCAAACACCAGTGCATCACCCGGCTGAAATGCGAAATCCGAATAACGTGTTTCATGGTGCGTGGAGAGTGTCACCCAGCGTCGCGCGGTCCCGCTTTCGATAAACGATGGCCAGCTCTCCCATACTGTCACGGCAGC
>JAUVBY010000116.1 GCA_030590945.1 Gammaproteobacteria bacterium | reverse complement strand
GTATACGCAACCTTCCCGGTTTTTAGCAGAAATACCGCCTTCACTGATACATGAAGAACGTAGTTATCGCTTGCATTCCGCGCCTGCTTATAGAGCGCCATCGTCCGGGGTGAGTTCGAGCTCGGCTGCGGATGGTTTAAGTCTGGGCGGACGCGTAAAGCACCAGAAATTTGGCTCGGGGACAGTGGTGACAGTTGAAGGTGCCGGTGAGCACGCGAGGGTGCTGGTTAACTTTGAGGAAGTCGGTAGCAAGTGGCTGGTGGCGGCATTTGCGAATTTGCAGCCCGGATAAATTGACATAAAAAAACGCGCCCAAATCGGCGCGTTCTGTATCGTTTTATTAAGTGTGGGTATTGAATAAATCAGGCAGCGACACGATGTGGGAATTTTTGTTGGCCCTGCTTCATTCCCTGGCTGAACGATTCGGCTATCTGTTTATCATCGTCCGGGTTCAGGCGAATATCCATCCAGTGATAGCAGGCCATGTTTTCCGTATAGGGGCGTAGCGGCGCGCTGATCAGTTCTGGCCGATCAAATACTAATTCATCGCTTACGGGTATAAATACTTTGCGCATCATGTCTTTATCTCACTGTTACCTTGACCTGTATTACACCAGTAAAGCCCTGTCAAAGTATCGTTTGAATTATGGCAATGTTGTGCGGATATCGTTGTTTTGTGCGGGTAATGGAACAACAATTTCGGCTATCTGACGCCTGTAATTTCGTGTTTCCAGATGGCCGCGCCCTGTATAGGGTTGAGCTTTTTCGTGCGCAAATTTATTTTTGTGTCTCTGGCCTGACCAGGCGGAATACGCAGTTTGGCCACATTGGTTTCTTCACCAATGATGAGGCATTGCGATTGATCGGCATTGCAGTCGGACAGGCTGGACTGGATGGTAAAATTTTGTAGAACCCGCTCGTGGTTATTGTTGTGAATTCGCACCTCAAGCACAAACCCATCGGCGTAACCCGGGCTGATACTGGTCTGGCTTAGCTCAACATCGTCAAGCAGGCGTTTAGTTTTTCCCCCGGCGGTTTCCGTCGGGCTGAAGTAGTAAAAAAGTGAGGCGGCGAGCAAAATGCCAGCCAGGCTGATCAAGCCGGTCTTTAGATCGCGATAGGCGATGGCAATGAGACAAATGATAATGACGATTAACGCGACAAATTGCATGGTGTTTGGTGATTATGGTGTGAATTATTAAAGGATAAGTTTAAAGTAAAAGGCTTGGGTTGGGAATATTCTTTATCCTGCGCAGGAAAGAAAAACGGCCCTGGGAATGAATTTTCCTGAGTAGTGGTTTTAGGCCATTGTACGAGGCTGAAGCCCCGCAGAATATAGCCAGTCGGATTATTGACGCGATGACCATTTCCCCAGCGTCACTCTGTCATGCTGGTTTAGATCCTTTAATGTTTCCGAATCGGTAAAGCCCTGATGTTTTAACAAATCACGTGTAAATGCTCCCTGATTGTATCCGTGTTCCAGCGCGATCCAGCCACCTGCTTTGAGGTAAGCAGAGGCGTGTTCAATGATTGTTTTAATGTCCGCGCATCCGTGGTCCGCTGATATAAGCGCTTGTTCCGGTTCAAATCGTACGTCGCCCTGCCTCAAGTGCGGGTCATCCGGATCGATATACGGCGGATTGGAGACTATCAGATCAAATTGAGCGCCTTTCAAGTTTGTATACCAGTCCGAATGCAGGAATGTAATATTGTGGATGTGATGAAATTGCGCATTTTCCGTAGCCACGAGCAACGCCTTTTTGTTTAAATCAGTGGCGGTAAGCCTGGCTGATATTGTGTTGCTGGCGATCGCCAGGGCGATTGCGCCGCTGCCGGTGCCCATGTCCAGTATTTCTGGCTTAGCGATGGGCTGAATCAGCTTGAGCGCGGTATCGACCAGCAATTCCGTTTCGGGGCGTGGAATCAGCACCTGCGGGTTAACCTTCAGATTTAGCCCGTAAAACTCGCGCCAGCCTGTTAGATAGCCAATAGGTGAACCCTGTTCGCGGGATGCCACCAGCGCGTTGATGCGTTGAATCGTTGCATTATCCAGGGGTTCATTGTCACGCATGATCAACTGAGCGTCGCTCAGGCCCGAGACATGTTTGAGCAGAATTTCTGCATCCAGTCGTGCGCTGTCGCTGCACGATTCGAGTCGCTTTGACCAGTGTTTAAGGTGTGTCGAAAGGCTGGTCGCAGGCAAGAAAGCTTCTCAAGTTGCCAGATGTGCCAGTTCGTCCGCCTGATGTTCTGCCATCAGAGGGTCGATCACCTGGTCCAGCGCACCTCCCATGACTTCGTCGAGTTTGTACAAGGTCAGGTTGATGCGATGATCTGTGATGCGGCCCTGAGGAAAATTATAGGTGCGAATTCGATCAGAGCGGTCACCCGTTCCGACCAGTGTTTTGCGCGTCAGAGCCTGTTCGCTTTGCTGTTTTTGCAACTCGGCTTCGTATAGGCGTGATTTCAGCACAGACATCGCACGTGCGCGGTTTTTATGTTGCGAGCGATCATCCTGACATTCCACCACCACCCCGGTAGGCAGATGGGTCAGGCGGATCGCGGAATCGGTTTTATTGACGTGTTGCCCGCCTGAACCAGAAGCGCGGAAGGTATCCACGCGCAGATCTGAGGGGTTGATATCAACCTCGTCTACATCATCTGCTTCGGGCATCACCACCACGGTACAGGCGGAGGTATGGATACGACCCTGAGATTCTGTTTCGGGAACGCGCTGAACACGATGTGCACCCGATTCAAACTTTAATTTGGAATACACGCCCTGGCCTTCAATTTTCGCAATGATCTCTTTATAGCCGCCGTGCTCGCCTTCACTTTTACTCATCACGTCTACTTTCCAGCCTTGCCGATCGGCAAAGTAGTTGTACATTCTGAATAAATTGCCCGAAAAAATTGAAGCTTCATCACCGCCCGTTCCCGCGCGGATCTCAAGAAATACATTTTTGTTGTCGTTCGGGTCTTTCGGAATGAGCAGTATTTGCAGCGTATTTTCCAGAGCATCAATTTGAGTTTGAAGCCCGGGAAGTTCATCTTTGGCCATTTCAGAGATTTCCTTGTCCTCATCGCCTGCCATTAACTGCGTTTCTTCGATCTCGTTCTGTAAGGCCTTAAATTGTTGAAAATTCTCAATCACCGGGTCAATGTTTGATAATTCTATCGACAGATTGCGAAACGCGTTCTGATCAGAAATGGTATCGGGATCAGATAGCAAGGCATGAATTTCTTCGTGCCGGTCACTCAGTTGATCGAGTTTCTCAATGAGATTGACGTTCATCGGATTTAGGCTATGAATGGAGTAAAATGAGTTTGGTTAAAACACCGGGGCCACAGCGGGCACAGAGAATAAAGATAACACCAGTTAAAGCATAAGGCTCGACAGGAATGACAAATCTACTCACCAGTCGTTAATATGCCGCGCTATTTTAAATCAAATAGCTTTCTCGCTGCAGAAATAAGCGAAACATTTCCTTCCATTTCGGCCAGTCGAAGGCGGTGGCTGGGTTCATGCAGATATTTGTTGGTCAAATTATGCGCCAGCATTTCCAGCACTTTATCGGGGTCGTCACCAGCCTGTAATCGTTTAAGCGCTTTGTCCAGTTCTTCGTTTTGCGTCAGGCAGGCCTGTTCGCGCAGGCTCTTTATAGTGGGCACTGAATCCAGTGAGCGCATCCAGCGCATAAATCGCACCACCTGCAAATCAATTATTTTTTCGGCTTCGACTGCGGCAGCGCGGCGCGAACCGATATTCTGGTCAACGACGGTATTGAGATCATCAACCGTATATAAATAAACATCCGCCAGCTCGCCTACTTCCTGTTCTATATCTCTTGGTACCGCCAGATCGACCATGAAGATCGGGCGATGGCGACGGGCTTTAAGCGAGCGTTCAACGATGCCTTTGCCGAGGATAGGCAGGGTGCTGGCAGTAGAGGCGACTACGATATCAGCATCCGGCAGACGGTCTGGAATTTCTGCCAGAGAAATGGCTTCGCTGTCTACTTCATCGGCAAGGCGCTGTGCGCGCTCGATGGACCGGTTGGCGACGATAATGTGTTTAACTTTGTTTTGTTTGAGGTGGCGTGCGACCAGTTCGATGGTTTCACCCGCACCAATCAGCAATACGGTTTGTTCGCTAAGGTCGGTAAAGATGCGCTTGGCGAGGTCAACCGCTGCATACGCAACCGATACCGCACTGGCGCCAACCTGGGTATCAGTTCGCACCTGTTTGGCTACCGAAAAGGTATGCTGGAAAAGTCGATTCAATATTTTCCCGGTGGTGCCGGCCTGGTGAGCGCTAGAGAAGGCTTTTTTCATCTGGCCGAGTATCTGAGGCTCGCCCAGTATCATCGAATCCAGGCCGGATGCAACACGAAAGGTATGATTTACCGCATCTTTGTTTTGATGGGTATAGGTGTACGGGTCAAGATCACCCTGGGGTAATTTCTGAAAATCACAGAGCCAGCCCACCAGACTGCTATCATCATCCAGTGTATGTCCGCAGTATATTTCAGTGCGGTTGCAGGTAGATAAAATGGTGGCCTCTTCTATCTGCTGGTGCATGGTCAGATCCCGCACCGCATCGTGCAGCCGGTCATCAGCGATCACAGCGCGTTCACGCATCTGTACAGGCGCGGTAGTGTGATTGATGCCGAAGGCAGTAATGTTCATGGGATCGGGTTGCACGAGATCAGGGGGATTGTTAGTAGTTGATTATATAAGAAGTCGTGTGAGAGCGAAATATTTACTACTACTCGCAGATTCGGCCATGAATTTAATATTTTCACCCGGGCTTTGCCTTGATCCTGGTTAATTTGTAGCCGGCATACCGGCAAAAATTTTGGGCAAAAAAAAGAAGGCGGTAAAACCGCCTTCTTTTAAACTGCTATGAAACAGGGATTAGAGTTTGACTTCCCATCCAAGGCCAAAAGCATTTTGGTCCATCTTGATGCTGGGCAATCCACCCGGGCCACCGGCCTGGTGTTGTTCATTTTCAGTTGAGCGGGCATAGTATCCATGCAGGATGCCGTTGCCCATGGTTTTAGAAAAACCGATGGTATAATGATCTTCGGTCACCGCAGGTGCCAGAATATTAAATCCCACCGCAGTATTAGGGATTGGGCTATCGGCATGGCTGAAACCAAAACGAAGCGCCATTGTCTCGTCAATCTGGACTTCTGCACCAATTTTATAGACGGTCTGGTCTTCCCACTGGAACAATTCGCCAATCACGCCGGCATCAGACCAGGGAATATCCGAAACGTCAGCGGAAACTTTCCAGTTCTCACCGATTTGTTGGGTGATACCTGCTGTCCAGATTGCGGGCAGGGGGAGTGATGGATCACTAGCCGGTGCAAAAATAAATTTTGCGTGTTCTTCCATATCGCCCATATTGATTTCCGACTGGTAATCCAGACCAAGGGTAGTGCTGGGTCCGGCTTTAACTGCGATACCCAGTTCAAAGCCCCAACCAGTTGCGCTATCAGTCTCATCTTTTGGTAAGCCGGTCATGCCGCCAGGGCCGGTTGTTTCCATGCGCTCATAGGCAAATAATATCGCGCCACCAAGTGAAACGGTGTCGGATACCTGTTTGGCGATGGTAGGCGCAATGATTACGCCCGATAAATCAAATCCAGCACGAGCACCAAACAGTGCAGGCGGATAATCTGTATTCATGCCGCCTA
Organism: Gammaproteobacteria bacterium; assembly: GCA_030590945.1. Lineage (GTDB taxonomy): Bacteria > Pseudomonadota > Gammaproteobacteria > Arenicellales > Poriferihabitantaceae > JAAELZ01. Next base: position 3,408 of record JAUVBY010000116.1, on the reverse strand, counting down.
AGGCTGAAACAGTAATACCCGCGACCGTGGTATCATTGACATTGGTAAACCAGTGGCCACCGGGAATCGGGAACCAGTCGCTTTCGCTATCCACATAGCCACCACCAACGTCCGCAGAGCGATTGGGATTAAAGGCCGTCAATTGAACACTCCAGCCTGCGCCGACATCAGCGGCTAAGGCGGGGTTGTCCGCTGCGGACATACCATCAGAGGCATTTGCTACACCGGTACCGCCGGCACCTTGAGAAACAATGCCCGTACCAACTGGCAAAATACCGTTGGTTGCAGAAGCATTCATGGGCAACGTGACCAGTACGCTCGTAATAGCGGCACTTAGCGCTAATTTTCTAAAAGTTAATTTCATTGGGAAAATTCCAAAATTGATTAGTAATTGTGTCGTTCATATCAAACCCAAATTTCGTTTGATTGATGAAAAAGGCCTCAGGTTTACAAAAGGTTGTGAGGTGAGATATGGATATTCTACGAACTGGCGGGGGCTGTCAAGAAAAGGATACTTTGGGACGGCAAAAAACAGCATATGCTAATATATAAGGTGCAATTAAAAAAGAAGGCGGTATTACCGCCTTCTTTTGAATTCAGGATGTCAGCAGATTTACAGAAGCCAGCCAAACGATATACCGTAGGCATTCTGGTCCATGCGCAAATCAGCGGCCGGTGTTCCAGCTCCCGGCTCGGTTAACTTAGTGCCGTTACCATCCAGAGTTTCATCCAGTGTTCGAACATATGAACCGGTGATTGCCAACCCCGGATTAATCATGTAGGTGAAACCTAAGGTGACGTGTTCAGTGGTAACCGCTGGTGTCAACGAATTAAAAAATGCGTCATTAAACGATTCGTTTGGTACGGGTTGGTCGCTGTTGCTATAACCTACCCGCCATGTGGCTTTGTCGCTTGAGCGGATGACCGCGCCCAGTCGGATAACAGTGGTGTCATTCCAACCAAATCCTGGTCCACTTGAGAAACCCAATGGTGACATGCCATCGCCCTCCGTAGAGTTGCCCAGGGCATTAGTCTTCGAATAATTTACCTGAGTAACGTCAAACAACAGGTCCACCTTGTCCGAAGCGGCAAGTGCAAGGCCTATACCATATTTTTCCGGGATATCAACCGACCCGCCTGGAAATAAACCCACGTATTCATCGAAATCTCCCATGCCAACTTCAGATTGGTACATCGCGCCCAAAGACACGCTATCTGAAATTTCGCCGATCCAGCCCAGGCTGAGACCAGCGCCCCACGCGTCGGAAGACCCGTTATCAGTGAAATTTGCTGGATCAGAAGAAGCGCCGGCAAGCGCACCAAGGCCTTTAGCTTCAAACGTCTGATAGACGATATTCAAACTCGCACCAAAAGAGTGCTTTTCACCCTTCACAGAATATGTGGGCTGAATAAATAACTGCGCCAGATCTACCTCGGTAGGGCCGCCCAGCAAGGGATGAAATTTGTAATCGGTATTCTGGCCACCCGCAGCAGACACGATAATGGAAAACGCTTTGTCGTCACCGATCATTTTATTCCAGCCGAATTCCGGAATTAAAAAAGTATCGGATTCGTTGCCATCGAAGGTCATGCCGCCGAGTGTCAAATCCCGGTCGGGCATAAATATTTCCAGGCCTGCATCAATACGGTTACCAATGTGTACACCGGCGGCCGGGTTAATCGAGCTCGCCAACGTGTCCTGTGGATAGGCAATACCCGCGCCCGCTACGCCGCGTGCGCTTTGTCCGGCAGCCGTAGCCTGATTGCCGTTGGTTGCAGATGCGCTCATCGGCATGGCGGCCATTAAGCTCGTAATGGTGACACTCAGCGCCAGTTGCTTAAAATTGGATTTCATTGTTGCAAATTCTCCTTCGTTAAGAGTAAAAATCTGACCGTGAGCCATGATGGTATTAAAAGACTCTACGATAAGGTTAATCGAATATTTTATATTTATGTAATAAATTAATGACATGCATACATTAACTAACGATTAACGGGCATGATCGTGGATATAAGGAGTGCTGTCAAGCAAATGATTCTATTGGGCGATGGTATTACCTGTTTTGAAGCATTAGTGTTGCGATAATTGAGGTTTGGGCTCGCTATGATTTATATTAGTGTTCGGCACAGGCGTTCCTGGAAGCCATGCCCGGGGTTTTTTAGGCCCAAAAAAGCCCGGGCTAAGCCGGGCTTTTGACGACACTTAAAACGAGAGATTTACTTGCTGGCTTCTACCATGTAATCAACAACCAGTTTGATGTCGTCATCGCTTAAATTCATGAAGCCGCCCTTGGGAGGCATGACGCCGTTTTCGCCCTGATAGCCGTTAATGGCGTGGTCATAGATAACTTCAATGTCTTGCGTAACACGGTTAGCCCAGGCGGCTTTGTCACCAGTTTTTGGCGCGCCGGCTACACCGGTTGCGTGGCAGGCAGCACAGCCGCTGTTATAAACGGATTCGCCGTCTGCGAGTGCAGTGCCTGCTACCAACATCAGGCTGCCTGCAACGAGAAGTGTTTTAACTGCTTTCATTTTTTCTCTCCAGTTTGAAAATTGTTTAGATTTGTTAGATGCGCATTTTAGCGGGGCGAACTTAACGCAATATGAGCGTTGCGTCTATCATTTCTTACTTATCGGGGCATTAACGCTGGCCTGATTATCCTTAATTTTGGCCGGTATGACCGAATCCGCCTGCGGCGCGTTCTGATTCGTTGAATTCATCTACTACGTCAAATTTTGCCTGTACCACTGGAACAAAAACCATTTGTGCGATCCGGTCTCCCGGCTCAATGGTGAACGCATTCCGGCCCCGATTCCAGCAGGAAATATAAACCTGTCCCTGATAATCCGAATCAATCAGCCCCACCAGATTTCCCAGCACGATGCCATGTTTATGGCCCATTCCCGAGCGCGGTAACAGTACAGCTGCAAGCGATGCATCATTTATATAGATCGCAATGCCGGAGGGAATCAATTGCGTTTCTCCAGGCTCGAGCGTGATTTCAGAATCGAGGCAGGCGCGTAAATCCAGCCCGGCTGAGCCTTCGGTTGCATAGTGGGGCAGGCCAAATTCGCCTTTGATTCGCTGATCGAGGATTTTGACCTGGATGGTTTGACTCATGAAGTATGTCTATGGTTAGTTAAGGCAGGTTCACAAACACTTTACAGATGCCTGGAAATGTGCTGCAAAATGGTATTAGCCAGTTCCAGTTTGTTCTGAATACCGCTATCGATGGCCTGCTCGTGCGTGATCATCAGGACCTGGTTCTGGTCAGTACCAAAGCCGATACTGAGCTTGCTTACATCGTTGGCGATAATCATATCAAGTTTTTTACTCACGAGTTTTTTAAAGGCATTGGCCTGCAGGTTTTCAGTTTCGGCAGCGAATGCAACCGTATAAGGGCGGCC